>CAUEQX010000009.1 GCA_959020035.1 uncultured Collinsella sp. | reverse complement strand
GGCAAATGCGAGTGTCGCCCTTGAGGGGCACAAAATCATTCTTAATGCCGTGGGCAGCCATGAGCTCAGCCATGTAGGCGCCCATGTGTCCGCCGAGCAAACCGGTTGCCACAACGTCGTCGCCCAGCTGACCAAGGACGCGGGCTACGTTAAGGCCCTTGCCGCCGGCGGTCTTTTCGGGCGTCACACGGTTGACGTCGTCGATGACGAGCTCATCGAGCTGATAGCGCGTATCGACAGACGGGTTCATCGTAACGGTGAGGATCATTTTTAGCTCCTTATCTCGCAGGCTCCTTGTGCCTCGCGATACGAGTCGACAAAACGGAATTACAGGATCTCAATCGTGAACGAGCGCACGATGGTTTCTTTGGGCTTGGCGATAAGGCAGCCGCGCTTGTGCTCAAGCACGTCGTCCTCATCGGAGCAGGTCGAAAGGCCGCCCCAGGGTTCAACTGCCACAAAATCGCCCTCGGGCTTACTCCACACAATGAGATACGGGAAGCCCTCAAAGCTCAGGCGGACGCCCTTGTCCTCGCCCTTTTTGGAAAGCGTGACCTGACGGCTCTCGAGCACATCAAAGATGGTCTCCGCAAAATCGAAGAGCTCGTGCGACAGGGGCAGCGTCTTTCCCACCATGGGGTTCTTGGAGCGGTTTGCCACGTCAATCAATCCAGTCGAGGGAACGGCGGTGCAGAGCTCCGCAGCCTCGTCTTTCTCAAAGCGCAGCTCGTAGTCCGTATAGGCCTCGCCCTCATCGAGCGGACACCTAAAGCCGGGATGACCGCCGATAAAGAACGGCATGTCCTCGGTTCCCTCGTTGGTGACCTCGTAGGAAACGCGCACGGCAGCGTCCTCGAGCGTATAGCGGGCGACAAGTTTAAACGGATACGGATAATCGCTCAGCAGCGCGGCGTTATCCTCCGAAGCCAGGCACATCGCCAGCTCGTTCTCGCCTTGACTCAGCAGCCTCCACTCCTGTTTGCGCGCAAACCCGTGGCGAGCGAGCTTTACATGATGCCCGGCAAACGTCATGGCGCTGTTATCGCGCAAGCCTCCGCAAATCGGGAAGCAAATTGGTGCCTGGCCGGACCACACGGCGGGATCGCCCTGCCACAGATACTCGCGACCTCCGGCCTCAATCGAGGTAAACGAACCACCAGCCGTGGACACCTTAATAGAAATCGAATCGTTGGAGAGAGCGTATTCCATTGCCCATCCTTTCGAACAACTGCTTTTTGCTCGCAAGAACCCGTCTCGGCCCTGACCAAAGGACAAACCCGCACGTTCATCGATGCGTCCGGTATCCCCGCCATGTAACGGGGTACCATACAGACATTGATGCAATTACAGCTGAAAGGCCTTCTTATGCGAACCATCATCCTCTACGCCTCGCGCCATCACGGCAATACGAAAAAGCTCGTGGACGCCATCGTCGAGGCGCACCCCGAAATCGATACCCTCGACGTGAAGTCACTCGGTAAAAACGAGTATCCCAACCTGCACGAATATCATCTGATCGGTGTCGCCACGGGCATCTATTACTCCGAGATCGACAAGGACATGGCACGCGTGCTCACGAACGTGCTGCAGCCGCAGGACAAGGTGTTTGGCCTTATGACCTACGGTGGCAAAAACAAGTGGTACGGCAAGGATATCGATGGCATCTGCCGCATGAGGCAGGCCATCTTTATGGGTGTCTACGGCTGCCCCGGCTTTGATACGTGGGGTCCGTTCAAGCTCGCCGGCGGTGTCCAAAAGGGACACCCGACCGCTGAGGAAATTAAGGGCGCCGTCGACTTTTTCGACAAGATCGAAGACGAGTATGGCGACATCATCGTCGAAGAGTACGCCAAGCGCGAGAAGCGCCTAGCATACGAGAAGGAGCATCCTGCAGGAGGCCTGGTGGCCGGCGTTAAGCGCACGGCAAAGAAGATCGCTAACAAGCTGTAACTGTTAAGGTGCTTTTGAGCGTTTAACCCATACGGCGGGTCCGAGCAGATTCGGGCCCGCCGTCTTTTTCTATCGTTACTCGGTAAAGGCGTTGCCGACGCTCTGGCCGCCAACATACGTCTCGACGAGGGTGAGCTCATGGTCGAACACGACAAAGTCGGCGTCGCGACCCGGCATGATGCTGCCGCACTTATCCTCGATGTGCGCGGAGCGTGCCGGCACCTCGGTTGCCATGCGAATAGCGATATCGGCGCTGGCGATGCCCCAGTCGACGATGTTCTTGACGCCCTGGGCAAGCGTGAGCACCGAGCCGGCAATGCTCTTGCCGTCGGCGAGCCAGCACAGGCTGTCCTTCATGATGACGTCCATGCCACCACTGGTGTAGCTGCCCTCAGGCATGCCGCCGCAACCCAGGCAGTCGGTGATGAGCACCGTGTGCTGCCAGCCCTTTGCCTGCAGCAGCGCCTTGATGGCGGCAGGGTTTACGTGCTTGCCGTCGCAGATGATCTCGGCGTAGGTCTCGGGCGTGGACATGGCAGCGCCCACGACACCGGGCTCACGGTGATGCAGCCCGCGCTGACCGTTATAGGTATGCGTAAAGCAGCTGGCACCGGCGTTGATGGCGGCGATGCACTCATCGTAGGTGGCGTCGGAGTGACCGATGCTGGTCACCACACCCTTGGCGTTCAGAGCAGCCGCATAAGCAGCGGCACCGTCGCGCTCGGCCGCCATGGCGCTCTTAACGATGCGACCACCCGCAGCCTCCTGCCACTGATCGAAGACCTCCTCAGAGGGATCGATGAGGTAAGCGGGGTTCTGCGCGCCCACGTGCTTCATGGTAAAGAAGGGGCCCTCCAGGTAGATGCCCTGAATGCGGGCACCGCAGAAGTCGGGGCCGCGACCCTCGTCCGCCTGAGCGATGGCAGCGCAGGCGTCCTTGATCTGCTCGACGCCATCGGTGAACGTCGTGGGCAGCCAGCTGGTGGTACCGCGACGGGCGAGCTCGGTCGAGCTGATATCGATGCCCTCGGGATCGTTATCGGTAGTTGAGTGGTTGTAGAAGCCATGGATGTGAGTATCGACCATACCCGGTGCGATCCACGATCCCGTGTAGTCCTTAATCTCGCAAGAGGGCTCGTCGGCCTGCCAGGCGCCAAAGACGCCATCCTCGACCATAAGATAGCCGCCCAGTTGCGGGCCTGCCGGCAAGAAGAACTTGTCAGCCTTAATTGCGTATGTGCTCATATGCACTCCTTGCTTCTTGAAGCAGTTGACCGTGGTGATACTTATACCCGGTCCATGTAAAAACAAAAAGCGCCCGCCCGCCGTTATGAGCGGACGGGCGCCCTTACAGGGGGGACGCGATTAAGCGGTGAAGGGGTGAATCGTCACGCCCTTAACCACGCGGTTGACCGTGCCGGTGGGGCTCGGCGTATCGGGCGTGTTGCCCACGCGCACGGAGTTGAGCAGGCTGATAGCCTGGGCAAACATCACGAACGGCAGAGCAAGGTAGCCCTCGGGAAGTGCCTCGTAGCCCTTAAAGGTGAAGGACTCACCCTCATAGACGGTGGCACCTTCCTGCTGAACGGCGATGGTGTGCTGAGCGATCTCGTCGCCACCGATCTCGTTGAGGATGTCGATGTCGTACTGACGGGTGTAGGCGTCGTTATTGACGAACACGAAGACGAGCGTCTTATCGTCGACGAAGGACTTAGGTCCGTGACGATAGCCCATGGAGGTGTCGTAGGAAGTAGCGACCAGACCGTGAGCGAGCTCAAGGATCTTGAGCTGGCTCTCCTGGGCAAGGCCACCGAAGGAGCCAGAACCCAAGTAGGTCACGCGGTTGAAGTCGCCAGCCAGGTAATCGGCGATCTCGGGCTCACGGGAGATGACCTCCTCGCCCATCTTGGCAATTGTCTCGACCCACTCGGCCTTCTGCTCGTCAGAGGCAGTGTCGAAAATAAGGGTGGAGAGCAGGGTCATGCAGGAATAAGAACCGGTCATGGCGAAGCCCTTGTCGTTGGCGCGCGGAATGAGCAGCGTCAGCGCGTTGGGATCATCGGCAGACTCGACGGCGAGCTTGCCCTCGGGAGCGCAGGTGATGTTGAGGAACTTGACGTTGTGGACGAGCTCCTTGGCAACGGCAACGGCGGCAAGGCTCTCGGGGCTGTTGCCAGAGCGGGCAAAGGAAACCACGAGCGTGGGATCCTCGGCGTGCAGGAAGTCACGCGGGGCGCTCACGATGTCGGTCGTGGCGATGGGCTTAAAGTCGTAGAGATCAGTGTTGCCAGCGTGACGCAGGTACGGGGCACAGGTATCGCCAACGTAGTCGGACGTACCGGCACCGGTGAAGACAACGGACAGACGGCCCTCGCCCATAGCGCGAGCCTCGGCCAGGAAGGCCTCGATGGCCTCCTTGTTCTCGCGATAGATGTTGAGCGTATCACGCCAAAGCTCGGGCTGCTGAGCAATCTCGGCCGTGGTGATCTGGGCGCCGAGCTCGGTGAGCTCCTCGACACTCTTCTCGAACATTTCTAATACCTCTCTCTAGAAGTAATCCTCTGACGTGCAATTATACACTTCAGTTGGTTATCTGGTAGTAACCAGTTAAATGCAAAGAATCATCATATGGATACGATGCGAACACTAGTCGCTACGCTGGTGGTAAACCTTGTATTTAAACTGATCGGCACGAGCAACCGAGAGTGTATACTCCACAACCTCGTTTGACTCGTTATACGTAGTCCTGACCAAATCGAGCACAGGCGAGCCCTCGACAATTCCCAAAAGGTGGGCGTCGGTGGGACGGGCTATGCTCGCATAGAACTCCTCTTCGGCCACGCGTATCTTTTGCTGAAAGTCTTGCTCAATCACATCGTAAAGCGGCTTACGCTCCAGCAGCGGTCGCTTTAGGGACAGAAATTGACGAACTGGTAGATAGCTGCGTTCGACCATCATGGGCATATTGTCGGCAGAACGAAGGCGCTTAAGCTTAAAAATGCGATCACCGATACGCAATCCCATATGCTCGTCCAGATTCTTATCGGCCTCCATCTCGCAAAACTCGAGAATCGTGGTCTCGGGGTCGCGACCCATCGCGCGCATCTGCTCGGTAAAGCTGTAGGACTGCATAAGATTGGTTGCCTTTGCCGAACGGTCGGTCACAAAGGTACCGCGACCGTGCTGCCGAACCACCAGTCCTAAACGCTCTAGTTCCTGCAGAGCCAGGCGTACCGTAGTGCGCGAGAGACCATAGCGCTCCGAAAGTTCGCGCTCGGAAGGAATCATGTCACCGGCGCGATATTCATGGTCGATCTTTTCGGTCAGAATATCGACCAGCTGATCGTACAGCGGTTGCTTACGCGCTCCGATCGCCATCCTATCCTCCCATTTTCTCAAACTCGGCTACTACCTTGGGTGTTTAGCATTATCTGTCTGCCACACCCGAATCAACAAGAAAACAAAAGCCGCGCGCTCTTTCGAGCACGCGGCTTTTAACATACACATGGCTTAAGGGGTCGGGGTGTGAGCCGCGTAGGGACACACCCCTCAAGCTAGAGCCTTACCAGATGCTCGGCCAGAGACCAAGCGGGCCAGCGCCCAGGATGCCGAGGACGAAGAGCAGCAGAATGCCCTTGGTCGGGGTCCAGCTGTGCTTAGCGAACATGTAGTAAAGCAGCAGCGTAAGCATAAGCGGGACGAGCTTCGGGACGATGGTGTTGAGGGTGTCGGCAACAGAGAAGTTGACCGGATCCTCGGTGACGGTAGCGTAGGTCACGGACTCCATGCCGTTGCCCAGATCGGCGACGCCGCACTTGACCTCGTTGCCGTCGGCATCGACGGCGGTGAGGGCGTTGCCGTCCTCATCGGTCATGGCGATGGTACCGGCCTCAGCGGTCTCGGTATCGATGCCCTCCATACCGGTGAAGTTCTCGGCCTCCTTCTCGGAGACGATCACGGTAGTAGGGGCAAGGCCACGGGTGGTGCCGTTGGGGATCTGGAGGTTGATCTGGGTGCCACCCATGGTGACGACCAGGCAACCGACGACGAAGACGCCCATGATGGAAGCGGCACGCGTGAAGGCCTGCATGTTGGCGGTCAGAGCGTCAATAGCGCTGGTGCCAAGCTTGTAGGACCAATTCATGAGCCAGAAGCGCAGAGCGAACTGGACGGCGTTGAAGATCACCAGGAAGATGATCGGCGCAGCGGCGTTGCCGTTGATGGCCATGTTGGAGGTGATGCCGGCCGTGATAGGCACGAGCGTCAGCCAGAACAGGGCGTCACCGATACCACCGAGCGGGCCCATTGCGGCGACGCGGACGGCGCGGATCGTGGGGATGTCAACCTTGTTCTGCTCGAGCGAAAGCACGATGCCCATAACAAAGGTGACGAGGAACGGGTGGGTGTTGAAGAACTCCAGGTTGTGGCTCATGGAAGCCGCGAGGTCGTTCTTGTTGGTGTGGATCTTCTCCAGACCGGGGATGATGGAGTAGAGCCAGCCAGCGGCCTGCATACGCTCGTAGTTGAACGAGGCCTGCAGGAAGCAGGAGCGCCAAGCCATCTTGTTGAGGGTCTTCTGGTCGAGCTGCGGAGCAGGAGTGAGATCCTCGTAGTGCTCCGGGATCACATACTCATTAGATGCCATCTTCGAAGTCACCTCCGTCAGAAACAGCTGCACCCTTCAGCTCGGTCTGCTGCTGGAAGTCCCAGAAAGCGATGCCGAAGCCGATGAGAGCGAGGATGAGCAGAGCAGGGGTTGCCAGCGAATCGTTGGCAACGGTGATGAGCGCGAGGCCGAAGCCCATGAGGAAGAAGCCCCACATATCGCGGTTCATCATAACCTTGAGCAGGACGGCGAAGCCGACGAAGCGCATCATGCCGCCTGCAGCGGACAGACCGGTCTGCAGCCAAGTCGGGATGGCGGAAGCGATGGTCTGACCAATGGTAGCGCCAGCGATGAAGAACAGGGTGACGACGACAGCGAAGATCAGGCCGAGCAGAGCCATGGCGAAGTAGTTCAGGCGCTCGATACCCTTGGTGTCAGCGTTGTGAGCCATGTTATCGGCCGTGGACATAAGCGGGGACATAAGCGTGAAGACCAGGGTAACGCCAAGCTGGCCAAGCAGAGCGAACGGAATGGCGAGGCCGACTGCCGCGTTGGGCTCGAGGCCCGTGGCGATAGCGAGAATGGCTGCCATGATGCCGCCGATGACGGCGTTAGGCGGCTGAGCGCCTCCGATCGGCATGTTGCCGATCGTCATGAGCTGATAGGTACCACCCACGAGAAGACCGGTGTTGAGGTCGCCAAGGATAAGACCGATGACGGCGCCGGTGACGATGGGCTGATAGAGAGACTCGAGGAAGTCAAACTGGTCGATTGCCGCGATGAACGTGACGACGAAGACCAGAGCGATCTGGATGATCGAGTATTCCATCTTGCTCCTCCTTTCAAAATGTATGTACGCACTTTGGATATCACGTACAGAACGTCAGGGTTTCACTCCTGACAACGTGGATCACGAGGATTACGAGAAGAGCTTGCTCGTGTCCTCAACAGGCGTACTCGGAACGCGCCTGATCTCCAACTCCACCCCCAATTCCTGCAGCTCTTTAAACGCAGCGACATCCTCGTCGTTAACTGCGACGGAGGTGGCGACTTGGCGCTTTCCTTCCGACATGTGCATGTTGCCGATGTTTACCTTCTTTATAGGCACACCGCCCTTGACGAGCGTAAGCACGTCTTCCGGTGTTTCGGCCACGATGAAGATCTTCTGGCGCGGGCTCGCCTTGCCAATGACGTCGATGGTCTTCTGCAGAGAGAAGAAACGCGTAGCGACGCCGGCGGGAGCGGCCATCTTCATGAGGTTCTGGCGCATGGTGTTGGACGCCACGTCGTCGTTGGCGACGAGGATGAGGTTGGAGCCCAGGGTGGAGTTCCACTGGGTGGCAACCTGACCATGAACCAGTCGGTTATCGATGCGGGTAAGAAGAATGTTGGGTTCTGCCATGTTGATCAGCTTCCTTTCGTTATTTGCTGACGACAGTTACTTGATCTCCTGAATCGCGTAACGCGAAACATCTACGACGGCTCCGGATCGGACTTTGATCTGGACCTTCTCGCCTTCGATGCCTTTGACGGTTCCGTAGATACCGCCGGCGAAAAGAACCTCTTGACCCGGCTTGAGCTCGGTGTGCAGCTCCTTGAAGTACTTCTGCTTCTTCTTCATGTTGATTTGCGACCAGATGGTGTAAATCAAGCCCATGATGACAAGCAGGCCTAAAAGGGCGACCGAGGAGCTCAGGACGTTGGCTCCGAAATCGGCCATTAGATGCCGTCCTCGTCGCCGAAGATATCCTCTTCCTCGGAGCTGGCAACGGATGCGACCGTCTGGGCGGTGACGCCCGTCTGGCCAACGGTCACGGCCTGCTCGCCAAGCTCGGCGAGCGTGGCATTGCCGCGGAGGAACAGAAGCTCAATAACCATGGGAAGGTTGGTGCCAGTCAGAACCTCGACGTTGTCGACATCCTGGGCAATCATCATCGACTGGTTGAACGGGGTGCCGCCAAGCAGGTCGGTAAAGACGAGCACGCCATCGCACTCCTCGCGCATGGCGGTAATAGCGGCGCGGAGATCCTCACCGTAGGATGCGGCCTGGTCGCCCTCAAAAGGAACGACGGTAAAAGCAGGCTGGTCGCCGGCAACCATCGCGATAGCGCTTGCAAGGCCGGGTGCGAACTGTCCATGACCGGTAAGAATAAAGCCAACCATTCAAATTTCCCTTCCGAAGGTGTGTACAATCTGAGTCCGATGATTTTCGGAAGCCAGCGGGCGCTCGCCCTTAAAGCTTCTTGGAAAGCGTTCTTTGAAGACCAGTGGTTTCTAAACTGGTAGTAACCACGTGACGTGTTGTTGTCACTATATCACCCCAGAAGAGGTCGCTTTCCTTGATTCATACGGTAAAACGTTTTTGCACCGCTCACGGTGATAAATCGACCGTTTACCGGTCGTTAACACTTCTACCTGCGGTTTTGAAACCGTTTCGAAATGCTTTGGCAAAAGATCGGATCTTTTCCTGTGTCTAAACAACGCAGGGCGGCTAAAAATAGCGTGAAGAAAAATTGCAGGTCATTGTGAAGATATGTGAATTGGTCTTTTTGACTTAATACCAGTTAGAACCAGTTTTGAGATTATCGGTGAACGGTAGTTTTCGACCGTTCACCGGTTACTTGCAATCGTTTGCAGTTGTTTTCCCAGATGAATTAGGGAAGCGCGATGGAGCGCTTGCGCGATCACGGGAAGTTTTTGGCATTTGTCCTCATCCCCCGAACGCCAAACTCCGGCATCCAAAATGAGCTAATAGCTCACGCTAATCGTTTTCAATCATTACTTACTCAGTATACGTAATTATTTATCGTTTATCGTTAATTTTGATATGATACAAGTATCATCCAAAACGCCGATTGGAGGGGTTATGGTCCACCGAAACGCATCTATATCGAATGAAACCATCAGCCGCGAACAGACGATAGCCAAACTGAGGAAGCTCGCTCGCATCTGCAAATGGGCCACAATCTGCATTACCACAGCGCTCGCTCTGGGACTCCTCGCAGTCATTGCGATTGACCTTCTACTTATATTGCCCGGCCTCTCCCAAGGGTCGTGCCTCCAATCCGTAGAACTTCAAGCCGGCGAAGGGCCGTGCCTGGCTATTGTCGGTACCGATGCGCAGGCCCCACTTATGCTCGTCGCACACGATGGCCACACTGCCATAGGGAGCCTCTTGATGACATGCCTCGCGCTTACCATCGCGATAAGCGTGCGCAGGCTTTTCTTCAACATTGAAAAGGAAGGCAGGCCCTTTGACCTTGAATGTAACCAGACACTTCGTCGAGTAGGACATTTATTCCTTATCGGCGGCGTTGCCGTGAGGCTTCTTGGTGCCGTAATCACGGGAATGATACTCTTAGGATTTGGCGGCAGCTTTACGGATGCGTTCGCCGGCCAGTTATTCGAGCCCTCCATGCTCTTTGCAGGCCTGATTATTTGCCTGATTGCCAGCATCTTCCGCTACGGGTATATCCTGCAAAAACAAGATGACGAGTTGCTCTAGGAGGAATCCATGATTATTCTGCGGCTTGACCGCATGCTCGCCGAACGCAAGATCTCATCCAAAGAGCTTGCGGAACGCGTGGGCATCTCCCAGGTCAATATGTCACGCATTAAGACGGGCAAGGTTTCTGCCATACGTTTTTCAACTCTTGACGCGATATGTCGGGCACTCGACTGCCAACCGGGCGATGTACTGGAATATATATCCGACGATGAAGCCGATAGCCTTTTTGGACTTAAAGATGAATAGCCATAATTAAGCCGCCAATCACGCCCTCAACGCAAAAAGTCCGCCAGAACGACTTCCGTACTGGCGGACTTTCTGCTGTCTATCGGCTAGATGCTCGATGAGCCGTGCGACTCTTTACGCAAACAGGCCGTAGATGCTGATGTTGGCCTTGGCGTAGAGGCCGTTAGCATACTCGGTCCACTTGGAGCTGGCGCTCGAAGCCTGCGAAGAGTACTGCTGGTAGGCGGTGTAATAGGCGGTCATGGCCTGCTTGTAGGTAGCGCTATCGGCCGTAAAGGCATCATCGGCAAAGGCCTTGGCATAGGTGCTGTCGGCATCCTTCCAGGTGCCCTTCTCGCTATCCCACTCGTCACCGGCAAGGTTGATGATGTAGTCGGCGTAATCCTTGCTCGCGGTCTCCTCGTTGCCGTCAGAGGGCTCGGTCGGAGCGGTCGGCATGCTTGCGGAGCTGTCGCCGACCTTCTTCTTGTAGAGCTTCTGCAGCGTCGCGGACTGACGGACGATCTGCTTGGCCTGGTCCTTGGACACGCCGTACTGCGTGGCCATGGTCTTGTAGTCGGAGGTGCCGATGGAATCCTCGGCGTACTTCTTCATCTCCTTGGAAGAGACGGTGATGCCCTCGTCCTCGGCAGCATCGAGCAGAATCTTGTTGCGCACGTAGGACAGGATGACGTCGGCAGAGGGAGCGGTGTAGTTGCCATCGCCATCCTTGACGGTGTCGAGGCTGTACTGGCTCTCAATGGCCTCGCGCGCGGTGATGTCGCTCTTCTTGCCGTTGTAGCTGTAGCTTGCCACGGTCGAATCGAGCTGGTCCTCGGTGAGGGTCGCCGAGCCGACGCCCTTGCCGCCAAAACCACCGTTGCCGATAAAGAAGCCGACCACAGCAGCGATCACGATAGCGACAACAAAGGCGGCAATCATCGTCTTCTTGTGCTTGGATGCATGGTCGTCCGCGTCGGAGTCGTCGTCCTCGTCCTGTTCCTCGGGCATGAGGTTCTCGTCGGCGGCGTCCGCGGCGATCTTTGCCTCCAGGCGAGCGTCCTCCTCCTCGGCCGTCGTGCCGGCGGCAATGTGCTCGGCAGACGTACCGGCGACCAGATCGATCTTCTCGTCCTCGTCACCGTCGGGGCCTTCGCCGCGCTCGATGATCTGGATGCCGTCGATCTCGTCCTTCTCGTCCTTCTTTTGAATCAGACCCATATCAGTTACTCCTTGTTAGGAAACATAGTCCGCAATAGAATACGCCCGACAGAGCGCCGGGCGTATTGATTCTCAGGTTATACGCAAACACTTAAGTACTATTTAGGCGTTTGCAGTCTGCATGCCTTAGGCCAGGTGCGCGATAACGGCATCGGCAAAGGCCTGCGTGCCCACAGCGCCCTCGACGGAGCCGGTCTGGGCACGACGAACGTCGCCGGTAACCTGCTCACCCTCGTCGAGCGTAGCAGAAACGGCGGCGCGAATGCGATTGGCCGCGTCGTTCTCGCCCAGGTGATCGAGCATCATAGCCGCAGAGAGGATCTCGGCCGTGGGGTTGGCGATATCCTGGCCGGCGATATCGGGCGCGGAGCCGTGCGTTGCCTCGAAGATGGCGCAGTCGGCACCGATGTTGGAACCCGGAGCCATACCCAGGCCGCCCACCAGACCGGCACACAGGTCGCTCACGATGTCGCCGTACAGGTTGGGCAGCACCAGGACATCGAAGTCGTTGGGGTTCTGGACCAGGCCCATGCAGGTGGCGTCGACAATCTTGTCGTTGAACTCGATATCGGGATAGTTGGCGGCCACCTCGCGCGCAACGCGCAGGAACAGGCCATCGGTCGCCTTCATGATGTTGGCCTTATGCACGGCCGTCACCTTTTTGCGGCCGCAGCGGCGGGCATACTCAAAGGCATACTCCACAATGCGGCGGCTCTTGGCGATGGAGATGGGCTTGATCGAGATGGCGGAATCCGCGGCGAAGGTCTTCTGGCCCGAGCGCTCGACGAGCTGCGAGAGCTCCTCGACCTCGGCAGCGCCCTCATCGAACTCGATGCCGGCGTAGAGGTCCTCGGTGTTCTCGCGCACGATGACCAGGTCGACGTCGCGGAAGCGCGAGCCGTCGCCCGGCTGCGACAGGCAGGGGCGCACGCAGGCATACAGGTCGAAGTGCTTGCGCAGGGCCACGTTGACGCTGCGGAAACCCGTACCGACCGGCGTGGTGATGGGGCCCTTGATGGCAACCTTGGTCTCGGCGACCGCATCGAGCACGTGCTGGGGCAGTGGCGTGCCAAACTCGTCCATGACGCCGGCACCGGCCTCCTGGACGTTCCAGTTGATCTGGACACCGGTGGCCTCGACCACGCGGCGCATGGCCTGCGTAATCTCGGGACCGATACCGTCACCGGGGATCAGGACTACATCGTGCGCCATAATCTGTTACTCCTCGTCTTCGGCGTCGTCAGATTTTTTAACGCTAGCACGCTTCTTCTTTTTGGAGAGATCCAGGCCAAAACGTTTAACAAGCATTTCGCAAATCTCGCTCGAACGGGCCTTGAGATAGCTGCCCTTGCCGTTTTCGGCATCGAACTTAAGGCGCAGCGCGAGCTTCTCGGCGACCTCGGCGTCGATCTCGCCCTGGCCAAACTCGTACAGGCAACCGAGCATGTCGCGATACTCGAGGTCGCCGTGGTAGCACTGGATGGCCTCGTCCAGAATGGGCCAAGCCTCGCGCGAACGCTCGACGCTCGTGGCGCCCCACACGCACAGCAGGCGGAAGGCGGCATAGCGCAGCGTGGACGAAATCTCGTCGAACAGCGCGGTCTCGGCGCCCTCAAAGGCATCGCCCAGCTGCTCGGGGCAGGTGGCGGCGAGCGCCGCCAGGGCATCGAGGGCCTCCCAGCGGGTCTGAGCCTCGGGGCGGTCGAGTGCCTCGATCAGCGCGGGCACGCAGGGCACGACGCGCTGCGGATCGCGCTCGGCCAGCAGGTGCAGTACGCGGGCGGCAAACTGGCGGATACGGCGCGTGGGGCAGCCGAGCTCCTTGACCAGACGGTCGACGGCGTTCTCGTTCTCCTCTGCCAGCTGAAGCTGTGCCAGCTCCTCGTCGGTGAGCTGTTCTTCCTTGTTTTCTGCCATAGTTACCTCTTCTTACTATTTCTTAGCGTGCTTGCCAGCACCCTTGCTGTCATCGGTGACCGAGATGAGCTGTCGGTCGGCCGCGCCATTGTGACGCGCGCGGCGGCGCTCCTCGGCGTCGCCCGCATCGGCGGCGGCGCGGTGTGCCTTGTTGACGTTAAAGACCTCATCGTGCTTGCGCCATGGGCCGACGGACTCGCCAAAGCTCATCTTAAGACCGGCGATAAAACCGCCGAGCCAGCCGATCGGCGCAAACTGCACCAGCGGGAACAGCGAGAACACCCAGGTCAGCAGGACGACTGCCGCCGCTCCTGCAAAATTGGCAATCCAGTAGTCGCGCTTGGTGATGACGCGCTTTTCGCACGCCCACTGGCCGCACAAAAAGCCGATGTAGATCGCAAAGAGAAAGAGCACCAGCGCAAGCACCACGAACGTCCAGCTCATGGGCGCTACTCCCCGTGATGGTGGCCGCAGCAGCACTCGTGGCCGTCGTCATGGCCGTGGCCGCCGCAGCACTCGTGGTCCTCGCCATGGTGGTGGCCGCAACCGCACTCGTGGTCGTCGCCATGCTCGCCGCAACCGCAGCCTTCCTCGTGGGCACCATGCTCCTCGGGACGATACTGCGACCAGTCCAGACCGGCGGCAATGGCGTCGGCCTCCTCCTTATAGAGGACCGTGATGGCCTGGGTACCCAGCTTGGCGCCGCCGATGGCGTCGAGCATGTCATAGAGCGTAAAGGCGACGTCGGCGCCGGGCAGCGCGAGCTCGCGATCATCGGCGTAGGCGAGCGCCAGACGCAGGTCCTTAATGAAGTGCTCGACCATAAAGCCGGGCTTGTAGTCGCCGTCGAGCGCCTTGGGCGCCAGGCTCTCCATGGCGCCGGACTTACCGGTGCCGCCCAGGATCATCTGGCGGGTCTTCTCCAGGTCAAGGCCGCTCAGCTCGGCAAATGCCATGGCGTCCGCCATGCCGACCATGCAGGCGCCCAGCGACACCTGATTGGCGAGCTTGGCAGCCTGGCCCTTGCCGGCGCCGTCGAAGCAGCAGATGTTGGCCGCAAAGGTGGCAAGGATGTCGCGGACCGGGGCGATGTCGTTCTCGGTAGCGCCCACGATAGCCGTGAGCGTGCCGGCGATAGCACCCGACTCGCCGCCGGTGACGGGGCAGTCAAACGCCATACGACCAGAAACCTGAGCGGCCTCGGCAATGTCACGGGCGAGCTCGGGCGAGCTCGTGGTGAGGTCGATCAGGACCGCGCCCGGCTTAGTGCACGCGAGCAGGCCGTCGCCCGCCAGGTAGAGCTCCTCGACCTCGGAAGGATAGCCCACCATGGTAAAGACGACGTCGGCGTCTGCGGCGGCTTCGGCCGGGCTATCGGCCCAGACGGCACCGCGCTCGATGAGCGCCACGGCCTTGGACTTGGTGCGGTTGTTAACCGTGACGGGGTAGCCGGCGTCCAGAATGTGACCGGCGATGGGGGCACCCATGATTCCGGTGCCGATAAATGCGACAGAGAGCTTGTTTGCCATGAAACCTTTCCTTTTGGGTTGGGTGTTGTTACCAGGTTGAATACTCGGTGCCAGCGTTTGGGCTGTGAGTCGAGGGCGATTACGGACGCAGCGCTTGCCTACTGACCGCGCACGCGGCGGGCGATACGGTCGGAAAGCGACGCCTTGTCGGCGCGGTTCTTACCCCAAAACGCGCAGCCCACCATGCCGGGGCCCACGTGCGAGCCGATGGTGGGACCCACGGAGCCGCGAATGATCGTGACGTCGGCGCAACCCTCCTCCTTGCGGATGGCGGCTTCGAGCCAGTCACCATCCTTTTCGGCATCGGCCGTCATGATGGCGATGGGCATGGCGCGATCGGGCACGTAGTTCTCGCGGAACGACTTGAGGATGGACTTGAGCGCCTTCTTGCGGCCGCGGTTGACGCCGATCAGCGACAGCGAGCCGGCCAGGTCGTAGGAGAGCTCGGGCTTGACGTCGAGCTTTGCCGTGAGCTGCGCCGCCGCGGGAGGAATGCGGCCGCCGGCAGCCAGTGCGTCGAAGCTCTCGAGCGTAAAGTAGCCGTGCACGTAGGTCTTTGCCTCGTTTGCCCAATCGACCAGCTGCTTGGCGGTCAGTCCCGCCGAACGCTGGCGCACGGCCTCGAGCGCCAAGAGCGCGCCGGTCGCGCAGGGCAGAGCGTTGTCGACCACGTAGAGCTCAAAGTTGGGATACTCGGCGCGCACGGCATCTGCCGCCTGGCACGCGGAGTTGTAGCTCGACGACAGCGCCGAGGTAAAGCACAGGTAGACCGTGGGCGTACCCTCTTTGGCGCACTCGGTAAAGAACTCGATATAGCGACCGAGCGACACAGCCGAGGTGGACACGCGGGCACCGGCGCGCATGCGGTCGTAGAACTCCTTGGGTGTGATGCTCGACCAGATGTCATCCGTGCGCTCCTCGCCATCGATAATGAAGGGGAAACCCAGGATATCGACATCGAGGTTCGCGGCGACCTCGGGGCTAAAGTCGCAGCAGGTATCGACGACGATGCGGCAGCGGTCAGAATGGCCGGTAGATGCAGCCTTGTCCATCAAAGCGACTCCTTACGTAAAAAAGGCGGCCACCCGCATGGGATGGCCGCCAACCGTTAACTCATGCAAGTTAACGTATTTTACTCGTCAAGTGTTTCGATGCGGGGCTTGATGATGCCATATCCACCATTCTTACGGTGATACACCACATTGATGAGACCGGTCGTCGCGTTCTCGAACACGTAGAAGTCGTGGCCCAGCAGATCGGTCTGCACCAGCGCCTGCTCCTCGGTCATCGGGGTGACATCGATGACCTTCTCGCGGACGAGCAGGTCGTCCTCCTCCTCGGGCAGCAGCAGGTCGGCCAGATCCTCGACGCGCTCGACCGGCGCGACATCCGCGGCGCTGGCACCGCCCTGGCGGTTGTCCACGACCTTGGTCTTGAACTTACGCAGCTGGCGGGTGACCTTATCGGCGGAGAGGTCGATGGCGGCGTACATATCTGCACCGTGCTCGGCAACGCGAATCACCGAACCGCGGGCACGAACCGTGACCTCGACGATTGCCGGGTTGGGGTTCGAGGGGTTCTTCTCATAGCGAAGTACAACGTCGACCGTCATGGGCTCGATATCGAAAACCTTGAGCGCCTCGCCGATCTTCTCATCCACATGCGCACGCAGAGCATCGGTTACCGTCGTCTTGCGTCCAGAAACCTTGATATCCATACGTGGCTCCAATCTGCCTCGGGGACTTACTGTACTGGCTATGTACCCATTGCCGTGCATTTAATCACGCGGATTCCCAAAGACCCGAATAACGATTGCTTGATACCGCATACCGAAGTCTCGCACTTTTCTGTGGCAAAGTGCGCTATAGGAGGGAGCTGGCGGCTTTATATTTGGTCCCAAAAATTGGCTTTGACCTGCTGGTTTTATAGGGATGAAAAAGCCGGGCTCCCCTATTGGGGAAGTCCGGCAGTGCGTGTTGAAACCGTGAAGAGGTGTCCTTTCCAACGTATAGGAGACACCACCCCTAGCAATAACTAGCTATTGAGTTTGTTAATGTCGTCGTCGGTGATGGTGGCTTCCTGGCTGGACGATTTGTCCTCGGAGGATGCGGTCTCATTGTTGGAATCGGAGGACTCGCTGCCGGAGGACGTGGTCTCACTGGACTCAGAGCCGCCCGGCTGCACGTTAGCGCCCGAAACCGTCTTAGTGGTGAGGTCGTAGGGCATCGTGCCATACCAGACGCAGTGGACTGCCTCGAGCGTACCGTCGACCGTGATGCCGTCGAGGGCATCGCTCACGGCACGGCACAGTTTGTCATTGGACGAGAGGCCCGCAACACCGAGCGTCGAGGGCGCCTCGAGCGCACCGGCATAGGAGACCTCGCTCATCAGGCGTGCAAGATAGCCGCCGGCCGTGGAGTCGCAGATCACATAGTCGACCTCGCCGGACTCGAGCGCCTCAAAGCACTCGTTGATGTTGGAGTAGGTCTTTTGGTTGGCGGTGATGCTCTGCTTAGCAAGCGCCTCCTGCGAGGCCGAGGACATCTGAACGCCCAGGGTGGACGTGTTAAGGGTATCGGTGGAAACGCTTAGCGACCCACCATCGCTAGTTTTACCGAACACGGAAGTGGCATCGTACAGGCAGGTGCCGAGCGAGCTAATGTCCCCGTCCGTGGAGTTAATCTCGCCGATAAAGATATCGGCCTTTTTGTCGCCGAGCGCGGAACCTGCCGAAGACGCATCGACAAAGGAGACCTTAAGGCCCATGCGGCTTGCGAGGGCGCGGGCGGCGTCAACCGCATACCCCGTGAGCTCGCCGTCGGCGTCCTGCATGGCCTGCGGCGCATCGGAAGTATCGAGGGCGACCGTCAGGGTTCCGGGAGTGACCAGGGCGTCGTCCGACACGGCCGGCGTGACGGTCTCGTACTCGATCTGGTCGATCGTGGGAGTCGTGAACGTAGACAGCGGGTTGAACGCGCATCCGCTCAGGCCCAAAACGGCGATGACCGCTGCGGTCCCAGCACCTAACCGAGCCGCGTGCATCAAGCTGCCCCTCACCATGTCCACTACCCTGCCTTCTGTGTCGTATACGATCCGTGCGTTGCACGGAATATCAGGTTGTTCCCACCAGCTGACCTGGTATTTGACCCCACACTTGCGCACCGGGGTGTTTGCTCGGGAGGCCGCAGCCACCTTCACGACTGGCCCGCTCGCCCGCGAGGCGGTATTGCCCCAAAGAAAGTAGAACGGACGGTGCGGCTTACATCTAGGACGCGCCATGATCGCGCCGCGCGCACGCGGTCGCTTACGTGGATCCCTTTGACCGCGTCTGTCTTGGACTAGGACGGGCATTTCGTCCGTCCGCAACCACAGCCTGGCAGGAACGTAGCGCATTATAGCTAAGTTCAAGCTAAAGTTTAAGGTTAGGGGCGTCATTCGCATCGCGAGTACAGATTTCGCAGGTCGGGGCGGATCATTCGTGCCCCCATGAAGCCCGGAGCTCCCCCACGGGGAGCTCCGGGGCACCCGTCTCAGGGTGCCGTGTGCAAAAAACGGCAAATATGAGTACTGTTACCAATTTAGTAGCAGAGTATTACCGCCTCACGAGCCCTTTTTGAGTTCCGCACAGCCTGCTTGGCGCCAAGATATTCCACATTCGTTTACTATCTCTTCGCTGAATCCAGATTTTCGGCCCAAGTTTCTTTGTTTTTGCTGTCACTAATCTAGTAACAGTACTCATATTTGCCGTTTTTTGCACAGAGCATATAAACAGACCCCCTATAAAGCCATAGTTTTACGCTGGCTTGAGCCCAAAGCACGCTCGGAGCGTATTCAGCAGAGCATCTTGCCTCTTTCGGCGAGCCTCTACGCGATTCTGATATCGCTTACCCATACGCTGGTGGATGCGCCATGCGAGCGCTTCCATCGCTTCCATGTCGCAGAGCATTTCGTTGTTGACCGTCGCGACCTCGATTCCCATAGTAATCAAGCCCGTGTTGCGCTTTTCATCATGGATACGTCCCCTCCGAGAGGAATGGCCCAGCTCACCGTTGTATTCCAGGTCAAACCGGGCTGTTTCCTGATACGCATCGCAAACTGCATGCGGCATCCCCGAGATTGCCTGCGCGCGGCCATCGAACTCAATCTTGTAGTCGGTCTTAAAGGGACCGCAGGCAAATCCGCCATAGGAAAACGGAAGCGAAAACAGAGCGAGCATGATGCACTCCATGGGTGAGCGCAGGTTTTCCGAAAGATAGGGACACAGACGCTGCAGCTGCTTGGCTGCGTTCCCCTTGCATACCGCGAGGTAATCTGCCAGACGATCGGGCGTCAGCACCGGCTCAACCTCAAAGTAGCCCACATCTGCTGGCTGGTCCTTGTCCTTTGCAAGTTTATTCGTAACAGGCGAGGTGTAGGGAGGCAGATACTTCCCGCGGTCGCTCAGTGAAATCTTAGAGCATAGTTCCTGGGCCAGGGCAAACGCCTGGATGAAGCCGACCTCGCGGGCGACGGCAACACAAAGGGCCTCGGGAGATAGACTGTACACCCCTGGTTCCACCTCTAGAATCGAGCCGGCGGGCAACCCAGAGCATACGGACCAGCCCACGCCAGGCATGCGGCGGCGCTGCGCCGCAGATCCCACCAGCAAGCAAAGATCTTCTTGCACCTCGCCGCTTGCGGCCCCAATCCGCACCAAGTCGGGAAGATAGATGTCCTCGATCGAGGGCGACGACGCGCGCAGCACACGGCACTCTTCATCGGGACTGAGGTCCCTCCAGCTGATGTAACCCATTTGTCGGCGCTCGGCGCGCATCATGCGTAGCGCCGAGGCGCCCGTCAGAATTACGGAAGCAGCCAGCTGCTCGCTTGCAGGCTTGCCACGCTGCCCGATCTTTATTGCCATCTGAACCACCCCTACCAAACGCGTGCGATAGCGAGGCCATCAACGGCCGTGGCACCGGCGCGCTTGAGTTCCGCCGAAGCCGCTGCCATCGTCGCACCCGTGGTGATAACGTCGTCGATAAGCAGCAGGCGCTTGCCCCGCACATCCTCAACCGTCTCGTACATACCTCGGACACGCTCGCGGCGCTCCTCACGACCGAGTTCGCGCTGGTCGCCATGCCCGTACTTGACGAGAGCATCGAGCAAGGGAACACCCGACAGCTCGCAAAATGGGCGCGCAATGGCCTCCATATGATCAAAACCACGCCGCCGAAACGCTGCCGCCGTCGCAGGCACAAACACCACCGCATCCGCGCCGGACAGCACACCTCCGTAGCGATCGGGCGCTACGACCTGGGCATGCAGGGCGGTGTCGTAGAGCAGCTCCGCCAGATACGGAGCCAGACGTCGCTCGCCCGCGTCCTTGTACGCTTTAATGATGCGCGGCAGCGGATGCGCATAGACGGCGCACGCCAGGCAGCGGTCGAGCGCCTCCGCCATTGCCGAGGACGTGCCCTCGACCGAACACTCAGTGCACAGCAAATCCCCAAACGGGGCGCCGCATCGGGTGCAGCTATGACGTGGGTCGATGAGCGTGAGCGCAGCCAGGCAGTCTTGGCAAATAAGCGCACCGGCGCGCTCGCAGCCGGCACATCGTGTTGGCGACAATGCCTCGAGCGCCTCGCGTGCCACCCGCTCGGCAAACGGTAGCAATTCGTCCGCAAACGGTAGGGCACCGGCACCCTGCAGACAGCTCAATATGTTCAGATGGCTCTTCAAGACACAACCCTCCCTACGTTCGGTCGCAGGGAGGGTTGTTGATTCGGCGCTATGATACCCCGATGCGCTCGGGGCAAGGCGGGCTAAATCCGCTCGCGGGCGTTATTCGCCGGCGGGCGGTTGTGGTGCGGACGAAGACGGGGTCGAGCCCTCGCCACCATCCTGGCGCGGCTTGCGGGAACGGCGACGGCGACGGCGCTTTTGACCCTGGTCGGCCGAGCCCTCGCCACCGCGCGGCTCGCGCTCGTCGCGAGCGGCGCCACGCGAAGCCTTGGCAGCCGCTCCCCCGCCATCTCCGGGACGACGGCGCGTGACCTTGACCTCGCCATCCGAGACCTGATCGGCCACGGAGGGCACTGAGGGCTTCTGCTGCGCGCCCGAGGAATGGCGACGGCGCGGACGCGGCGCGCGCTCCTCCTCACGTGACTTGCCGCTCTTGTCGACAGGCGCATCGGAGGCCGAGGCGCCCTTGGAAGCGGCACCGGCCTCGCGAGCAGCTGCGGCGCGGAAGGCGTCCTCGCGTTCCTCGCTCGACAGATGACGGCGGCGACGACGTGTGGGGTTCATGCCACCGCCGCGATTCTGCTGCTGGGGTTGCTGAACCTCGCGCTCGCGAGAGGCGTGCTTGCCCGCGGCTGCAGCCTCGGTAGCATCGCCCGAGCCCGCGCGCTTGCGGCGGCGACGGCCATCGGCCGCCCCCTCGGCCTCGGGCGCCTCGGCCTTGCCGCGGCCACGGCCCTCGCCCTGGCTCTGAGCAGCGCGGGCATCGGAATCGACGTCGCGACGACGGCGCTTGGGCATCGACGTGCCGGCCAGACGGTCGGCACTCGACAGGCCATCGCCCACGTCGACGCCGTTCTCGCGGTCGAGCTCCATGAGCGCCAGGCGCATCTCGGGCGACTCGATGCGCTCGAGCACGTCGCGCGTCACGCAGTCGGGGCGGCAGCTGCAGCCCTGCTCGGCGGCCTTCTTTTTGCAGCCCTCCGAGCACGTCATATCGGCCAGGTTGACCTTAAAGACTTTACCGTTCTCCAGGCGCAGCACCAGCTGCTCACGCGGCGTGTCATACTCCTGAATACGCGCCTTGCCAAGCGGCGTATCGATGAGCGTCTTCTTTTTGGGCGCACGGCTCTTAAAGTCCTTGTACGCCTCGAACTCGTAGCGCAGGCAGCACATCAGACGACCGCACACGCCGCTGATCTTGGAGGAATTGAGCGGCAGGTCTTGCTCTTTTGCCATGCGGATCGAGACGGGCTCAAACTGTCCGCCAAAGCGCGTGCAACAGAGTTCCTGTCCGCACTGGGCATAGCCGCCCACCAGGCGGGTCTCGTCGCGCACGCCGATCTGGCGCATGTCGACGCGAATGTGCAGCGTCGAGGACAGATCCTTGACGAGCTGGCGAAAATCGACGCGCTCCTCGGCCGCAAAGTAGAACACGGCCTTCTCGCCGCCAAACAGGTACTCGACGCCGACCGGCTTCATCTCGAGGTCGAGCTCTTTGACCAGACGGCGGAAATCGACCATGGCCTCGTCACCCTGGATGGTCAGGTCGTCGGCAAGCTGCAGGTCGATGTCGCTCGCCACGCGCAGCACGGGCTTGAGCGGCTGACCGATCTCATCTTGCGGCACCTCGAAGGGATCGGCCGTGACCAGGCCGATCTCGGTTCCGCGCTCGGTGGAGCAAATGGCATAATCGGCCTCGAGGATATCCAGATCCTGCGGATCGAACCACAGGTCGCGCGAGGCGTAGGTAAACTTAACGGGTACGACTAACGGCATTTCAGTGCCTTCCTGATATCGAACAGCATGACCTCGATGGCCAGCTGGGGAGTAACGTTTCTGGCGATGTTGCGCTCGGCGGTTGCGACTGCCTCGAGCGCCCGCGTGGCACCCGCAACATTGGTCGCAGCGGCAAGCCGACCGATCGTGTCGCGCACGTCTTCGTTCACCACGTCGGCCGCCTCGTCCTGAAGTGTCAGCAGCACATCGCGCATGAGCGTCCGCGCGCTCGCCAGCGCTTCCATGATACCCGAACGCTCGCGCGCGTTGAGCTCGCGCTTATTGCGGTCCTCAAGCTGCTTCAATGCTCCACGCGACAGGTAGTCGGCGTTTTGCTCGAGCACCTTTTCCTGCGTGGACTTGACCTCGGCGAGCGGCGCCTTAACGGCGACGATGAGCGACTTGGCGCGGCTGAGCACGTCGGCCTCGTCGGCGGCAATGAGTGAGTCGATGGCACGGACCATCTGACGGCGGGCGTCCTGGCGCTCGGCACTCTTAAGGAACTCGATGCCGCGCGTGGGGCTGCCCGCCACGGCGACGGCCATGCGACAACGCGCGATATCCTGACCAGTGGCACGGCTCACGGCGTGCGCGGCGACGGCGGGCGACACCAGCCGAAACGGCACGCACTGGCAGCGGCTCACGATGGTGGGCAACATCACGTCTGCCGAGGTGCCCAGCAAGATAAACATAACGCCCTCGGGCGGCTCCTCGAGTGTTTTGAGCAGTGCGTTGGCGCTGTTGGCGCGCAGCTGCTCGGCACGGTCAATGATGTAGACCTTGGCCTTGGCGCGGATGGGCGCCAGGGGTACGTCGTCGAGTAGCTCGCGCGTCTGGGCGATGAGGTAGCCCGTGGCGCTCTCGGGCGTGTAATAGTGCACGTCGGGGTGCGTATGGCGGGCGACGCGCACGCAGCTATCGCATGAGCCGCAGCCATCCTGCTCGCACAGGAAGGCTTGGGCGAGCGCCCACGCGGCGTCGAGCTTGCCCGCGCCGGGCGCGCCCAAAAACAGGTAGGCGTGCGATGCGCGACCGCTGGCGACGGCATTGGTCAAAAAGTCGCGCACGCGCTCTTGGGTGTCAAGCTTGGCCAGCAGGCTTGTCTGAGCGGGGGCCATGTTACTCGGCCTCCTGGGCAAGCGCGGCGGTGACGGCGTCCTGGGAAATGTCGAGGCCGTAGACGCGAACCTGCTCGACCGTCCGCGCGAAGACGTCCTCGATGGACGCGGTCGCGTCGATGAGCTTTACGCGGTTTGGTTCCTCGGCGGCGATGGCGCAAAATCCCTGGTAGACACGCTCTTGGAAGGCCATGCCCTTAGCCTCCATGCGATCTGCCGCGCCACGGGCTGCCATGCGCAGCGCCGCCTGCTCGGGCGTGATGTGATAGACGAGCGTGAGCGCCGGGTGCGTCCCCGCGACGGCCAGGTTGTTGGCATCGCGCACTATCTGGCGATCGAGGCCATCGGCAAACGCCTGATAGCAAGTTGTGGAATCGTAGAAGCGGTCGCACAGGACCACCTTGCCGGCAGCAAGGGCAGGCGCGATGACCTCGTGCACCAACTGGGCGCGCGCGGCCTCGTAGAGCAACAACTCGCAGGTGTCGCCCATCGCCGTATTGGCGGGGTCGAGCAGCAGAGCACGGATCTTTTCGCTGATGGCGGTACCGCCCGGCTCGCGCAGGGTCACAACCTGGTAGCCGGCAAGGTCGAGCGCACGGGCAAGCAGGCGCGCCTGCGTAGATTTACCGGCGCCATCGACACCCTCGAGCGTAATGAAGCTATGTTGAGCGGGCTCAAAAGCCATGGGCGCAGCCCCTTCCTACAAGGCGCGTAAATGCGAGTTATAGCAACCAAGCCATGATACCCCAGGGGCAGGCGCGTCCCAAACCCCACCTAGTCATTGGGGACGTTCTTGAATGACTAGTCGTTTAAGAACGTCCCCAATGACCCCCACAACCTAGCCATCGAGGCATCCCCGAAGTTGCGGTGAAATAGGGACTGATTGAAGCTCTGAGTCCGCCAAACAGTCCCTATTTCACCGCAACTTATGATGGGGATTTTTGGGCGCTGGGTATAATCGTCGTATTGCATTGAAATGTGGCGAAAGGAGTGGCAATGTCTCGGTATTGCGCCTCGTGCGGCAAGCTTCTTGCAGATAATGCCAAGTTCTGCACCTCGTGCGGTGCACCCGTTGAGCAAACAACCG
>CAUEQX010000008.1 GCA_959020035.1 uncultured Collinsella sp. | reverse complement strand
TGCGGCCGATCCGGTTCGACCGGGCCGCGCGGCAAGGAGATATATTGCCAGACCGCGAAGCTCTGTGGGACGTCAATTCCACTCTTCACAAGTCCTACACAACATATTGCTTTCTATAGGTAATAGAAAGACTGGTGCGGATCTTCCGCACGTATCAGATGATGACCCTTTGGTTCAGGAATATATAGAGATCGGTCACCTGTAAGTGTTTATCTACCCGCGCTTTTAGCAATGTAAACCGCGCTTCAGATAAAAAGAGGGAGCGCCGCGCACAACGCGACACTCCCCTAGCGATTCAAGAGAATCTATTAGGCCTCGAGAGCCTTCTTGGCGATGGTAGCCAGCTCGTTGAAGGACTCGATGTCCTCGTAAGCCATTTGAGCCAGGACCTTGCGGTCGAGCTCGATGCCGGCAACCTTCAGGCCGTGCATGAACTGAGAGTAAGAGATGTCGTTCAGGCGAGCAGCAGCGTTGATACGAGTGATCCAAAGAGAACGGATCTCGCGCTTCTTGTTGCGGCGATCACGATACTGATACTGCAGGGAGTGCTGGACCTGCTCTTTAGCATGCTTGTAAGTACGCGAAGCGGCACCGTAGTAACCCTTCGCACGGTGCATAACGGTACGGCGCTTCTTCTTGGCGGCAACAGCGCGCTTAATACGTGCCATGTTCTATCAACTCCTAGACGGTAAAACGAAAAACGGGAACGCGAACTTAGGCGAGACGCGACTTGATGACCTTGCGGTCGGCAGCGGCGATCTCGGTCTCCTGACGGAAGCCACGCTTACGCTTGGTGGACTTCTTGCTCAGGATGTGGCTCTTGAAAGCCTTGGCGCGCATAAGCTTGCCGGTACCAGTCTTGCGGAAACGCTTCTTGGTGCCGCTGTGGGACTTCATCTTAGGCATGAAATACTCCTTAATCGGTTACAGAACACTAGTTACTTGGTATCGCTTGCCGCTTTATCCTCATCGAAGGCGCCCTTAATCGGGGCGAGCAGCATAAGCATGTTACGGCCTTCCATCTTAGGCTTGGACTCGACCGTAGCGTAAGGCTTGAGATCCTCGGCGAGACGCTCGAGAACGTTAAGGCCCTGCTCCGGGTGAGCCATCTCACGGCCGCGGAACATGATGGTGATCTTAACGCGTGCGCCCTTCTTGAGGAAACGCAGAACGTGGCCCTTCTTGGTCTCGTAGTCGCCAACGTCGATCTTGGGTCGGAACTTCATTTCCTTGACCTCGACCTTGGACTGGTTCTTACGAGCAGCCTTGGCCTTCATGGCCTGCTGGTACTTGAACTTACCGTAGTCCATGACCTTGCAGACCGGCGGCTCCGCGTTGGGAGCGATCTCGACCAGGTCGAGACCCTGATCGTCGGCGACGCGCTGGGCATCGCGGATGGCGAACAGGCCGAGCTGAGAGCCATCGACGCCAATCAAACGGCACGAAGATGCAGTAATCTCGTCGTTGATGCGGGTGTCATCAGACTTAGCTATTTTCCCTACCTCCATTCATAAAAAAATAACCCGGCGCTTCTCAGCAACCAGGTCATACACATAGACTTCCTCGATTTGAGGAAGGGAATCTAAGTTGTATGACCAGTCAGCTGCTCATTGGCGCCAAAAGGTGGGAGCCCTCGGGTTCCTCTTTAGGGCATTGTGGGAACAACGCCTTGCGAATAATAACACGTACAGCGCATTATCACATTACGTACACGAAAAAGGGGGCCACAACCCCCTCAAAGCGCAGGTGCATGTATGGTGCCCGAGGCGAGACTCGAAGGGCCTTCGCTTCGCGAAGCCCCGGGCTTCGGGCGCATGGCGCCCTCACCACGCTCCGCTACAAACAGGCCACAGGCCTGTTTACTTAACGCTCCGCGCGCTCACGCGAGTTCGGCACGAAAAAGGGGGCCTTGACCCCCTTGAACGCCCACTTGCATGTATGGTGCCCGAGGCGAGACTCGAACTCGCACGTTGTTGCCAACGGTGGATTTTGAGTCCACTGCGTCTGCCAATTCCGCCACTCGGGCACGTAATGCGTGAGTTAGTTTATCACAGCTTTCTGTTGATTAGTCCGAAAATGGTACTTCGAGCATTTCGATAAGCTCAACCTTGCGCAACATCTCCCGCTTACGACATCCACGTCCGTCAACCGAGGCCTCGCCCATCTGGTTGTCATAGGGGTCCTCGCGCATGCCATCGAAAGCAGGCACAAACTCAGCCTGGAATCGATCGTTGGCCACCATACGCCACGGATCGAGATTGCCAAAGTAGTGACGACGGCGCCACTCCTCCCCCATCCTGCGTGCCGAGGAACCAAACGATACGTCGGCGTTAAGCCAACCGGTCTGGGGTGTGTAGAACTCGGCCCAGTCGTGCGGTCCCACCGAATCGGGCGCAACATATAGGCCGCTCTGCCAACGAGCAGGCACCCCCGCGATGCGGCACATGGTGATAAAAGTGAGCGCCATAACGCCGCAATCGCCGCGGAGCGAATGCGCACAGTCGTCGGCAATAGATCCCAAAAGCAGGTACGGTGGCTGATAGCGATAGTCGATATGCTGTGTCAGGTAATCATAGATAGCACGAGCGCGATCGAGCGGATCCTCGAGCCCGTCAACAACACGCTCCGTCAACTGTCGCAGGTACGGCGTAAACGCAATGTGCGGACGGTCCTCGGAAGTGTCCTCGGGCAGTGGCGTGTCCATGCACGTATGCGATGGGAGCGCGCCACCATAGATATCGCAATAGGCGGCATCGATGTGATAGCGATAGGTCACCGAGAATGAATGTTCCGTCGAAGACGTCCAAGAGGCAGTACGAGCCGAAACGTTTTCAGAGGCAACGGTACCCCCCGACGTCATATCGAGAACCTCGATATGAGACTGTTGACGACAGGCGGCGGCAACGGGTAGCCACGCGCGAACAGCCTCTCCCTCCAGAGCCCCGGGGACAGACACGGATGCCTTGAGCGTGATGACGCGCGTCAACCCGTTTTGCGACTCCATTTCCCTGAGCATCTGGTTACGCAGCGCGATGCCGTCCGTAGAATCGGGACGCAGGCCCGGAACCTCCTTGGGGTACACGCGAAGCGAATCAAGGAAGTTATCGAGAACAAACAGCTCGCCATCGATAAAGCGCCAGTCAATACGCTTGCGATTAATCAGGTCGTCAAACTGCTCTTCGGTAAACTCTGGCCACTCCTCGCGAATCATCGCAATGGCCCGATCACGCGACACCGAAAAATGAAGCGGCGTCTCGAGCATGCGATACCGCTCGGCACGAACACAAGCAGCCAGCGAAGGCTCAGGGTTCTGCTCCAGAAGGCGATCGCAGGCAGCAACAGCCTGCGTCAAATACCCGGCATCCTTAAGTCGAAGAATCTCGGGCGGCAGACCAATATCGAGATGACGAAAATCATCACAACAAACATCAACAGAGCAACCAACAGGACCTTCGTCAATAACCTTCCCATCCGAAGGCAGCACATTAATAACAGCCATACCAAACTCCAAGTCATTAGAACTCTTGAAGTCCATTGTAGCGAGATAAAAAGAAAGCCCCAATAAAGGAACCCTCAACACCGATAAACGGTACCTATAAAAAATGAATTCAGCCCAGTAACCCTGTGGCGAGTTAACGAAGGAGGCCCCGTTCACCCGAAGCTTTTCCCATTGCGCGACTTCTGGCAAAGCCAGGTGAGCGCAAGGGAAAAGCGTAGGGTGAACGGGGCCTCCGACGGGAAAGTTAAACCGCTACTTACGCCTTGTTGACGGAGCCAAACTCCTCCATGAGATCCTTGGTGCGGGCAACGATGTTGTCGCGACCAGGCTTGAGGAGCTTGCGGGGGTCAAAGCCCTTGCCCTGCTGATCCTTGCCAGCCTCGATGTACTCGCGAACGCCCTTGGCGAAGACGAGCTGCAGGTCGGTGTTGACGTTGATCTTGGAGATACCCAGGGAGATGGCCTTCTTGATCTGATCCTCGGGGATGCCGGTGCCACCGTGCAGAACGAGGGGCAGGTCGCCGGTCTGAGCCTTGATCTCGCCCAGACGCTCGAAGGAAAGGCCAGCCCAGTCGGCGGGATACACGCCGTGGATGTTGCCGATACCGCAGGCGAGGAAGTCGACGCCCAGGTCAGCGATCTGCTTGCACTCAGCGGGGTCAGCGAGCTCGCCGTTGGAGGTCACGCCGTCCTCGGTGCCGCCGATGCCGCCGACCTCGGCCTCGATGGACATGCCCTTGGAGTGGGCGAGCTCAACGAGCTCCTTGGTGCGGTCGAGGTTAAGCTGGAAGGTCTCCTCGTGAGAGCCGTCATACATGATGGACGTGAAGCCGGCCTCGATGCACTTGAAGCAGTCCTCGTAAGAACCGTGATCGAGGTGAAGGGCGACGGGGACGGTAACGCCCGTTGCCTCGACGGCAGCCTTGACCATGTCGGCGCAGACCTTGAAACCGCCCATCCACTTAGCGGCACCAGCGGTGCACTGAAGGATCAGCGGAGACTTGGCCTCCTCGGCGGCCTGGAGAATAGCTAGGGTCCACTCGAGGTTGTTGGTGTTGAAGGCACCGAGAGCGTACTTGCCGGCCTCGGCCTTCTTGAGCATGTCTGCTGCGTTGACGAGCATAAAAGAAACCTCCTGTAAGGTTGCTCCGATAACGCCTGAGATTTTACCACGACATACCCGAGCATAAACGTTCGTTTGTTCACGAATACCATCCGATTGGACAAATTTTGACCGTTTGCCCCACAGAATCGACCCACTGGGGAAAATAGCTTGACGATTGAGCGGTCTTCGTGGTTCGAAAGACGGCTTCGAGCCTACATCTGCATAAACGGATTCTGCATAAGTTCGCGCGCCATCGTGGTCGAATCGCCATGGCCCGTCAAGCAAACGGTATCGGGCGGAAGCGTCTTGGCAAGTTTGGAGAGCGAGCGCATAATCGCCGCCTCGTCACCGCCGGAAAGATCGGTACGACCGTGGCTGCCCGGGAAAAGCGTGTCGCCCACAAAGGCGATGTTCCCCTGCTCGGTCGCGGCGAACAGGACGATGCCGCCCGGCGTATGTCCCGGCGTCTCGATCACCTGCAGGCAGATATCGCCCAATTCAATCGTATCGCCCTCGGCAAGCAGCCGCGTCGGCTCACCCGGATCGGGCGTCTCGATACCCCACATGGTGCGCTGCTCCTCGATATTTGCGCGAGGTACCGTCACGTCCTTAGCGCACAACTCATATAGCGCGCCGTCGCCAACGACAGCTCGAACCCCGGCAACCCCGCCAACATGGTCGGCATGACCGTGCGTGCAGACAGAGCCGAGTACGCGAACCTCGGGATGCGCGGTGCGGATATGCTCCACAAGACGCTCGCCCTCCCACGCCGGATCGACGATTAAGCACTCGTCATTCGAAATCACGGCGTAACTGTTGGTCTGAATGGGGCCGTTGACGAGCGCCTCAATCGAAGCCGAACCTCGGGGTGTCAGGTCCAAAGTCATATCGCCCATGCGCATACCCTCCTTCTAAAATACGTTCGAGGCACCAAACGATGCCTCGAACGTAACCAATATCTATGATGCTGAGAGGCTCTCGCACCTACACACGACGCTTGAGCTGAGCTCCGCCTTCGCCGGGCATAAGACGGCGAGCGTCGTAGACCGAATCGACACTGCTGATGGAAGCCAGCAGCGGATCCAGACCGCTCGCGTCCGAGATCTCGACCATAAAGCGCAGGGTTGCAATACCCTCGCGGTTGGTCGACGTGGCGGCAGAAAGGATATTGCCGCCCGCATCGCCAATGGCAATGGTGACATCCTTGAGCAGGCCCATGCGGTCCAGGCACTCGACCACGATCTCGACCTGGAAGAGGGTGTCGGCAGCGCCGTCCCACTCCACATCGATCATGCGCTCGGGATGTTCCATAAGACCCTTGACGTTGGGGCAGTTGGCGCGATGCACCGAAACGCCACGACCGCGCGTGATGAAGCCGACGATGTCGTCACCCGTCACGGGGTTGCAGCAATGAGCCAGACGGACCAGCAGGCCGCTGTTGCTCTCGCCCTTGACGATAATGCCGTTACTGGCGCTCTTGCCGCGCTTTTGCGGCTTGCGGTTGGAGCCGCGAGCGGGCTGCTTCACGACCTCGGCGATAGCCTCGGCCTTGGTGAGCTGTTCCTCGGGCTTGGGGTCCAAGATTTGCTCGACCTTGTTACCCACAGCGCGCGGGGCAACCTTGCCGGCGCCGACGGCGGCAAACAAGTCCTCGAGCTGCTTGTAGTTAAACTGCTCCGCCACGGCGTTGAGCGCGCGCGTCGAACGCGGCGTAGAAATGCCATAGCCACGCTTACGCAGGTCCTTGGCCAGTATATCGCGACCGGCGGCAGCGTCGTCGTCCTTGGTCGCGGCGGCAAAATAGCGGCGGATCTTTGACTTGGCGGAAGGCGTCTTAACGATCTTGAGCCAATCGCGCGACGGCTTGGAACTCTTGTTGGTCAGGATTTCAACGCGGTCGCCCGTCTTGATCTCGTGCGTGAGCGGGGCCACCGCACCGTTGATCTTAGCGCCGACGCAGTGGTTTCCCACCTCGGTGTGAACGGCGTAGGCAAAGTCGAGCGGCGTGGAGCCGGCACGAAGCGCCATGACCTCGCCCTTGGGCGTAAAGACGAAAATCTCCTGATCGAAGAGGTCGACCTTCAGCGAATGCAGGTATTCCTTGGCGTCGGTGATCTCATCAGACGCAGCCCAATCGAGCGAATGTTTGAGCCAGTTAATCTGGTCGTCCAGACGCTGGGCATCATTGGTCTTAGACGCAGACGATCCGCCCGACTTCTTATAGAGCCAGTGGGCGGCAATACCGTACTCGGCCTGCTCATGCATCTCATAAGTTCGAATCTGAATCTCGAGTGGGCGGGCTGTGGGGCCGATAACCGTCGTATGGAGCGACTGGTAGTTATTGACCTTGGGCATGGCGATATAGTCTTTAAAGCGACCGGGCATGGGGTGCCATAGTGTGTGCACCGCGCCGAGCGTGGAGTAGCAATCGCGCACCGAATGGGTAATTACACGCAGCGCCACCAGGTCGTAGATCTCGGAGAACTCCTTGCCCTTGCGCTTCATCTTTTGGTAGATGGACCAATAGTGCTTGGAGCGGCCGTTGATCTGGAAGTCCTCCAGACCAATGCGGTTGAGCTCATCGGTAAGCGTCTTGATGGTCTCGGCAAGGTAGCGCTCGCGGACCTCGCGCGACTCAGCCACCATGCGCGCGATGCGCTGGTAGGCATCGGGCTCCAGGTAGAAGAAGGACAGGTCCTCGAGCTCCCACTTAATAGAGCTCATGCCCAGGCGGTCGGCCAAGGGCGCGTACACGTCCATGGTCTCGCGAGCCTTAAACAGGCGACGATCCTCGCGCAGGGCCGCCAGCGTTCGCATGTTGTGCAGACGATCGGCAAGTTTAACGATGATGACGCGAATGTCCTTGGACATGGCGAGGAACATCTTGCGCAGCGTGAGCGCCTGCTTCTCGTCCATGCTGTCGACTTCGATGTTGGTGAGCTTGGTCACGCCATCGACGAGCTCGGCCACCGTATCGCCAAACAGGCCGGAAACATCGGCGAGCGAGGTCTCAGTATCCTCGACGGTATCGTGCAGCAGCGCGGCGCACACCACATCGCAGTCCATCTTGAGATCGGCCAAAATGATGGCAACCTCGACGGGATGGTTAATGTACATCTCGCCCGAGCGGCGCTTTTGGTTGCAGTGCTTCTCGGCGGCAAAGCAGTAGGCCTGCTCAACCTTAGAAAAGTCGTCCTCATTCATATATTTGAGGCACAGGCGCTCCAGTTTGTCGTAGCTGTCCGCCATAATCTCGGGCGGCAGCTCATCGGCATGCTTATAGTGCTCCATCTCCGAAAACGGCTGGAGGGTGGAATCATGGGCGGTACGGGCTGCGGCATCCATCGAGGTCCCCTTCCCCTAGGCCCGCGGTACGATCGGGCGGTTAACTTTGGCTAGCATATCAGAAGCGCACGAATCGAGCGCCCAGCTCCGGAAAGCCGAAAACTCCATGCGCGAGCGCAAGCCCTCCAAATAGCGAATTGACCTGCTCAATTGCACGCGGCCGGGGTTTTCGGCCATCGCAATGCGACGAGTGTCGTCAAACCCCGAAACGCGACAGAAACCAAGCTCTTCGAAGATTCCCAGGCCGCTTTCCACCGAGCGCTCGTCGACCGGCGTGCGAGCATCGATGGCAAGGCACATCTGCGCGATGTCGATATCGCTCGCGCTAAAGGAATCGTCCCCGGTCTTGCCGCGGTTGGAGCGCCACATGGTCTGCAGCGCGCGATAGAGCGTGACGAGCTCGTCGCGCTCGGGCGCATAGCAGTCGAGTAGGCGCTCGTTAATACGGGCGTCACGCGACGAATAGAGTAGATGGATCACGGCGGGTTGGCCATCGCGACCGGCGCGGCCGCTCATCTGGTTAAACTCAATGCCGCCAAACGGCATGTGATAGAGCACGACATGGCGAATATCGGGAAGGTTGACGCCCTCGCCAAAGGCGGATGTCGAGACGATGCAGCTGAGGCTGCCGTCTCGAAACGCCTCCTCTACGCGATGGCGGTCGGTGCGCGTAAGGCCAGCGTTATAGAACGCGATACGGGTCGCACAGTCGGGAACGCGTTTGCGTAGTGTCTTGGCGAGCGCCACGGACTGGTCACGCGAATTGACGTAAATGACGGTCTTCTCCCCCGTCGCCACGATCGACACCAAACGGTTCTCGCGGCTCGCAAGGTCGCGGTCGTCCTCGAGCTGCAGGTTCTCGCGCACCGTCTCGTCGACCACCGTGCGAGTGATTGGCAACATGCGGGCAAGCTCGGCCACGACCGGAGCCGTCGCGGTGGCCGTCGCAGCCATAACGACCGGGTCGCCCAGGGCTTTGAGGATATCGGGCATGTCAAGATAGGCGCTACGGTCGCCGCCCTTGGCAAGGCCGGCGTGGTGCGCCTCATCGATAACGACAAAGCCGATGCGGCCCGAACGCGCGAAACGGTCACGGTGGATAGACAGGAACTCGGGCGTCGTGAGCACGATACCGGTGCGGCCCGAAGCTAGGCCGGCGAACACGTCATCGCGTGCGGCCTCCACGGTCTCGCCGGTCAGCACGCCAACGCCAATGCCAAGCGCTGCCATCGTCGACGAGAGGTGATAGGCCTGGTCGGCAACGAGCGCACGCAGCGGATAGACAAAGATGCTCGCACGCCCGCGAAGGACCGCCTCGCGCGCGGCATGCACATGGAAGATGAGCGACTTGCCGCGCCCCGTTCCCATAACGGCCAGAACACTCTGGTGATCGGCCAGGGCATCGAGCGCCTCGACCTGCGCGCGGTGCGGCTGGTTCGAGCCGATAAAGCTATGGATAAGCGAGCGCGTCAGCTCGGTATAAGAAAGCTGGGCGAGCGTCTCGCGTTTACGCGACTCCAGGCGCAGGCCAGAATCCGCCGGTTGCACGCCGCGGCGAAGTTCACATGCCGGATCGTCGATATTGGACGCCGTGGTATCGCGCACCAAGACATCCTTGATCATGAGCTTGGGCTTCACACGCCCCTGCCAATGCTCGGCAACGGCCTCGAACACCAAGTCGACAGCGCTATCGCAGTTGATGAGCTTATCGATTTGCGGCACGCGGAACATAATGGCCGGCACGCTCGCGGCGCCATCGGTCGCCACAAAGCGCATGTGCTCGCCGGTTTTGCCCACCACGGCGCGATCGCACATCGTCACGCCCTCGGCGGCCAGCAACGGCACCTTGTTGCCCTGGCCAAACGGCTCAAGACGGGAAATCTGCTCTATAGTCTCGATATTCAGCTCGGAAAGGTCGACCGTGGCGGCAACCTCGTCGATGTCTTCAAAGTCCTCGGCGGGAATCTCCGATAGCACGGCGGAAAGGCGACGACGGAATTCATCGAGCTTGGATGCCTCGATGGTCACACCCACCGCACCGGCATGTCCGCCGCGACGAATCAGCAGGTCGGAACAGCGCTCGACGGCGTCAAACAGGTTAACTTTGCCCACCGAGCGACCAGAGCCGCGCGCGATACCGTCCTCGATCGAGAACAGCAGCGCCGGCACGTGATAGCGGTTGGTCAGACGGCTTGCCACGATGCCCTTGACACCCTCGTGCCAGCCCTCGCCACCCACGACAATCGCGCGTCCGCCGTCATAGGTCTCCTCGACCTTTGCCATGGCATCGCGCGTGAGCTCCGCCTCGATCTCACGGCGCTGGTGGTTGATTTCCTCGAGCTCAGCCGCCAGCGCGCTTGCTTCGATGGGATTGCGGGCAAGCAGCAGGTCGAGCGCCAGCTTGGGATCGGCCATGCGACCGGCAGCGTTTAAGCGGGGAATGAGCGAGAATGACAGGCCATCCGCCGTAATGCTCGAAAGGTCCGCCTTGGCGAGCGCGGCAAGTGCGATGTAGCCGGGACGGGCCGTCACGCGCATCTGCTGGATGCCCTCGGCGACCAGTGCGCGGTTCTCGGGCGTGAGCGGCATCATGTCGGACACGGTGCCCAGCGCCGCGACCTCGATTAGCGAACGCCAATACGACGGCTTGCCCAGGCGCTCACCCAGGACTTGCACCAGCTTGAGCGCCACACCAACACCGGCAAGCTCGCGCGAGGGGCCCTCGTCCTCGAGCTTGGGGTCGGTCAGGGGCACACCCTGCGGCACCTGGTCGGAGGGCTCGTGATGGTCCGTGACCACCAAATCGATCCCCAGGCTCTCCAGATAGGAAACCTCTTCCTTGGCGGCAATGCCGTTATCGACGGTCACGATCAGCTGGGGGCGAGCGAGCTCGTTAACGCGGTCGAGCGCCGCGCGCGAAAGACCGTAGCCCTCGTCAAAGCGATGCGGAATAAACGGCGTGACATCGGCGCCAAACGTGCGCGGAGCCTCGGTCAACAGGCAAGTCGACGTAATACCGTCAACGTCAAAATCGCCAAAGACTGCAATGTGCTCGTGGTTGCGAATAGCACGCTCGACGCGGTCGGCAACGACTGACATGCCCGGGATAATGAGTGGGTCGGCCCAGTCGCGATCGAGCGAAGGCGTCAAAAACAATTGGCCCTCTTTGATGGAGCCAATGCCGTGCGCGACCATAATGCGCGCCACCAGCCCGGGAATGCCCAGACCAGCCGAAAGCTCCTTTTCGAGCTCGGGGTTTTGCTGAGCGACCGCCCAGCGATGCGTCGTCTTAAGCGATGACATAGGCACCCACCCCTGATAGGGGCAGGTCGCCGCGATACCTCTCACGGTTCATAGCGATGAGTCCTCTGTGTATACCCGCTTCGGCAGGCAGATCTGTTGAACGGATTTATTATACCGTGCAGCGCGGACGCAAAACGCCGCGGTGCGCCGCGGTTTCGACAAACGATGGCGGTAATGGCCTCGAAATAATCGAGCGTTTCAGCCGCACGGACGCATACGAGCGTCTAGCATATCCATACAAACGAGTTCGCGGATAAAGGGAGTCACGGGACATATGAAGCAATGGGCTGGACTGGGAAAGTTCCTCGCGGGGCATATGCAGATCATCGTTTCGATTTGCGTGGCGCTCGGCGTGCTCTTTCCCCAGCAGATCGGCGTGCTCAAGCCCATTGTTCCCGCCCTCTTCGCCTTTATGACGTTTCAGGGTGCGCTCAGCAACACCTTTCACCAGGTAGCCGAGGTGTTCCACCGTCCGCTGCACCTGATTCTGGCGTTGCTGGTCTCGGCAGTGCTTATTCCCATCGCGGCGTATGCCATGGGGTCACTCTTCTTTGGCTCCAACCCCAACCTTGTCTGCGGCATCGTGCTCGAGTACAGCGTGCCCGTGGCCGTCACCGCTTTTATGTGGATCAGCATGTTCGGCGGCAACGGCCCGCTCGCGCTCACCATCATCCTGACGTCCTCGGTTATCTCCCCTGTGACGATTCCGCTCACGCTTAAGCTCCTGCTGGATGCCACCGTCTCGATCGATGTGCCGAGCATGATGCAAGACACGGCCTTTATGATCGCCATCCCCGCCGTGCTCGGCATCGTAATCAACGAGCTCACGCGTGGATGGGGACACGAGAAGCTCTCCCCCGCGCTCTCGCCCGCCTGCAAATTCATGATGATGGGCGTTATCGCCTCCAACTCCACCGCCATGAGCGAGTACGTGCTGCACATGAACGCGGTGCGCCTGGAAGTCGCCCTCTTTATTTTGACCTTCGCCATCAGCGGCTTTGTCGTCGGTTTTCTGGTCGCCCGTGCGCTCCATCTGCCATATAGCGAGACGACTACCGTGTGCTTTACCTGCGGCATGCGCAATATCTCTTCGGGCGCCGTCATCGCCACGCAGTATTTTCCCGGCGAGGTCGTGTTTCCCGTCATGTGCGGAACGCTGTTTCAGCAGGTGCTGGCCTCGATTATCGGGCATCTCTTTGAGCGCCTAACCGGCGAGGAGCGCGCTGCCCAACGCAAGCGCGTCGAGGCCGGCCGCAGCGTAATGGCGAAATAGCCAGCCACAGGCGCGAGGCCGAGCCCTTGGCTATGCAAGCGCCTCCAGGCGTGCGCGCAGGCGCTCAGCATCGATATCGAGCGTCGTCTCGGCATTGACCTGGGCCAAACGATAGCCCACAAAGTAGGGCGAAACCACCCAACGTGGAAGCGCCTTGGCAATGGTCCGACCGCCCAAGTGATAGAAAAACAAGTTGTACGACTCTGCGCGACCACCATGGTGCTCGTTCAGGATATAGCGCAGGGCCACCTGAATCGCATCGGCGAAGAGGTCCGTCTCGGCTTGGTCTCTCGTGTCATCGCTGGCGGCGATTCCCTGCGGAGCCGAGACGTTGACCTCGAAGAATCCCATGATTGGCTCGGTTGAGATGTTGACCGAGATTCTCCCCTGTTGCCAGACATTGATGCCTTCAAAGTTGGCTGAGGTCAACGCCGCATAGCCGTCCTCCTGTTCCAAGCCCACAATCTGCATGTGTGGATGGACGAGGCTGCCGCCCGAAAGCGGGCCTTTGTTCTTGTACATGAGCACACTGCGGTACTGTTGGGAATCGATCATCTGCTGCCAACAGCCCAGGGCAAACCGCATCACATGATGCAGCTCATCCGGTTCATAGGTCACCAGGTCGGCGTCGTGATTGGCCGACTCGATCAATACGGTCTGACGGGTGGCCCGCAAGGTCTTGAACTTATTCTCGAGCCAGATGCAGTCACCATCGCGCTGGATGATGTTGGCGAGCCCCTCCGTGTCGCAAAAGGGGCACGCGGTGCCAGGGCGACGGTTATCGTCGGGCTTGCCGTTCGCCTGCTGAACGTCAAATACCAGCGCCACGGACTACGCCTCCAGCGGCACGATCTTGGTTCCATGGAGCTCGGAGACGCCTAGCGCCGCCGCGACCGCGTCGCGATTTGCCGTGGTAATGCCGCCGCCTGGAAGGATGGTCAAACGATCGCCCGCGTACTCAATCAAGCGGGCCAGGTTTTCGAAGTTGTCCTCGATCGACGTACCGGCAGCACCACCGTGCGTCAGAATGCGCGTAACGCCGCAATCGGCAAGTGTATCAATCGCATCGAGCTGAGCCTCGGGCGAGAGCTGGTCAAATGCCATGTGGAAGGTGATGTCAAGGGGCTCGCGCTTGCACTCCTCGGTCGCGCAGCCCGTAGCCATAACGAAGGCGCCGAGGGTGAGCTCGTCGAGCGCCCAGCCGCCGGCACAGGGCTTGCAGCAGCCAAAGACCAGGCCGTCAACGCCGGCACTCACAGCAAGGCCCAGGTCCATCTCCATCATGCGCAGCTCATCCTGGTTGTAGTGAAAGTCGCCGCCACGCGGACGGATCATGCACATCACCCGTGCATCGTGTTCGTGGGCATAGTTGGTCGTAGCGCTGATAACGCCGGCCGAGGGCGTGGTACCACCGACGGCAAGGTTATCGCACAGCTCGATGCGCCCCGCACCGGCCTCGATAGCCGCCGGCACCCGCTCAAAGTTCTCGGCACAAAACTCGTACAGCATAGATAGGCCCCCAAAGACAGCAGATGTTTTCCGACGGGCATTGTCACACATCCCCATGAAGTTGCGGTGGAATAGGGACTGTTTTGGCGTCTAGCGCCCCCATTTAGTCCCTATTTCACCGCAACTTAAAAGGGGGCGCTGACCGGGTTGGTCAGCGCCCCCTTTGTTGAATGGATTAACCGCCCAGATAGGCCTTGCGGACGTTATCGTCGTGCAGCAGCTCTTGACCGGTGCCGGTCATGGTGATCTTGCCGGTCTCGAGTACATAGCCGCGTGTAGCGATGGAAAGTGCCATCTGCGCGTTCTGCTCGACCAGAAGCACCGTGGTGCCGGCCTTGTGCAGGTCCTCGACGATCTGGAAGATCTGCTCAATCAGAATCGGCGCCAGACCCATGGAGGGCTCATCGAGCATGAGCAGCTTAGGGTTGCTCATAAGGGCGCGGCCCATAACGAGCATCTGCTGCTCGCCGCCCGAAAGGGTGCCGGCGACCTGGCGACGGCGCTCCTTTAGGCGCGGGAACTGCTCGTAGACGCGCTCGAGGCCCGGAGCCACCGTGGACTTGGGCTGCGTATAGGCACCCATTTCCAGGTTCTCCTCGACCGTCATCTGCAAAAAGGCGCGACGGCCCTCGGGAACCTGAGCCAGGCCCTTGCCCACCAGCTTGTCGGCAGGCGTATGGGTAATGTCCTCGCCCATAAACTTGATGGAGCCGGTCTTGGAACGCAGCAGGCCCGAGACGGTCTTAAGCGTCGTGGACTTGCCGGCGCCGTTGGCACCAATCAAGGCCACGATCTCGCCCTCGTTGACGTTAAAGGAGATGTCCTTGATGGCGTGGATGGCGCCGTACCAGACGTTGATGTTGTAGACGGAAAGCATCGGCTCTGCCATTTAGTTCTCCCCCTTATCCTGCTTGCCCAGATATGCCTCGATAACGGCGTCGTTGTTCTGGATCTCCTCGGCCGTACCCTTGGCAATGACCTTGCCAAAGTTGAGCACGCAGATGCCCTCGCAGATGTTCATAACGAGCGACATATCATGCTCGATAAGCATGATGGCGATGCCGAAGGTGTCGCGAATCTTGACGATGTTCTCCATAAGCTCCGCGGTCTCGGACGGGTTCATGCCGGCGGCAGGCTCATCGAGCAGCAGCAGCTTGGGGTTGGTGGCAAGCGCGCGGACGATCTCCAGACGACGCTGTGCGCCGTAAGGCAGCGATCCGGCCTGCTCGTTTGCCAGATGCTCCATATCAAAGATGGACAGCAGCTCCATGGCGCGCTCGTGAGCAGCCTTCTCGTGCTTCCGATACGTCGGCAGGCGCAGCACGCCCTCAAAGCCGGAGTAACGCTCCTGGTTATGCAGGCCGACCTTGACGTTATCCTCCACCGTCATGGTGTTGAATAGGCGAATGTTCTGGAAGGTACGGGCAATACCCATGCGGTTGACCTGGTAGACCGACTTGCCCGAGGTGTCCTCGCCGTCGAGCAGGATGGTGCCATGCGTGGGCTGGTACACCTTGGTGAGCAGGTTGAAGACCGTGGTCTTGCCGGCGCCGTTGGGACCGATCAGACCGGCGATCTCGGTCTTGCCGATAGTCAGGCTAAAGTCGTCGACTGCCTTAAGGCCACCGAACTCAATGCCCAGGTGGATGCACTCGAGTGCAGGGCGCTCGCCCAGGTCACGATCGGGAACGATGGCGCCAGAAGGATACGGGACCATCTTGCCCTTCTTGAACTCAAATTTACTGGGCATCGGCTGCCACCTCCTTCTTGGAAGCAAAGCGGTCCTTGACGCGACCGAAGAACGCCTTGAGCTGCGGGTTGTTGGTAAAAATCATGACCAGGATCAGCACGATGGCGTAGATGAGCATGCGGTAGTCCGAGAACTGACGAAGCAGCTCGGGAAGCACCGTGAGCAACGCCGCCGCGATGACGGAACCGCGCATGTTGCCCAGGCCGCCCAGGACCACGAACACCAGGATGAGGATCGACGTGTTGAAGTCGAACTTGGTGGCGGAGAGCTGCGAGAAGTTACCGCCGAAGAGAGCTCCGGCAGCACCGGCGAGGGCAGCGGAAACCACGAAGGCGATCATGCGGTACTCCGTGACGGAGATGCCTACGGACTCGGCTGCAATCTTGTTATCGCGCACGGCCATAATGGCACGGCCGGTACGGCTGCGGACCAGGTTGAGCACGATCACGAGTGCGACCATGACCAGGATGGCACCGGCGAGGAAGGTCGAGTACGTCGACACGCCCGAGGCGCCCTGGGCGCCCTTGATGATGGCCGTGCCGTCCTCGAGCAGGTGCAGGTCGTCGATCGTAGAGTTGCCCGTGATGTTAAAAATCACGTGCAGGCCGCGGGAGTCGACGCCCACAATGAGGCAGGTGACGACCTCTTTGATGATCTCGCCAAAAGCCAGGGTCACGATGGCCAGATAGTCGCCGCTCAGGCGCAGGACCGGGATACCAATCAAGAAGCCCAAGATGGCAGCGGCGATAGCGCCGACCACAATGCTGATGATCAGACGCATCGGATCGGACGGAACGGCGCTCTCCAGCGCGACGGCGGTGACGATGCCCGTGTAGGCACCGACGCTCATAAAGCCCGCGTGGCCCAGCGACAAGTCGCCCGCGATGCCGACGACGAGGTTGAGGGAAATGGCCATGACGATATAGGCCGTGATGGGAACCAGCTGACCCGCGATCATGCGCGGAATCATGTGGTTAGACTGCATAAAGAACACGATGGCGAAGGCCACGATGCACATGGCGTACGTGACAAAGTCGTGACGCGTCTGCTTGTCTTTAAGAAACTTCATAACGCTCACCTACACCTTCTCGGGGACGTACTTGCCCAAGAGGCCGGCAGGCTTGACGAGCAGGACGATGATCAAAACACCAAAGACGATGGAGTTGGCAAGGCTCGTGGAAATGTAAGCCTGCGCCATCGCCTCGATGACGCCGATGAGAATGCCACCGACAAAGGCACCGGGGATGGAGCCGATGCCGCCGAAGACGGCGGCGTCGAAGGCCTTGATGCCAGGCATGGCACCCGTCGTGGGCTGCAGCACCGGCGAGTAGGAGCACAGGAGCACGCCGGCGATGGCGGCAAGCGCCGAGCCGATGGCAAACGTCATCGAGATGGTGCGGTTGACGTTGATGCCCATGAGCTGAGCGGCGGCCTTGTCCTCGGACACGGCGCGCATGGCCTTGCCCATCTTGGTCTTACCTGTAAAGAACATCAGGCCGGCCATGATAACCAGGCAGGCGACGATGGTGACGAGCGAGACGGCGCTTACGTTGAACTTGGCCAAGAACTCCGGCACCTGGAAGGTGACGAGCGAAGTGAAGTTCTTGGGCGTGGCGCCCCACAGAAGCTGCGCGGCGTTCTGCAGGAAGTAAGACACGCCGATGGCCGTGATCAGAACGGCCAGCGGGCCTGCTTGGCGCAGCGGCTTATAGGCCAGACCCTCAATGAGAACACCGAGAACCGTGCAGACCACACAAGAGAGAACTACAGATGCCCAGCCCGGGAGGCCGAGATACGACGTGGCGCAGAACGAGACATAGGCACCGACCATGATGACGTCGCCGTGAGCGAAGTTGAGCATCTTGGCGATACCGTAGACCATGGTGTAGCCCAACGCGATGATGGCGTAGACGCTGCCCATGGACAGGCCGTTGACCAGGTATTGGATAAAGACCGTCATGTTCCACATCCCCCTTTCGAATAGGTTTCCAGTTGATGTATGAAAACGGGACGTTACATCGTCCCTAGATACCAAGCAAGCAGGGAAGGCCAAAACCTCCCCTGCTTGGGATCAAAACCGCTCTATGTAAGGCGGCCAATTAGGCCTGTACGTACTTGCCGTCGGTGATGACGTAAGCCGTGGGCTCCTTCTGGACCTGGCCCTTATCGTTCCAGGTGAGCTTGCCGGTCAGACCGTCAACGGTAATCTTGAGCATAGCCTTAGACAGCTTCTCGGCGGCCTCGGTCGGGTCGGCGTCGACACCAAGACCGGCCTCCTTGAGGGCCTCGGCCACCGCGTGCACGCCGTCGTAGGCGTCGGCGGCAAACTGGTCGGGGGTATCGCCGTACTTATCCTTGTAGGCGTTGACGAAGTCGGCGTTCTTCTCGTCGTCGGCGGAGAACGGGGTCATGAGCAGCAGGCCCTCGGCAAGAGAGGTATCGAAGCCCTCAACGCCCAGGATGCCGTCCATGCCGTCGCAGCCCATCATCTTGACGTCGTAGCCCATGTCCTTGGCGTTCTTGAGCAGGACGGACGCCGGCGTGTAGTAGATCGGCGCAAAGATCATGGTGGCGCCGGCCTGCTTGGCCTTGGTCAGCTGGTTGGTAAAGCTCGTGGCGGAGTCGTCCTTAAAGGTCTCCTCGTCAACAACCTCGAGCTTGGACTCAGCGGCCTGGGCCTTAAAGGAATCTGCGATACCCGAAGAATAGGCGTCGCCGGAGTTATAGAACAGCACGAACTTCTCGTCCGCATACTTCTGCGCCAGGAACTTGGCAGCGTTGACACCCTGGTTGGGGTCGGTGAAGCAAACCTGGAAGACGCAATCCTTGCCGTCGGTGACGTCCTCGGAGGACGCGGACGGGGTGATCATGAACGTCTTGGGGTCGTTACCGCACTCAGCGGCAACGGCAACCGACGCACCCGTGGTGGTCGGGCCGACGAGGGCCTGCATGCCCCAGTCGAGCAGGGTATTGAAGGCGTTGACGGCCTTCTCGCCGTCGGCCTGGTCATCCTCGGCCTTGCTGGCAAGCGGCAGCTCCTTGGTGGAGAAGTCCTTGCAGCCAAGCTCGACACCCTGGGTAACGGACTTGCCGTAGGACGCGTTGGCGCCGGTCAGCGGGCCGATGGTGCCGATCTTAAACGAAGCGTCACCCGAAGCGGAACCGCTGTCGCCGCCGTTGGAGGAGCAGCCAGCTAGAATGGACATCGCCCCCAGACCTGCTGCGCTCGCGATAACGCTCCTGCGATTCATAACAGGGTTCAATGACTTACCGGTGAGGCTCGACATGCGGCTCTCCTCTCAAATCTCGTCGGGTTTCGGTAGCCCGACAGGCCATCCTTCGCCGTGTTCGGCGTTCGCAAAATAGTAGACGCTTTAGTTGAGAAAAGTGGCGATTATTTCAACTTTTCTTTTGTTTTGTCCATTTATCCAAAATTATGCGTATTTCTGTCGGTTTATACAGTTTAGCCACTTTATTGTGTGAAAGTATTGTTTCCGTTCTGTTACAAGCGTCCCTGCCCTGATTAAAACGACCTCACCGCTCGCGTTTTGTGCGCACCTAGGCGGCGATGTACTTGCCGTCCTGAATCACATAGGCTGTAGGTCGTATGTAGTGAGCATGTTTCCAATGTTTCCGCAGCGTTTCGGGGGTGCCGTTTTGTGCGACTCCTGTTGCCTGGCGAGCACGCGCCCTCGGTTCACGCTAGAATGCACTCAACCTTTAAGCGGTTAATCCATCCATAAGATGCACGAAGGAGCTATCTATGAGCGAACCCCTGCGCACCGTGAACGTCGGTCTGATCGGTCTGGGAACCGTCGGCGGCGGCGTGGCCCGTCTGATCAAGAGCCACCACGATGAGTACCTGGCAGCCTACGGCATCGACCTTAAGCTGACCCGCGCCTGCGCGCTTGCCTGGGAGCAGGCCGAAGCAGCCGGTATTGAGCGCGAGGCCTTTACAAGTGACTGGCACGACGTCGTCACCGACCCCGCCGTCGACATCGTCGTCGAGCTGATCGGCGGCGAGCATCCCGCAACCGAGATCTTCACCACCGCCTTCGAGAACGGTAAGCACGTCGTCTCTGCCAACAAGGCCTTGCTGGGCCGTCATGTCGAGACGCTCGCCGAGAAGGCGCGCGCGTGTGGCGTGCAGATTAAATGCGAGGCCAGCTGCGGCGGCGGCATCCCCATCGTGAGCACGCTCGAGCACGACCTGGTGGGCAACAAGATCTTGACCATCGCCGGCATTCTCAACGGCACCACCAACTATATCCTGTCGCGCATGGACGCCGAGGGCGCCGATTACGCCGACGTGCTTGCCGACGCGCAGGCCAAGGGCTATGCCGAGGCCGACCCGTCCGCCGACGTCGACGGCTTCGACGCCGCCAGCAAGACGGCGATCCTCGCCTCCATCGGCTTTGGCACCCGCGTGACCACCGACGATGTGTACCAGCAGGGTATCCGCACCATCGGCGCCGAGGACATCGCCCAGGCCCGCGAGCTCGGCTACACCATTAAGCTGCTCGGCATCGCCCGCAACACCGACGCCGGCGTCGACGTCCGCGTGCATCCCACGCTGATCCCTGCCGATCACATGCTCGCCAAGGTCAACGGCGCCATGAACGCTGTCTACGTCGTAGGCGACGCCGTGGGCGAGACCATGTTCTACGGTGCCGGCGCAGGCTCCTTCCCCACCGCGAGCGCCGTCGTGGGCGACATCCTGTCGCTCTCCGAGCAGATCAGCCGCGGCGTGGCTCCGCTGCCCGAGATTGAGCCCTATGGTCACAACCTCGCCTTTAAGCCCATGGACGAGCTCCAGACCAAGTACTATGTGCGCCTGAAGGTCGCCGACCGCGTGGGCGCCCTGTCCGAGACGGTCGACATCTTTGCCAAGCACAACATTTCGATCTCGCTCATCAACCAGGTCGAGGACGGCAAGTCGGGCGTCAGCGATGCCTGCTCGGTCATCTTCCTGACGCACCGCGCGCTCGAGAAGGACGTCCAGGCTGCCGCCGCCGAGCTTGCCAGCGTCGACTGCGTTGCCGAGGTCGCCAACGTCCTGCGTATCGAGGACGTAGAGGCCTGGACCGAAGGCGTCATGGCCAACTAGCCCAACACCCGCTTATCAATACGCACCTCGGGGGCTCCCGTCCTATGTGGGACGGGAGCCCTTTTCTATCCGGCTTCCAAGCACAGCGGCAAAGCGGCATTTGCACGAGCCGTTCATCGGTAGCGCGGGTTACCGTTCACCGATATGCAAACGCAGCCGATTCCGGCTACCGCTACGCTGTGCTGCGTATGTCCAACCCCCGAAGAATGGAGGCACCATGTTGCTCGAGGGCAAGAAAGCAATCATCACCGGAGGCACGCGCGGTATCGGCTATGCCATCGCCTGTCGCTTTATCGAGGAGGGCGCCGCCGTCACGGTCTTTGGCTCGCGTCAGGAGACTGCCGACGCCGCCGTTGAAAAGCTAGCCGCAGCCTATCCCGACGCCAAGGTCTGGGGCCGCACCTGCGACCTCACCTCGCTCGAGGCCGTAACCGAGGCCTTTACCGAGGCAGCCGCCGACATGGGTGGCCTGGACACGGTCGTTAACAACGCCGGCATCTCCCAGCGCTCGCCCCTTTTGGACTACACGGCCGAGGAGTTCGCAAAGGTCATGAACCTTAACGTCGTCGCTGTCTTTAATGGCCACCAGGCTGCCGCCAAGATCATGACCGAAGCCGGCCACGGCGGCACCATCACTACCACAAGCTCGATGGTCGCCAAGTACGGCCAGCCCTCCGGCGTCGGTTACCCCACGTCCAAGTTTGCCGTCAACGGCATGGTCCAGTCGCTCTCGCGCGAGCTCGCCCCCATGGGCATCCGCGTCAACGCCGTTGCCCCTGGCGTGACTAAGACCGACATGGTCGCCAACCTACCCGAAGAGGTCATCAAGCCCATCGTCGCCACTATTCCGCTCGGCCGCATGGGCGAGCCCGAGGATGTCGCCAACGCCTTTGTCTTCTTGGCAAGCGACATGTCCTCCTATGTCACGGGCGCCATCCTCCCCGTCGACGGAGCCGCCCGCTCCTAAAGGTCGCAAGCCACGACTCCTAGCCTCAACATTGCTCAACGCAAAAGGCGCGCTGCCTGCATCAACCGCAGGCAGCGCGCCTTCTATTATTTGGACGGAACCCGTATCCCGGCATTCCTTACTACTTACCGTCGTCGTCCTGGGCTTCATCGCGCGCGTAGAGCTCCAGCATGCGGCGGCGGTATTCGTGCACGGCGAGCTTGGCGCGCTCCAGGCGGCGGCGCTCACGCGGAGTCAGCTCGGACGTGTCGATCTCATCACCATAAGTCTTATCGGCAAGCAGGTGCGCCGCGTCCACAATACGGGCATCGATATGGCCGCTCGCCGCCTCGGCGGAAAGACGCTCGGCAATCGTATCGAGCGTAGGCAGGCCCTCGAATACGCGACCATGGCCATGCGAAGTCAGCAGCTCGTGCTCGCGTGCGAGCAGGCTCGCCAAATCGTGATGGGCGCGCAAGATGTCGAGCGCATCGGATGGATGCTCGGCAACCTCTGCCACGGCAGCGACCGGTGCGGCGTCGACCACGCGGTAGAAGAGCTGCGCGAGCAGCGGCATCAAGAACACCGTGATGGCACCGGCGGCAACCATGACCGACGCAATATCTTGCGACAGCGCGCCCGCGTTGACGGCAACGCTCGTCACGGCAACGATGATCGGAAGCGCCGTGGTGCAGTACAGGGCCACGGTAATGCGACCATACGCCGACACATCGCGCGTCGCAGGACAAATGCTCATAGAAATAAGGATGGGCACGGCACGAATAATCAGCAACGCCACGATAAAGCCCGCGAGCAAGCCCGGGCGCGACGCCACGGCCGTCAGGTCGATCTTTGCGCCCGATACGGTAAAGAACACCGGAATCAAAAAGCCGTAGGCCAGGCCGTCGAGCTTGGTCTCGAGCGTATGGTTGCCCTCGGGGATGATATAGCGCAGGACAAAGCCGGCGGCAAAAGAACCCAACACGATGTCGAGGTCAAAGATGGCCGAGAACGCCACGAGCGTGACCAGGATGAACACCGTCAGACGCACGAAGGTCTGCGACGTGGTATCGGCGCGTTCCTCGACAAACGAAAAGAAGCGGCTGCCGACGCGCCTGGAACGACTTGGGACCACGGCCAGCAGCACGCAGACCACAGCAAACAGGCCAAGAATCACGAGCGTCTGGATGCCGGTGCGGGCAGACAGCAGCACCGACATGGCGAGCACGGGACCGAGCTCGCCCCAAGTGCCATACGCGAGAATCGAGTCGCCAACGCGCGTGCCGGTGAGCGAGCGCTCGCGCATGATGGGCACAAGCGTGCCGAGCGCCGTGGAAGTAAGGGCGAGCGTCACGGCGATACCGTCGAAATGGCTGACCGAGAACCACGGCGTAAAGCGCACGGCAAGCCAGGCGATGCCAAACGTGACGGCCCACGTCGCCAAGCCGTAGCGCCCCTCCACACCCGTAATGTTCTTAGGGTCGATCTCAAAGCCGGCAAGCAGGAACAAAAAGGCCAGACCCAGCTCGGACACCAGCGAGACCTCGGCATCTACATGGATGACGCCGAGCATATGGGGTCCCAGCACCGCACCGAACACGAGCAAAAAGACCGTCTCGGGAACGGGCTTTCCGGGAATCGCCGAGGCGATGAAGGGGCTTGCAAAGGCCACGAGCGCGATGATGGCGAGTGAAACGAATGCCATGTGATGCCTTTCTCTTGTTTGCGCTTCACTGTAGCACCCTCGCCGTCCTCAACGCGCCACGAGCTGTCGTATCATAGTGAGGTTTACAAACATGTGGCTCAAGGCGACCGCAGGGCAGACCCCGCAAACCGACCGCTGCCGCATACCGTACCGTACGCCCAACCGATCAGGAAGGCAGGAACCAATGGTCTCTCGTATCTACGTGGAGAAGAAACCCGGGTTCGACGTCGAGGCTCAGCAGCTCAAGGGCGAGCTGACCGAAATTCTCGGCATCAAGGGCATCGAGGCCCTGAGGATCATCAACCGCTACGACGTCGAGGGCATCGACGAGGAGCTTTTCCGCTCCTGCGTGCCGACCGTCTTTAGCGAGCCCCAGGTCGATGTGACCTACGACGAGCTCCCCGCAAGCGATGGCGCCGTCTTTGCCGTCGAATTCCTTCCTGGCCAGTTTGACCAGCGCGCCGACTCCGCCAGCGAGTGCGTGCAGCTCATCAGCCAGGGCGAGCGCCCCGCCGTGCGCTCCGCCAAGGTCTATATGATCTCGGGCGCTCTGGACGAAGCCGCCATCGAGGCCATCAAGCACTACGTGGTGAACCCCGTCGAGGCGCGCATCGCCTCGCTCGACCTGCCCGAGACTCTGTACATGGAGACCCCCGAGCCCCAGCCCGTCGAGGTGCTCGATGGCTTCCGCGAGCTCGATGAGGCCGGCCTTGCCGCCTTTATCGCCGATCGCGGCCTTGCCATGGACGAGGCAGACATCGCCTTCTGCCAGCAGTACTTCCGCGATGAGGATCGCGACCCCACCATCACCGAAATCCGCGTGATCGACACCTATTGGTCCGATCACTGCCGCCATACCACCTTCGGCACCGTCCTGGACGACGTGACGATCGACGACGCCGTGGTGCAGCAGGCCTTCGACCGCTACATGGAGATGCGCCACGAACTCGGCCGCGACGCCAAGCCCGTCTGCCTCATGGACATGGGCACCATCGGCGCTAAGTACCTTAAGAAGACCGGCGTCATGACCGATGTCGATGAGTCCGAGGAAATCAACGCCTGCACCGTCAAGGTGAAGGTCGATGTCGACGGCGAGGACCAGGACTGGCTGTTCCTGTTTAAGAACGAGACCCACAACCACCCGACCGAGATCGAGCCCTTCGGCGGTGCCGCCACCTGCGTGGGCGGCGCCATCCGCGATCCTTTGTCGGGCCGCTCCTACGTGTACCAGGCCATGCGCGTCACGGGCGCGGCCGACCCCACGGTGCCCGTGGCCGACACCATTCCCGGCAAGCTGCCCCAGCGCAAGCTGGTGACCACGGCGGCGGCCGGCTATTCCTCCTACGGCAACCAGATCGGCCTGGCCACGGGCCAGGTGCACGAGCTGTACCACCCCGGCTACGCCGCCAAGCGCATGGAAATCGGCGCGGTGGTGGGCGCTACGCCGGCCGATCACGTGCGTCGCGAGACGCCGGCGCCGGGGGATGTGGTGGTGCTTCTCGGCGGCCGCACGGGCCGCGACGGCATCGGCGGTGCCACGGGCTCTTCCAAGGCCCATTCCGTGGAATCTCTGGAAAGCTGCGGGGCCGAGGTGCAGAAGGGCAACGCGCCAG
>CAUEQX010000007.1 GCA_959020035.1 uncultured Collinsella sp. | reverse complement strand
TGTCGAGCGCCCTAAGCGTTCGCCGCAGCAGGTCTCCCGCTACCGACGCCGCATGATAGACGCCGGCATCATCGGGGAGCGAGGACGAGGGCTCGTCGCATTTGAATTGCCATTCTTCCGCGACTATCTCGCAGCTCAATGCGTGAAATAGGCATCAATGAGGCAAAGGGACTGTCCCTTTGCCTCATTGTCTATAGATAGCGGCCGGTGATGCTTGCGGAGCAAACTGCGATGTCGCCCGGCGTACCGGCGCAGACGATTTGCCCGCCCGCATCGCCACCGCCCGGGCCCATGTCAATCACGTAATCGGCGTTACAGATAAAGTCGAGGTCATGCTCGATCACGATAACTGTGGCGCCCTTGGCAACGAGGCCGTCAAACACGTTCAACAGCACCTGGACATCGAGCGGATGTAGTCCGATCGTGGGCTCGTCGAATACGAATACGGCGTCGTCCTGCACGCGGCCCATCTCGCTCGCGAGCTTAAGGCGCTGTGCCTCACCGCCCGAAAGCGCCGGTGTGGGCTCACCCAAGGTGAGATAGCCCAAGCCCAGGTCGTGTAAGGTCTGCAAGCGCGTCTGAACCTTCTTGAGCCCCAGTGTGGCGTCGATGGCCTCGTCCACACTCATGTCCATGAGCTGCGGCAACGTAAGGAGACTCCCGTCCTTGCCCTCGCGATGGATATGCGAAGCCGCGTCTGCATAACGTGAGCCGCGACATGCCGGGCAGACGATCTCGACATCGGGCAAAAACTGCACGTCGAGCGATATCGATCCCGTGCCGTCGCACGTAGGGCACCGCAAGGCGCCAGTGTTGTAACTAAAGGCACCCGCCTTGTAGCCGGCTGCCTTGGCCTCGGACGTACGGGCGAAGGCGCGGCGCAGCTCATCATGGATGTCGGCATAGGTCGCCACCGTCGAGCGCACGTTGGCGCCGATGGGCGTAGCGTCAATCAGGTTGGCACGCGCAATGCCCTCGGCATCGACCCAACGCACGTGCCCCGGCAGGCGCTCGCCGGCTGCCTGCGCCTTGAGCGCCGGGATGAGCGTCTCGAGCACCAACGTCGTCTTACCCGAACCCGAAACGCCCGTCACCGCGACAAGGCGGCCGCGCGGGATATCGACTTCGAGCGGCTTGACGGTATGGATGGCATCGGTCGCCATGCGGATATGGCCCTGGTCGAACATTTCCTCGTCAGTCACCTGCGGACGCAAGCGCTTGGACTCTGCGCGCAAAAACGGGGCGATGCGGCTGCTTTGCGATTGTTCGACCTCGTCTACCGTACCCGCGGCGATCACATTGCCGCCGCCTGCTCCGGCAACGGGGCCCATCTCGACCAGATAGTCGGCTTCCGCCAGTACGCGCGTGTCGTGGTCGACAACAACCACGGTGTTGCCGTCATCCACCAGATCGCGCATCACGCCCACCAAGCCGTCGACATTGGCTGGATGCAAGCCGATCGAAGGCTCGTCCAGCACATAAAGCACGCCTGTCGACCGGTTGCGCACCACGCGAGCAAGCTGCACGCGCTGGCGCTCACCCGTGGAGAGCGTGGCGCCAGCACGATCGAGCGAAAGGTAATCGAGGCCCAAGTCGACCAGGCGACGGGCCGCGCCCAAAAACGAATCGCAGATATCCGTTGCCATGGGCCGCATCTCGGGCAGCAAGGATACGGGCACCCCGCGCACCCACTCAATCGCCTCACCCAGCGTCATGGCCGCGGCCTGCGCCAGATTGATACCGCACACCTGGGGCTGGCGTGCAGCCTCGGAGAGACGCGTGCCACCGCAATCGCGGCATGCTCCCTCGCGCAAAAAGCGTGCAACGCGTTTGAGACCCTTATCGTCTTTGACCTTTGCGAGTGCGTTCTCGACGGTATAGACGGCGTTGTAATAGGTGAAGTCGAGCGGCGTGGCGCCCTCACCGTTTTTGGGAACGTAGAGAATGTGTTTCTTAACCGCCGGACCATGAAACACGATGTCGCGCTCTTGAGGCGTGAGCTGGTTAAACGGCACGTCGGTGCGTACGCCCATCTCGCCTGCCACCTGCTTCATCAGATCCCACATGAGCGTGCCCCAGGGAAGCACCGCGCCTTCGTTGATAGTCTTTGACTCGTCGGGCACCAGGCTTGCCTCGTCCACCTCGCGCATAACGCCGGTGCCGCCACAAGTGGGACACGCGCCGCCGCTGTTAAAGGCAAGGTCCTCGGCGCTCGGAGCGTAAAACGCGCGGCCGCATGTCGGACACGTGAGCGACAGGCCTGCGGCCACGTTAAGGCTTGGCTCCACGCGCGCCCCGCAATGCGGGCACACGTGATGGGCACAGCGGCTAAAGAGCAGACGCAGGCTATTGTTGAGCTCGGTCATGGTGCCAAAGGTCGAGCGCACGCCCGGCACGCTCGGACGCTGGTGCAGCGCGAGCGCCGCCGGCACGTGCAAGACCTCATCCACCTGGGCATGTTCGGCCTGCGTCAGACGACGGCGAGTATAGGTGCTGAGCGCCTCCAGGTAACGGCGCGAGCCCTCGGCATAAAGAACCCCCAGCGCCAGCGAACTCTTGCCCGAACCCGACACGCCGGCAATGCCCACAAGCTTTCCCAGCGGAATATCGATATCGATGTCTTTAAGGTTATGAACGCGCGCGCCACGCACCTCGATAGCCTGCGGGTTCATCTTCTGTTCCGTCACCTTTATCACCCTACTCATGCCATAAAACTCGATCGCGAACGTACGCGCCCAACATGGGCACGGTAAACCGGACGAGGCCGTATCCGGCAGCCTCGATGACGCGCTCGCGAATCAGGCTTGCGCGATATTTACTCGCCCAGCTCTGGGTACGATCACAACGCTCAATGATATCCGCCATGCGCGTCGGTTTGTTCTCGTCAACCGCCATAGCCTCGATAAAAAGGCGCTGTGGACTGCGCAGCCCGTAATACAGGGGCGCGTCAACCGCTTCGTAGAACTCGGAGACGGCATCCGCATGGCCATCCTCGACATCGCGCCTTTCGATGACCTGCGAGCCGCGTCGAACAGCAGACCGCCACATGTAATAGCCCACCAGCTGAACCATATATGGATGCCCCATGCTCTTGCGTGCCGCAAGGTCCGCCGTCTCCGCGTCAACGTAAAGACCAGCGTCTTTGACCGTCTGGATATACGAATCGCGTACCTTGGGCAAAGAGATCGCCCCCAACGTACGCTGCTGGGCACGCCGCAAAAACGTCACGCTCGGCTCTTCGAGCAGATCGTCAACCATACTGGGTAAGCCGGCAAACACCAGCGCAAGACCGCGCTGGTCGCTATCGGACAAGCCCGTGGCATCCTGGTCTCCGAGCACCTGCTGATGGAGAACGGCAAGAGCCGACAGTTCCTCGATAGACGCAGATTGCGACTCGTCAATCGCAAACAGTGTGCCCTTGCCTGGACCGAGCTTCTTGAGGCGCTCGTTGACCAGCCCTCGCAACGTTTCGCCCTTTGCTCGCGCCGCCTCGACTGACATCCGGCCAAACGACGGACCGAACTCCATTGACGTCACAACGGGTTTATTCGAGCGAAGCGCGTCGGCCAATCGGTCGCATAAGCCAAGCGAAGCGGAATCGGAGACAACCGCCCATCCGCGCTCGCTGGCTAGACGTTGCAGCTCCCGCAGGAGAACCGTTTTGCCACAGCCGCGGTTTCCCGTAATGAGCATGAGCCTGCCCGGCGCTCCGGCGCCGTTATCGAGTCCTTCCTCGAAATCTTCGATGACCGACTCGCGACCGATGAGCATCGGAGGCCGCTTGCCTGCCGTTGGCTTAAAGGGATTTGGATTCATGTCGGCCTCCTCGGATTGGCAAACCCTGGTAATAGTTATACCAACTTGTACCGAGTTACACCAATAGCATACGACAAAGGAACTGACCCTCTATCACCTATGGCCGAAAAACTCGGCGTCTGCTGCTCGCCAGGGGCGAAAGGTGGCGGGATCGATCTTTACGTGCGCCGCGGCGGGTACGTCGTACCATTTGACCGTGTAACCGGCACCGTGAGAGCAAAAGACCGAATCGGGCGTGTTGGGCAGATCGGCCTCGGGCTCATAGGTGGCCGCCTCGATGACGCGCTCAGCATCATGGCAAGCCGCATAGCCGGCAAACTCTAGGTACAGATGTCCGCGACCGCTCGTGTAGGCAGCCACCTCCAGGGCATAGTCCTGCACCTCGGATGCCGGTACGCGACCCACGAGCGTCGCCCGATCGCCTGTCATCGTTGGCGGCTCGTACTCGGCACCCATGCGCGTGGCATCCGAGAGCGCCCGGCCCACGCACTCCCCCGGCACCTCGAGCTCAAAGCGATACCACGGCTCCAACAGCACCGCCGCGCCGGCCTCACGCGCCTGCATCAAACCTTGGCGAATCGCGCGATACGTGGCCTGGCGAAAATCGCCGCCCTCGGTGTGCTTGGCATGCGCACGGCCGCCCGTGAGCGTAATGCGAATATCGGTGATGGGCGAGCCGGTCAGCACGCCCAGGTGATCGCGCTCCATGGCGTTGGTGAGCGCCAGACGTTGCCAGTTAAGATCGAGCTCGTCGGTCGAGGCCACGGTACCAAACTGCACGCCCGAGCCCGCTGGCAACGGCTCCAAGCGTAGATGCACCTCGGCATAGTGGCGCAGCGGCTCAAAGTGGCCCACGCCCTCGGCCGGCTGCGAGATAGTCTCCTTATAGAGGATGCCGCCGGGCTCAAACGCAACCGAAAGGCCAAAGCGATCTGCCAACACCCGCTGCACGACCTCGAGCTGCACGGCGCCCATCAACTGCAGGTGAATCTGCTCGAGATGCGTATTCCAGCTTACGCCGAGCATGGGATCTTCGTCCGCCAGCTCAGTCAACGCTTTGAACACCGCATGGACATCGTGTTCGCCCGGAAGCACCGTATAGGTGAGAACTGGCGCAATGACGGGCGCATCGCACGCGGATTCCGCGCCCAAGGCGTCCCCTGGGCGAACGTGCGCAAGACCCGTCACGGCACAAATACCGCCAGCAGCAACTTCTTGGGCAAGCTCATACTTCTCGCCGTCATAGATGCGGACCTGATCGACCTTCTGCTCCCATGCCTCGGCACTGGAATGCCCGCTGATCATCTGTTTTGCGCGCAGCGTGCCGCCGGTCACTTTAACCCAAGCCAAGCGCTCGCCGCGATCCCCGCGGCTCACGCGGTAGACGCGCGCGGCAAACTCTGGGAGCCACGTCTGTTCGCGCATCAGCGCGCATATGCCATCCAGCAGCTCGTCCACGCCTTGGTCCTTGAGCGCCGAGCCCGCAAAGCAGGGAAACAACTTTCGCTCTGCGACCAGCCGCGAAAGCGTGGCAGTCGAAAGCTCCCCTGCGTCGAGAAACTCCTCGAGCGCTTCCTCGTCTAACGCAGCAGCATCCTCCTGAACGGCCCCGCCCGCCAGCAGTTCGTCGGCATCCAGGCAGCCCTCGGAAAGACGCTGTTCGAGTTGTGCCAGCAAAACATCGCGGCCGGGATTCTCCAAATCGATCTTGTTGATAAAGATGAACGTCGGAATGTCATAGCGTGCAAGCAGGCGCCACAGGGTTTCGGTGTGCCCCTGCACGCCATCATTGGCGCCCACAACCAAAATCGCATAGTCGAGCGCGCGCAATGTGCGCTCCGCCTCGGCAGAAAAATCGACATGCCCCGGTGCATCCACGAGCATGACGTGGGTATCGCCATGGTCGAGCACGGCCTGCGACGAGAAAATCGTAATGCCGCGCTCGCGCTCAATCTCGCTCGTATCCAGGTGCGAATCGCCATCGTCCACGCGACCGCGCTTGCGAATGCGACCCGCGTTGAACAGCATGGCCTCGGCCAGCGTGGTCTTGCCGGCATCGACATGCGCCAAGATTCCAACGACCGCTTGCTTCGACATGGCTCTCCTCTTATTGCAAGCCCATCGCACGCGACAACGGGCATCCTCGTTCCACACTGGATGATACAATTTACGGGCCGGCGGGCGAAGCGGGCCCTATCCCCCGACCGAGCTCATCGCCCTGCGTTGCCGCGCGGCGATTTTCGTAGGTTCGCGCCTTGCGAAAGCCGGCACCTCCCCTTTTTGTCTGCCCGGGTTCATCTGGGGCGGTAACAATGCGAGTCCCACAACGACGCGTTTTACCAAAAATGGCCCCACTCGGGGCCATTTTTTATTTGAGCTGGGTGATGATACGTGCCTTGGCTCCTACGCCTCGCGCAGCCAATCAAACGCGACACGCGCCGTGCCGTCGGACACATAGACGATACCGACACGCTCGAACCCCGCCTTGGCGATGGCGCCCTGCATGGGCAAGTTGTCCTCGTGCGTGTCAATACGCAGATGGTCGGCGCATTCCTTGGCAAAGGCAAACATCGCCGCCGCGATACCGTGCACGGTGCCGTCGGATGCCACACGGTGCAGCACAGCGTATGGAGCGTCGCTACGCCATTGCCCGTCCTCAATTACGTCATAGCACTCGTCCGGGCCCGGTAAAAAGGCAAACGTCGCCACCACGCGACCGTCGACTTCGCACACGTAGCTGCCACCAGTGGCAATATCGGCAGCCAGTTGCTCGGCCGAAGGCGTGCCCTCGGGCCACTGTGTGGCGTTGCCATGCGCGCGCATAAAGGCGCGGGCAGCGTCGTAGATAGCCATGACGGCGGGAATGTCGGTATCGAGGGTTTTTCTGATCATCACGCGGCGACCTCACGTTTATTGGTATCACTTTGATTGGGCAATGATACCAGCGTTTGGAGAGGGGCGCGAAGCAGATGGGAAGTAAAAAGCGAGCCGCCTGGTCAAAGGCCAAAAGCGAGTTTTTGGGCGCTGCCACCGGCGGCGATATGAGCGACCTGTTTGCACGCGAAGACGAGCGCCGCGACGCCCTGGATGCCGAGCGCGATGAGGCCTGGCGCTACAAGTCGTGCGAACGCAAAAACCGTTACGACACGCGCGCCGAGGCCGAGGCCGTTATGGCCGAATGCGAAAACCGCGGGCGGCGCGGTTTGGCCTGCTACAAATGCGAATACTGCGGCGGATGGCACCTGACGTCGCACCCTTGGAAATAGGCGCCGCTTCGACACGGCACTGACGGAGCGCCAGCTATCGCGCGCAAGCTACGGGCGCGGCGGCACCAAAACATCGTAACGAACGGCCTTGCCCGCAAGTTGATAGCTCGGCTTAACGCCGGCAAGCAGCGGGCCCTTTACCGGCCGCTTGATAACGACCTTGCGCGGACGCGCCGCAAGCGCAGCTTCGACCAGCGTCTCCTCATCGGCACATGGCTGTTCCAGATGATGCAAGAGTTGGAACTTCTTTTTCACCGCCGCGCTCTTGGTGCGCTCGGGAAACATGGGGTCCAGATACACCACGTCGGGAGCCGCGAGCTCGCCCTGCCCGATCAGCTCAGCTGTATGGCGAAGGCCGGTAATACTGTCCTCGCCCGCATGTAAGCGCATGCGCGCCACGGCTGTCGCAAGCGCCGGATCATCTGCCGCGCGATCCAAAGCATCCTTGAGGAGTGCCGCGATCACGCAATCCTGCTCATACAGATCGACGGTAAAGCCCGCGGCCGCCAACAGCAGCGAATCCTCGCCAAAGCCTGCCGTGGCATCAATCGCCCATGGGCACTCGACGCCTTTTGCGCGCGCAGCCTTTACCAGCAGCTCTTGCCGCAGACGGCCCTGCTTGAGCCGCGGATGCATGCGGGTGAAATCGGCACGCAGCTCCATCGTGCCGTCGGTGAGCGTGAGGCCCTCGGACTTCCCGATTAGCTCAAGCCCCGCGGACCGAGCAACAGAAAAGGGATCGACGACGCCCATGGGTACTCCTTAACAAGCAAAACGAATACGCGAGCGCCGTTTATGTCGGCACCCAACCGTCCGCTATTGTCCCACATGCGACATGGCCCACAGCATCCCAATGCAAAGCACCGCCATCAATCCCGTGCACACGGCAGCGATCACAGAATCACCCATGCGCCTTCCCAACGACCGCGGCTCATGCACTTGCCCTGCTCCGTACATCATGGCTCCTCCTTGAGACCAGCTCTTACCATGGACCCATCATCGCAGCGCCGCGCATACGCTGCCATCGATTTGACTTACGCCCAGCTTTCCTTTTTGAAAGGTTGGGTTTGGCTGCGCGGGCTCAATGCGCTTTCAAACGCATGCATCGCCGCGTTGAACTACAATGTGCTTCACCATATGTGCAGTACATTGGGTGCGCCAAGTTGGCGTACTCGTATCGAAAGGACCAGCCATGAGCTTCACTCGCAAGACTCTCAAAATCCTTGCTCTCATCTACTTTGTTTTGGGCATCGCCAGCCTCGTCACCGCCGGCGTCGGTATCGCCACGGGCGGTCTCGATTCCACGTACGGTTCGTACGCCACGCTCGCAGCGGTCGTGCTTATCGCCAAGGGTCTCGTCGACCTTGCCGCAGGCGTCGCCGGTATCAAGGGCGCCAACAAGCCTTCGCAGGTGGACGGCGCGTTTAAGCTCGGTATTGTTGCCGCGGTCGCCACGCTTGCCCAAGCGGTGCTCACGCTTCCCGCGTTTGGCGGCGACGCCATCAACTTTGGCGCCTTTGTCATCGTGGTGTACGACCTGTTCTTTGTTCAGCAGGCACACGCCGTTAAAGCCGAGAACAAGGACCGCCTATAAGCGCTCGCTTCTCATAACCTCTGCAGCCAAGCAACTAAAAAGGGCCGATCGCGCATCTCCGCGGTCGGCCCTTTACGTTTGCCCAGATAAAACCTACCAAAATAAACCTGTCCCTTTTTGGCAGGTTGTTAGCTGTGGCGGTACTCGGCGATGATGAAGTCGATGTCGGTTTGAAGGGTGTCCAAGTTTGCCAGTCGCTCTTTGTCGGCAGGGCGTGTGCGATAGTAGTACGGCGTCATCTGGAACACCGCCTCGATGTCGGCCTGGGTCTGGAGCGTAATATTCGCAGATACCCGCTGCGTTCCGACCAACTCGAGCTCGGTAGTCTTCGGCAGTTTCTCGTCATTGAGATATGGCGTGTCGTAGAGCACCTCCTTGAGCCCAAAGAGATGACGGGCACCCGGCACCACGATGTAGAGCGAGCCCTCTGGCGCCAGCACGCGGGCAAACTCGCGCTCGTTAAAGGGAGCAAAGAGCTCGGCCACCATATCGAAGGCGCCATCGGCCACGGGGATATCCTTCATGTTGGCCACAAAATAGGTCGCATCGCCGCGCTTGGCGGCCAGGCGCACCATCTCTTTGCCCAGGTCGAAACCGTAGGCGTCCACGCCCGGCACCGCGCCCATGGCGCTGGTGTAGTAGCCCTCGCCACAGCAAATATCGAGCAACGTCATGGGGCAGTTCGCAGACGCGGCACGTCCAGACACCCGCTCGCGCACCAGCTCGACCATCGCATCGCGCAACGGCGCATAGTATCCGCGGTTCAGAAAGTCACGACGGCTGCGCGCCTGCGACTTGGGATCGCCCATGGAATCGCCGCTCTTGGACGAGCGTAGGAGGTATAGATAGCCCTCGCGCGCACGGTCAAACCGGTGTCCGCCCGCGCATGCAGCACCGCGCTCATTGTCCACCAACGGCTCATGGCAAACGGGACACAACAACATGGCAACTCCTTAGCGCGAACAACACAACGCCCACCATTGTCGCACGCCTTTCCCACCTAGTCATTGGGGACGTTCTTGAATGACTAGTCGTTTAAGGACGTCCCCAATGACTACAAGGAGTGTCCCCAGCTGCCGGCAGAAAAGGAACGTCCCTAAGTGCCGACTGGTTGCATTAGGAGTATCATCATCTGCGCAAATAAGCACGAAAGAGCATGTTAGAGATTGAGAGCGTATGGCTGACACCGTATCTAAGCACATTGACATGACCACCGGCTCGCTGTGGCGGCATATTCCCCTGTTCGCCTCCCCCGTGGCCGCCACGAGCATCTTGGAGCAGCTGTCGAACCTCATCGCCACGGTCATTATCGGTAACTTCTCGGGCGACCAGGGAACCCTCGCCATGGCGGCGGTCGGCTCCAATGTTCCGCTTACCAGTCTTATGCTCAACCTGTTTATTGGCATGTCGCTTGGCTCCAACGTGGTCATCGCCAACGCTATCGGCCGCAACGATCAGAACATGGTCAAACGCGCCGTCCATACCTCGATTTTAATGGCACTCGTGGGCTTTATCGTCATCGCGCTGGGCGAGATCTTTGCCGAGCCCATGCTCGCCGCGCTCAACGTTCCCGCCGAGACCATGCCGCTCGCTTCGCTCTATCTGCGCGTCTTTTTGCTCAGCATGCCCTCGATCTTGCTCTACAACTTTGAGGCCGCGATCTTCCGCTCCGTCGGCATCACCCGCATGCCGTTACAGGCGCTTGCCGTGTCCACCGTCCTCAACATTGGCCTGGACCTCATCTTTGTCCCCGTACTCCACTGGGGCGTCGCGGGCGTCGCCATCGCCACCGCCATCGCCTACACCGTCAGTGCCGCCACGCTCTTTATCCGCCTGCTCAAGACCGACTCCGCCGTCCGCGTCACCCCGTGCGACCTGGCTATCGACCCCGTCGCCCTCAAGCGCATCGTCAAGATCGGCCTGCCCGCCGGCATCCAAAGCGCCGTCTTTGCCGTCGCCAACATCATCATCCAGTCCGCCATCAACAGCCTGGGCACCGAAGTCATGGCGGCATCGAGCGCCGCCATGAGCCTGGAGTACGTGTGCTACAACCTGCTCAACAGCTTTAGCCAGGCTTGCACCACCTTTGTGGGACAAAACCACGGTGCCCGCCAGATCGACCGCTGCACCAAAACGCTCAAGGTCTGCCTTGTCGAAGGCGGTATCGTTGCACTCACCACGATTATCGTTATTGTCGGCCTGGGGCGCGAGATCTTGTCGCTGTTCAACAGCGATCCCAACATCGTCTCGATCGGCTATATCCGCGTGTGCTCGATCTTCCCGGCGTACGCCTTTAGCATGTTCTACGAAAACATGTCGGGCTACCTGCGTGGCTTTGGTATCTCGCTCACGCCCGCCCTCATCACCATGATCTGCGTCTGCGGCATCCGCTTCTATTGGGTGTTCTGCGTGTTCCCGCACTTCCGCACCTTTGCGAACATCATGATGGTCTACCCCATCAGCCTGGGCACCACGGCGTTCTTTATGGTCGTGGCGGTGCTACTTTGCCACCCGGCACGCACCTATCGCGCCACCCAAGCCAAAGCGACAGCCCGCTAAACACCGCACTCAACGCCACGCCAGTCATTAATTGACAATATGCGAGCTCATATAGTCGATAAAGTGCCTCGTGGCGATGGGCATGGTGTCCCAACTGCGCCAAGCTGCCACTACGTCGCGCGAGGGGGCGTGCACGATGGGACGTACGCGAATATCGGCCCGCATGCCCTCCACAGTACGACGGTAGAGCATGCTCACGCCTAGGCCTTCCTCCACCATCGCCATGATGGTGTAGTCGTCGGTCACCTCGCTCGTCACGTGCGGCGACAGCCCATGCGCCGCAAATGCATCGAGCACCAGGCTCTGTTCACCCTCATCCAGCAGTACAAACGGCTCGGACGCCAGGTCGGCGAGTGTCACCTTTTCCTTTGCCGTCAGCGGATGCGCGGCCGGCAACAATGCCACCAACTCGTCGTGATAGACCACGCGCTTCTCGAGCCCAACGGTAAATCCGCGTGCCGTAAAGCAAAAATCAACCACGCCATCGTGCACCCACTGGGCGTTGCGCGTGTAATCGCCCTGCTTGAGGGTAAAGCGTACGCCCGGGTGCAGGGCTCCAAAATCGCGGATCACGCGCGGCAGCACGGTACGACTCACGTTGGTAAACGTCGCGATACGAATATCAGTCGAGGAGAGCCCCAGCAACTCCTGACGTTTGCCCTCAAGCTCGGCCTCGGCAGTTACGATCTGTCGCAGATACGGCAGATACTGCTTGCCATCGCGCGTAAGCGACACACCCTGCTTACCGCGCTCGATAAGCGTGGTACCCAGCTCGCGCTCGAGCGCCTTGACGGCCTGGCTCACCGCACTTTGCGTATAGCCCAGCTCGTCCGCCGCACGTTTCAGACTGCCGCAATCGACCACCATACATACAATCTGATACCGCGATGCCATCGTGCCTCCCCATCGATGTTGCCGTAAAACGTTTTGCCAGGGCTTTTTCTGTCAACATTAGCATTTCTTAATCATACTGAAGATACATTCGCTTTACTACATCCACATCTGGGAGCAGAATCCTTTTTGCGAAACCGTTCTGTAACAAAAGGAGTCCCATGGATCGCAAAAAAGCAATCGCGCTCTCATTTTCCGTTCCCGTCGCATGGGGCTTTTCGTATCCCCTTATGAAGATCGGCATGGACAGCATGAACGCCACGAGCATCGTCGCGCTGCGCTGCATCATCGCCTTTGCGGCTTGCCTGCTGCTCTTCCACAAGCACGCGTTGCGCATCAACCGTAACCTTATGGTCCGCGCCGCCATCATCGGCGCCATTATGGCAACCGAGCTCACCTGCATGTGCCTGGGCTCCAGCCTCACCTCCGCCTCCACCGCCGGCTTTTTGCAGAGCCTGACGGTCGTGATCGTGCCGTTTGCCAACGCCGCCCTGCTGCGTCGCGCCCCCGAGCGCAAGGTGCTCATCGGCACGGCCATCGTCACCTGCGGCATGCTGCTGCTCTCGGGCGCCGACTTTACCAGTCTGAATCCCGGCGCGCTCATCATGCTGCTCTCCGCCTTTATCTACGCTGGACACATCATTGTCGCCAAGCGGTTTGTCGAAGAAGTCGATCCGCTTGCTCTGGGCGTTTGGCAGCTGGGCTTTGGCGGCTTGTTCTCGGGCATCGCCGCATTCACCTTTGGCGGCTTCACGCTTCCCAGTACGCCCAGCGAGATCGTGGTCGTCGTTGCCCTCGCGCTCATCTGCTCTGCCTACGGCTTTATCACCCAGACGCTCGTGCAGCCCCACGTGCCCGCCGAGACCACTGGCTTCGCCTTCTCGCTCGAGCCGGTCTGCTCCGCCGTCTTTTCGTTCTTCCTGGTCGGCGAGGTCCTGAGCCCCATCGCCTTCTTTGGCGCCGCCCTCATCCTCACCGGCGTCATGGTAGCAACCGTCGAGCTTCCGCGCCTCCGCGCACATGGACAGGCTCGCATGGCAGGAGCGCCCGAGCACGTCTCGTAGACCCCACTCTTCATACAGCCGCGGCATAAAGGCAACCGGTGCGCCTTTACAATAGATGCCAGCAGAGCATCTGACGTAAAGGAGCCCCATGGACGCCGCGACCCGCGACCGCAACATAGCAACTTGGTTGGGCGATGCGCCGCAGCCGGTACGTGACACTACGAGCCAGCTGCTCGAGCGTATCGCCCTTTTGCGTGCCGAGCAGACCATCTACCCGGCACAAGACGACATCCTCAATGCCCTCGCCTACACGCCGGCCGACCAGGTCAAAGTTGTCATCTTGGGTCAGGACCCCTATCACGGACCCAACCAGGCAATGGGACTGTCGTTCTCGGTCCCCGCGACGCAAACCAAGTTGCCGCCGAGCCTGCGCAACATCTATAAGGAACTCAAAGCCGATCTGGGTTGTCCCATTCCCGCCACGGGAGATCTAACACCATGGGCACAACAGGGCGTCCTGCTCCTCAACACTACGCTCACCGTGCGCGAGCATGCCGCTAACTCGCACGCCAAGCTTGGCTGGAACACGCTCACCGACTACGTTATCGAGCGCTGCTGTCAGCTGCCCCAACCGGTTGTCTTTTTGGCATGGGGCCGCTTTGCCCAGCAGATGGTCGAAGATAAGCTCGTCGCAACTGGCACGGGCAAAGCAACCGACAAGTCCTGCCTGGCCTCCACGCACCCCTCGCCGCTTTCGGCCAACCGCGCCACGGCAGAACTCCCCGCCTTTATGGGGTCGCGTCCCTTCTCGGCAGCCAATCGGCTACTCGAACAGCACGGCTCGACCCCCGTCAACTGGACTTGCCTCGGCTAAAAATCGATACATCAAAAACGCGCCCGACGGCATTCCGCCGGGCGCGTTTCCTATTCGGGCCATATAAATTGCGTGCGGCCAGCCTCGCCGCCATCGATCAACAGACTCTGCCCGGTCATAAACCGGTTGGTCACGCCCACAAAGTAGATCCACTCGGCGATCTCTTGGGCGGTGGCCCAGCGCTTAAGCGGCGTGAGCTCCATAATCTGGTTCCACAGGTGTTCGTCTTCCATCACGCAACGGTTGAGCGGCGTGATAACGCCACCCGGGTCCACACTGTTGGCGATAGCCTGCGGCGCCAGACGGTTTGCAAGGTTCTTGGTGTAGGCGATAACGCCGCCCTTGCTGGCGGCATAGTCGGGAAACTCCGATCCCGTATGCCCGCTCGCCGACCCCACATTGACCACGGATTTGATAGCCGATGCCGGCTTGGCAGCAAGCCCCTCCCCCGCAAAGGCGTAGCGCTCGGTCACGTTGATGGTGCCATACAGGTTGGCGGCGATGTCGTCGGCCGAATCCTGCGTACCGGCAACGTTCACGATCACCTGGGGCTCAAGGTCGCTTGGAAACGAGTCCGGCTCGCGGACATCAACGATCAGATGGCGGTAGCGCTCGTGTTCGATCGCCGGCGACAGCAGATCAAAGCCCACGACCTCGTGGCCCTCATCCAAAAAGCGCTGCACGCACGCGGCTCCGATACCGCCCGAAGCGCCCGTGATCAAAACCCGCATACTTGCTCCTTAGGCGGTTGCGTGGCGCTCGAGGTACTCGGAGCCCACATTCTCGCGCTCCCAGCCGCGCACGACCTTGTAGCCCACGGGGCTCAAGAAGACCTCGCACAGCAGCTCGGCAACAGCACCGGTCAGCGAGCACATAAGGACCTGCACCCAGGTCCAACCAAAGAACGTGTGGCTCACCACAATGGCAAAGACCAAGTTGTCGATAAACTGGCCAATGCCCGTGGACACATAGGAGCGAAAGGCAAAGCTCGCAAAATTATTCTTTTTGAGCATGCGGCCGAGCGACTGGTTGAGCGTGGAGTTAGCCACGGCAGAAACGAGCATTGCCAGCGAAGAGCCCAGCACCACGTACCAGGTGCCGCCGATGGTGGCGTTAAGGGCAGTGTTGACCTCGATCATGCCCGTGTCGTAGTAGGCACCCCACATGCCGGGCGTGAGCGAGCATGCCCAAAAGCACAGACTCACGGCCAGGTTGACCAGCAGCGCGAGGATAGAGATTTTGATGGATGCCTTGGCGCCAAAGCGCTTGCAGATCATGTCCTGGCACAAAAACGAAACCCAGCTCACCACAAAGCCACAGTCGAGCGCCAGATACGGCAGGCTGATGAGCTCTTTGTTGGCCAGCAGGTTCATCATGATGACGCTCACGAAAAACAGCGAAACCGTTGCCGCGGGAATGCTCCGCAACAGGACCTTGTAGTCCTCCATGACCTTCTTGATCATTATGTACTCCTTTGGTTTTAGGTTTAACGAGCAGGATATCGGACCCGAACTGCTCGGACGCCCCGGTCTTGAGACGACGGTGGGTATAATAGCCGCTCACACGGCATAAGGCAAGCAAACGGCGCGGCAGCCCCGCAGGGCCACCGCGCCGATGCGTTAAAAGGCCACGTTGCCAAACTCCGACAGGATAAGGTCGGGGTTGTGGTCAGTTGCCCAATCCACGTTCCACGGGCTCGTGAACAGCAGCAGCTTACCGCCGCGCATGTCCTCGACGCGCAGCGTGTCGCGCGTGAGCGAAAGAGCCGGGATATCGATGGTATCGGGGTCATTCTGGATCCAACGAATGTCCGTATAGGGCAGCGGCTGGCGACGAACCTCAACACGGTACTCGGCCTTGAGGCGGCGCTCGAGCACCTCAAACTGCAGCACGCCGACCACGCCCACGATGACGCTCTCCATGCCGGCACCCAGCTCGCGGAAGATCTGGATGGCGCCCTCCTGGGCAAGCTCCTCCATGCCCTTGACGAACTGCTTGCGCTTGAGCGTGTCAACCTGCGTAATGCGAGCGAACATCTCGGGGGCAAACGTCGGAATCTGCGGATACTGTACGTGGCGCTTGCCAGAGCACACGGTGTCACCGATGCTAAAGATACCCGGGTCGAACAGGCCCACGATATCGCCCGCGTACGCCTCGTCAACAATCGCGCGGTCATCGGCCATCATCGACGTGCCCGTGGCAAGCTTGAGTTTGCGGTTGCCCTGCACGTGGAAGGCATCCATGCCGCGCTCGAACTTGCCCGAGCAAATGCGCACAAAGGCGATGCGGTCTCGGTGGTTCTTGTCCATATTGGCCTGGATCTTAAACACAAAGCCGCTAAAGTCGTCGCGGCAGGGATCGACCGGCTCGCTGGTGAGCGTATCGGTATAGGCACGCGGCGTCGGGGCCAGACGCAGGAACTCCTTGAGGAAGGGCTCCACGCCAAAGTTGGTGAGCGCCGAGCCAAAAAACGCCGGGCTCAGCTTGCCGCAGGCCACGGCATCCAAGTCGAGCTCATCACCGGCGCCATCGAGCAGCTCGATGTCGTCCATCAAGTTCTTATGGTTTTCCTCGCCGATGAGCTCATCCATGGAAGGATCGCCCAACTCGGCCTCGACCTCGGCGACCTTCTTGGTAGCATTGGCGTGGCCGTCGCCCTCAAAGGCGATAACGCGGCGCGTCTGACGATCGAACACGCCGCGGAAGTTGCGGCCGCTGCCGATCGGCCAGTTCATGGGATACGTATTGATGCCCAGGACGTTCTCGATCTCTTCCATGAGCTCAAACGGGTCGCGAGCCTCGTGGTCGAGCTTGTTCACAAAGGTAAAGATGGGAATGTGGCGCAGCGTGCAGACCTTAAAGAGCTTTTTGGTCTGGGCCTCGACGCCCTTGGCGCCGTCGATGACCATGACAGCGGCGTCGGCGGCCATAAGGGTACGGTAGGTATCCTCCGAGAAGTCCTGGTGACCGGGGGTATCGAGGATGTTGACGCAGGCGCCGTTGTAGGTGAACTGCAGCACCGAGGAGGTGACGGAGATGCCGCGCTCCTTCTCGATGTCCATCCAGTCCGAGACGGCATGCTTGGCCGAGCTCTTGCCCTTGACCGAGCCGGCAGTCTGGATGCTGCCGGTATAGAGCAGCAGCTTCTCGGTAAGCGTGGTCTTACCGGCGTCCGGGTGGCTGATAATCGCGAATGTGGGGCGCGACGGGATTTCATCCGACAGGCTTGCCATGCGGATCCTTTCTTGCATTGAGTGCATTACGTCGTTGTAACCGCATTATTGTAGCCGCGAAACCTCGCTCTAGAGCGCCTATCAGGACAAATTCATCAGTTGGGGCCTGGGTAGCCGGCCCAATCAGCATTTGCCTCTTGCATAACTGTGCATAGTGTATATATACTGTGCTTACCGGTTATATACACGTGTAGCCCATCAGCTAAGGAGCCGCTGTGGACATCATCCTATCCAATTCGAGCGATAAGCCCATCTACGAGCAGATAACCTCGCAGGTCAAAGCTCAGATTTTATCGGGCACGCTCGCTGCGGGCGCCAAACTCCCCAGCATCCGTGCACTCGCGAGCGATCTTGGCGTGAGCGTCATCACCACCAAGCGCGCCTACGCCGACCTGGAGCAGCTCGGGTTTATCTGCACCGTGCAGGGCAAGGGCTGTTTTGTCGCCGAGGGCAACCAGGAGCTTTTGCGCGAAAACCAGCTCTGCCATATCGAAGAGCTACTTGCGAAAGCGGCGAGCCAAGCCGAAACCCTGGGCGTCACGCGCGACAAACTGCACGAGATGCTCGACCTGGTGGCCCCCGAAACCATGCAGTAGCCATCTGCAAGAAAGGTTATACCATGCAAAACTTGCTAGAACTCAAAGGCATCTCACGCACTGTAAGCGACCGCTTTTCGCTGCGCGACGTCACGCTTGCCGTGGAGCCCGGCCAGATCGTCGGCTTTGTTGGTGCCAATGGTGCCGGCAAAACAACGACGATTCGCGCCGCGCTCGGGCTTATCAAGCTCGATGCCGGCGAGGTGCACCTGTTTGGGCAGCGCTGTGGCGCCGACGCGCCCGATGAGACACAGCGCTGCCTGCGCTCCCGCGTCGGTCTCGTCCTGGACACATGCCCCTTCCCTTCAACGCTCAAGGCGGGCCAGATCGAGGCACTCGTAGGCCCGGCGTACCCCACCTGGAGCCACGACACCTTCGCCAGCCTCATCGACCGATTTGGCTTGGATCCCAAGGCAAAGGTCAAGGACCTCTCCCGCGGCATGGGCATGAAGCTGCAGCTTGCCTGCGCGCTCAGCCACCAGGCCAAGCTGCTCGTTTTGGACGAAGCCACCGCGGGCCTCGATCCCATGGCACGCGAGGAGCTGCTCGATGAGCTGCTCGCCTTTGTTTCCGACGGCCTGCACAGCGTGCTGCTCTCGAGCCATATTACGTCCGACCTCGATCGCGCCGCCGACCGCGTCATCTGCATCGATAACGGCTCGATTATTTTTGACCTGCCGCGCGGGGACATTACTGACCGCGCCGGCATCGCCCACTGTACCCAAGCACAGGCCGCCGAGCTTATGGCTTGCGTCGAAGGCGCCCGTGCCGTCCACCACGCCTATAGCGTGGACGTGCTCGTGCCCAACCGTCGCGAAACGCTCGAAGCCTTTCCCGAGATTCCCTGCGATCGGGCAACCATTGATGACTATCTGCGCCTCATGCTGAAAGGGGCTTCGAAATGAAACGCGCCTTTATGTCCGAGCTCGCCATCGTTCGCACGCTCACCCCGAGCATCGCGGGCGTCGGCCTGTTCATCTTCGTCGTGCTAACCCTTGCCAACGCGTCGGATGGCGATTCCGGCATGAGCGCCGGCGCCTGCGCGGTCAGCGCCATGTCGCCCATCATGGTCATGAGCTCGCTGGCCGGCTTCGACAATCAAAACGGATGGGAGCGCTATCGGGCAACGCTGCCGTTCTCGCGCAAAGACATTATTTGCGCACGCTACCTGTGCATCGTTGTCTTCTCGGCCATCATGGCCTGCGCCGCCGTGCTTTTGAACATCATCGCCCTTCCGTTCTTCAACAGCGCGGGCGTGGCCTCGACAGGACAAACCATCTTTGAGATCGCAATTGCCTCGGCAGCATCGATGCTCATCTCCCTCATGATGGTGTTCTTGGCACAGCCGCTGTTCTTCCGATTTGGACACATGGAGGCACTGCGCCTATCCGTTGGCCTGTTTGCCCTACTCGGATGCCTTACCATGGCAGCGCTGAGCTCCTCCAACCCCATCAGCAACTGGCTTATGTCGATTGCCGGGGCGAATCCCGATCCTGCCGTCCTTGGCTGTCTGTGTGCAGGAATTGCCGTACTGGCGCTCGCACTATGCGCAATCAGCTGCACCGTCAGCACCAAGGTTTATCGAGTACGCGATCTGTAGCCACACGAGTCTCAATCCGCGAAGGACGCGATCGCCGCCCCTCCCCGCAAATCCGTGGCAAAGGGCATGTCCCCGGCGTGCGCCACTGTACTACTTGCGCAGCGGCTTGGGCAGTGGAATGCCGGCGGCGATGACGGCCGCGATGATCATGCAGACGATACCCTTGAGTGGGAAGCACATGAGCAGCAGGCCCACGACCATGACCGGCTGACGCATGACCGCACCCATCGTCGATGCCGTGCAGACGGCGACGCAAAAGACCGGATCTGTGCCGGTGAGGATGGCAAGGCCATAGCCCAGGCTTACGCCCGAGAAGATAACCGGGAAGAAGTGACCGCCGCGCCAACCAAGGTTGATGAGGGCGGGCGTCAGCATGGCCTTAACAAGACCGGTCGCGATAAGCACGCCAGCGGGAATGGTCAGATAGGTTTCCATGAGCACGTCGGCCTGGGTCTCGCCGGCAAACATGGTATAGGGCAGGACCGTGCCACAGATGGCGAGTGCCAGACCGGCCAGCATGGCCTTGACGACAGGACGCTCCCCTATTGCATGGGACAGTGCCTCGCTTGCATGCTCAGAGACAAAGTACAGCCAGCCGCAGACGGTGCCGATCAACGACAGAGGGACGAGCCAGGTAAGCTCCAGGTTGCCCACCTCGGCGGACTCGAACCTGGGCATGCCCATGCCGCCGCCCACAAGCTGGCCAAGCAGCAGGTAGGTACCCAGACCGCCGGCAATCGCAATGCCGTAGACCACCGTCTTTTGCACCTTGGGCAGCTTGATGGCGATCTCGCCGGACGCGGACTCATCGTCGGCGTCTTCGCCCTGGCCGTCGGCGCTACCGGCAAGCGGCGCCACAAAGCCAAAGACGGGCGCGGTAAAGAGCGCCGTCAGGGCAGCCTGGGTGCCCAGCAACGTGAGCTCCCTAAACTCGGCGCCAAAGCGACGCATGCGGTCGCCGACCCAGCTGCACAGACCGGCGATAACGCCGGTCAGACCGGCCTCCGGTCCAATACTTCCACCAAACAGCAGCGGCAGCAATGCCGCGAGCGAAAGCTTGCCCAGGTTGTCGTACGGGTAGCGCCCGTCTTGCTTAACCTTTGCCATCACCTGGTTGAGGTCGTCGGTCTTGATGCCCGTCATCTTTTCGTACAGGCCAATCACCAAGCCGCCCAGCAGGCAAACGAAAAACGGGTACGGCAGAAAGCCAAACGGGCCGCTGGCGAGTTCGGGCGAAGAGACGCCCAGCATATGCGGGACCTCGGTCCACAAATAATCAATGCCGTGCCCCATCGCAAAGAAGAATAGCCAGACTGCAACACCCGCGAGTGCACCGGTCACGGCAACGCTGACCAAAAACAGCGCTCGGTTCGTGGGTTTGGCAAGGTTATCCATCGGGTCCTCCCGCGGTCAAAGTCGACATAGATACGTTTTATTGTAGAGCGAGCGTTGCCCGAACGAGCCAACCACCTGCGCCGCAAACGGCACCATTGGGAGCCATAGTGGGGCAGGCTCAAGACTTATCCGTTGATAATCGAGGCAATCTCGCGCAAATCGTCGGCAAAGTAGATGCCGTGCTGGCGCCTCGAGCTCGAAAGCCCCTTATCAATCATGTGCCCGAGCAACGCCTTGAGGTCGTTGTAGTAACCGTCCAGGTTATACAGGATGCACGGAGAGCTCAGGTGCCCCAACGACACCGCGGACATAACCTCGGCAATCTCCTCGAGCGTGCCCGTGCCGCCCGGAAATGCGATGAACGCATCGCCGAGCTCGATCATCTTGGCTTTGCGCTCGGCCATGTCGCTCGTCACGATAAGGTCGTCGATTCCGTCGTGTTGAAACTCTGCCTCGATAAAAAAGCTCGGCTCCACACCCGTCACATGTCCGCCTGCCTCGAGTACGCTATCGGCGAGCGCGCCCATCAGTCCCGATTTGGACCCGCCGTATACGAGCGCGTGTCCGTTGGCGCCAATCCAATTGCCCAGCTCCTGCACCGCGGGCAGAAACGCCGGGTCGTTGCCGGCGCTGGCACCCAGGTAGACGGTGATGTTCATGTTTGGTCCCCCTTGTTGTGGCGCACGACGTTCGTCTTAGCGCTGGCGTCGACGATACTCGCGCACACGGCGCGACAGATCGGCGAGCTGGTCGCGATCGAGCTCTTCCAAATGCTCCAGATCATCCATAAAGCGCGCCATGGTGTCCTTTTGGCGCATCTTGATAAGCGTATTGCAGTAGTTCACCGCCACGCCCGTGAGCATGGCGATGTAGAAGATGCTGATGATGCTCAGAATGACGGTAATGGCGCGGGCAACCGGTGTCTCGGCCGGAATGTCGCCAAAGCCGATGGTCGAGACCGTCTCAAAGCTAAACCACAGGCCATCGCCAAACGTAAGGGTCGTTGGCTCGGACAGCCAGACGGCCGTCGAGCACAGCAGGTAAAAGATAAGAAACAGACCCGTGATGCGCGCAAAGCCAGCCTGTCGCAACACATCGGCAAGCGTCTTGAGCTTTTTCATCGCGACCCCTTCCACGGACAACCAATCACGTTCGCTCGGTATTGTCCCACGCCTTCCCCGCAAACGAAACTAGTCATTGGGGACGTTCTTAAATGACTAGTCAAACAAGAACGTCCCCAATGACTAGTCGTTTAAGAACGTCCCCAATGACTAGTCGTTTAAGAACGTCCCCGATGACTGCCGGGCGGGAGCGTTTAGCGGTACAGCTGCCGACTGGGCAGGCTGAGCTGGTATCCTTATGCGGTATTGTCTCGATTCGTTAGGATTGCATGTGAGAGCTGCCACTGTCCTTCGTTCAGTTATATGTCGCGCCCTGGCCATTGTGCTTGCCGCGCTTGCCGCGCTGAGTTCCATCGCGCCTGTCCAGGCTTTTGCCGATGACTCTAGTCAGCCAGTCAAGACGGTCCGCGTCGGCTGGCTCGTCAACAACGAGGGCTTCCAGAACGGCACCCCCGGCGAGCGTCTCTCGGGATGGGGTTACGAGTACCTCCAGACCCTGTCGTACTACACGCCCGGCTGGCGGTACGAATACGTCTCCGGCACCTTCACCGAGCTTATGGACATGCTCGAGGCAGGCGAGATCGACCTCATGCCCAACATCTCCTACTCCGAGGAACGCGCCCAAAAGCTGCTCTTTTCCTCGAACCCCGAGGGCACCGAGCGCTACTACATCTACGCCAGGCCCGACCGTGACGACCTGGCCAAGGGTGACCCTCAAGCACTCCAGGGTCTCACCATCGGTTACAACTCCGGTGTTATGCAAACCATCGTCGGCCAGCAGTGGCTCGCCAACGAGGGAATCGCCTGCACATACAGGGAGTATGACGGAGGCTCCGTTCTCTTTGACGCGCTCGCAAACGGCGAGGTCGACGCCATCATCATGAACGACACCATTTCGTCGCCCGAGGCGTCGCCCATGTTCTACGTCGGTTCGAGCGACTACTACTTTGCCGTTCCCAAAAGCCGCCCCGACCTGATGGACAACATCAACTCCGCAATGGCGGCAATCAACCGCGTCAACCCCCGCTATAACGACGAGGTCAAATCGAACTATTCAGCGCAAAACAGCGGATCATCCTCGCTCACCGGCGATGAGCGCGCCCGGCTCAAGGCGAACAACAACACCATCACGCTCGGCTACATTACGGGCAAACTCCCCTACTGCAACGAAGACGAAGACGGCAAAATGGAAGGCTCGCCCGCATCGCTTGCGACGACGTTGCACGATAAATTTGGCATTACGGTCGAAACCGTCGCCTTTGATAGCTACAAGATGATGTCAAAGGCCCTGTCAAAGGGAAGCATAGACGTCGCGCTGCCGGTATACCGAGATTACTGGTTTGCCGAGCAATCAGGCGTTGTGCAGTCGGTATCGTTGGGGACCATATCCCTCACCGCCATCCACAGCGGAAGCAACCTGAACAAAGATCTTCAGAACATCGCCTGTACCAAATCATCGTTTATCAACCGAAACGTACTTGAAAGTCTGTTCCCCACAGCGACCGTGACCGAATACCGATCCGACGATGAAGCGTTCGACGCCCTCAGGAGGGGAACGGCGCGCTGCGTCGTCGCTCCCAGTTCACGCGTAAAAACCATCGGTGACCGTTATGATCTCGAGGACTGCGAGACGGTCGAGCTCCCTGACACCTGCGAGCTCTCGTGCTGGATTTCGCGCGGAAAGCCCGAGCTGCTGGGAATCATCAACAAGGGCATCATCAATGCCGGAGAATCGCTCTCCGCAAGCAATTACTCCTCTACGTCGTACACGGCCCAGGAATCCAACACGCTTCAATTCCTTTATCGCAACCGCACCGCCGTTGCCTCCACCCTCATCGGTATGTTGTCGGTCAGCATCGTCCTGCTCATCTGGGCGCTCGTGCGCGCTCGAACCGAGCGCGAAAAAGCCGACGCCGCCAACGCCGCTAAGACGGCATTCCTCACGCGCATGAGCCACGACATCCGTACGCCGCTCAACGGCATCCTGGGGCTTATCGATATCGAGGAATTGAAGGAAGGCGATATCCAGGTCGCCCGCGAAAGCCGCGCCAAGGCTCGTGTTGCCGCCAATCACCTGCTCTCGCTGATTAACGACATCCTCGAGATGGGCAAAATCGAAGACCGCAAGATAACACTGGAACATGCGCCTTTTAACCTCAAAGAGCTCTGTGACGATACGCTGGTTCTGTGCAAGCTCCGCGCATCCGATAACGGCATCACCATGCAGGACAATAGTCTGCCATACACCACGGGGCCATACATGGTCGGCAGTCCCACCCATATCCGACAGATCATGATCAACCTGTTAGACAACAGCATTAAGTACAACAAGCACGGCGGCTCCGTCACCTTTAGCTCAAAGACCAAGCCACTCGATAACGGGCGCGCGCTCTTTTGCTTTAGCGTTTCGGATACCGGCATTGGCATGACTCCCAAATTCTTAAAACATATCTATGAGCCGTTTGCCCAAGAAGGTAACGATGCGCGTAGCAAGTTCCAAGGAACCGGCATGGGCATGCCAATCGTCAAGTCGCTTATTGAACTGATGGGCGGCACCATCGAAGTCACCAGCGAGCTCCATGCGGGCACCTCGTTCTACGTGGAGATTCCGCTCGATATCGACAAGAACCCCCAGGCGCGGGCGAATACGGTCGAGGGGGCGCTCGACTGCTCGCTCGCTGACATGAACGTACTGCTCGCCGAAGACAACGAATTGAATGCCGAGATTGCCCAGGCGCTGCTAGAATCCGAGGGCGTCGTGGTCACCCGCGCCGCCAACGGCAACGAAGTCGTCGATCTGTACCTATCGCATCCCGCCGGCAGCTTCGATGCGATCCTGATGGACATTATGATGCCGGACATGGACGGTTACGAGGCAACCCGCGCGATTCGCCTGAGCGAGAAGGTCGATGCAGCCGATATCCCCATCATCGCGCTCACCGCCAATGCCTTTGCCGAGGACGCCAAGGCGGCACACGACGCCGGCATGAACGCCCATCTATCCAAACCGCTCGACTTTAACAAGCTCAAAAACATACTCGCCCGCATCAAGAAAAACGGATCCGTTTCGCTATAGTTTGTGCTCAACCACCACGCACGACCAGAAAGGAAGCCAACGATGTTTAGACCCTTACGTCGAAAGAAACGCGCCATCACTGACGAGGAAGCGCGCGAACTGCTCGCTACCTGCAAGCGCGGCGTCTTTGCCGTCAACGGCGACGATGGCTACCCGTACGCCATTCCCGTCAACTACTTCTTTGACGCCGAGCACGACAAGATCTATTTCCATGGCGCCAAAGCCGGCCACAAGGTCGACGCACTCAAGCGCGATGACAAGGTCTGCTTTACCGTATATGGCAACGAGTGGTACCAGGACGGTGACTGGGCTCCCTACGTTATGAGCACCGTCGTCTTTGGCCGTTGTCGCCTGGCGAATGACACCCCCGCGTTTATCGAGGACAAAGTCCGCCAGCTCGCCCTTAAGTACTACCCTTCTGCCGAAGAAGTCGAAGAGGAAATCGCCAAGGACATCAAGGGCGTCCAGCTCTACGAGATTTCGATTGAGCATCTTTGCGGTAAGCAAATTCAGGAAAAGTAAGCCCCTCAGCAGGTCTCGCAAATAGCAATATGGCCCGGTTCCAACCCACCTTGGAACCGGGCCATATGCTTATGAAGCGTCGGCGGCTATGTGCGCAAGCGCCTCAATGAGCTCCTGCGAGCTCACGGGTTTACTCAGGTGCGCGTTCATGCCCGCCTCACGCGAAAGCCTGCGGTCGTCGGCAAAGGCGTTGGCGCTCACGGCGATAATCGGCGTGGTCGCGGCATCCTCGCGATCGAGTGCTCGAATCTGACGTGTGGCCTCAAGGCCATCGATGCCCGGCATCATGATGTCCATCAACACCACGTCGTACTCGTGCGGCACGCTCGCGGCAAACATCTCGACGGCAGACTCACCATCCCTAGCGTGTGTCACGACGGCACCGGCACGGCTGAGCGTAAACTGCGCGATCTCGGCATTCAGATCGTTATCCTCTACGAGCAAAACGCGCAAGCCCTGGAGTGCATCGCCGTCTCCCGCGTCCACGCGAACTGCCTGAGGAATCTCGGAGCGTTTGCATTTCTCGAACGGCAGGCGGATGGTAAACGTCGTCCCCTGCCCCAAGACGCTCGTAAAACTCATGGTTCCGCCCATAAGCTCGACCAGCTGTTTTGCGATAGGCGCGCCCAGGCCAGTTCCCGACGAAGCGCCTTCCACCTGCTGCTCCTCGCGGCAAAACGGCTCGTAGAGGTGCTTTTGGAACTCCTCGCTCATGCCAATACCGTTGTCGGCGATCGTGTATTCATAGACGGGGACGCCATCCGCTGGCTCCACCTCGCGGCACACCAGGCGGACATAGCCGCCCTGGCGGTTGTACTTGACGGCATTGCCGGCAATATTGAGCAACAAACGCTTGAGGTGCGTCACGCTCACCCGCGCATAGGGATGATTAAGCGTCTGCTGGTCGGAGATAATTGTCACCAGACGCTCCTCGGCCTGGCGCTCCAGAATATCGCGCACTTCACAGTTGAGGGCCACCAAATTTATGGGCACGAGGTTCAGGTCGACCTGCCCGCTCTCCAGGCGACTCATATCGAGCGCCTCGTTGGCAAGGTCGAGCAGCAGTCCCGATGCCGTCCAGATTTTTGAGCGGCACTCAGTCTGCTTTTGCAGATCGTCCGCATTGGCATCGCCAACCTCGACCATGCCGCGAATGCCGTTGATGGGCGTGCGCAGATCGTGGCTCATGCGACGCAGAAACTCCGTCTTTGCCGAGTTGGCAGACGAGGCCTCACGCGCCGCCTTTGCCAGCTTGTCGCCATAGTCGCGCTCCTGCTGCAGCAAGTCCGTCAAACGTCGACGATCAGCGCGGCGACGCACCGTCACAACAACGGCTATAACACCGCCGTAGAGTACCAGCACGCCGGCGGCAACAGCCGCGGCGACCTCAAAGTAGCGCTGCGCCGAGGCATAGGTGTACACATAGAATTTGTGCGCTTTTCCAAATGTGCCCAAATACCACTCGCCGTCGGCGTTAACCAATCTGACCTTACCAGCCAGGCATCGATCCTTAATACCGTCGACAATAAAGACATCCGTCGCAGGCAGATCGAACACGCCCAATACGGTGGGTTCAACGGCATTGGTCGCAACGACCTTGCCGTCGCTTTCGATCACGATATTGCCGCTATCGATGGTTTCATAGCCTTCGAGCAAACTCTGCAGTTTGAGCGTATTGCTTGCAACCGCTTTCGCGCTCTGATGCCTTACCGCGATAACGATGCCCTCGCCATCCTGCCGAGTCACGCAGCCAATGTCTGCGACCGAATCATCCGCAAGCGTGATGCGGGCGGTATAGGACTTAAGCGGATGAGTTGCCACCTTCAGCACGGGTGATTCTTTGAGATACGTAGCGAGCGACCCGTAGTCCACATCGCCCGTCGAGGACTCGGACACCAAATTGCCCGATGCGTCCGTCACGATCAGCGCGCTCACGTTGAACTGGTCGGCGTATTGCTCCAGCATGGCGTTATCCACCGAACCGTCGCGCTCCATATCGCGGGCAGCCTCTCCGGCGATTTCCATAACGCGTATCAGGTTTTTGGTCGTATAGGCGCTGTTGAATGCATCGTAGGAAAGGCTCTGCGTCGCCACGTAATCGACAACGTCGGCAAAGCACTGCTCGGCTTGGGCCGTCGTGTAATCGTAGCTCATCATGCCGGCAACAACCGAGAGCGCTATCCCCAGCAGAGCGACAAGGAGCCATGCCCCTGTCGAACGATTGTCCCGCTCCTGAGCGGCGTGGTCGGGCGCATCGATCATGACAGGCCCTCCATATTCAAAAATGGCGAAGGGTCATCGAAGTACTTTGACACCAGGCGTTCCATGGTGCCATCGGCAAGCATTTCTTGGTAGGCATGAGTGAGCTTGACGTCGATGCCACGCGTATCGTTGATATCGAAAGCGGTGCCCAAACCAACCTCTAGCAGCGGCTCATCCAAAATGCGATATGTCACACCATAGTCTTTTTCGTAGGTGAGGAACGAGGACTCATGCGCGGCGATAGCGTCGACCAGGCCCTCGACGAGCGCCGGGTTCAGATATGAACCGTCCGAAAAGCTGTAGAGCTCCTTGATCTGCGGAACGTTTTCATTTGTGCGATTGAGCAAAATGCCCTCGGGCTTGGTGGTGGACTGAACCGCCACGATCTTATCCTCAAGATCGGCAAGCGTGTAGATATCGCTCTCGGGATCGACCGCGACCACCTGACGGCTCGCAAGGTACGGGCCGGCCCAACGATACTCGTCTTCGCGACCCGTCATGCTAAAGCTGCCCATGACGCAATCGAGCTCGCAGCTCGCCAGCAGCTCTTTCTTCTTTTCCCAGTCGATCAGCTGGTATTTTGGCTTATAACCAATGCGGGCCAAAGCCTCGGTTAATATCTCGACATCCAGGCCAACGATATCGCCGTACTCGTCGGTATACACAAACGGTGGATAGAGGTCACTGCCGACGTTGAGCGTCTTAAGG
>CAUEQX010000006.1 GCA_959020035.1 uncultured Collinsella sp. | reverse complement strand
GTAGTTTTCCAGCAATCATCCAACACATCAGGAGTTGCGTTGTTTTCTTTGATGGATATGTTCTTCGGTAGCTATGCGGGCGATCTTGCCATCGACCTCGGTACCGCAAATACGCTTGTCTCCGTGCGCGGCAAGGGCATCGTCATTCGCGAGCCCTCTGTTGTCGCCATCGACAAGAACGACGAGCGCATCCTGGCGGTCGGTATCGAGGCAAAGCGCATGCTCGGCCGTACGCCCGGCAACATCGTGGCCGTTCGTCCCCTGAAGGACGGCGTCATCGCCGACTTCGATGTTACCGAGGCCATGCTTCGCTACTTTATCGACAAGGCTTCCGAGAAGCGCTATCCGTGGACCCCGCGTCCGCGCGTTGTCGTCTGCGTTCCCTCCGGTGTCACGTCGGTCGAGAAGCGTGCTGTCTTTGAGGCCACGATCCAGGCCGGTGCTCGCCAGGCCTACCTGATCGAGGAGCCCATGGCTGCCGCTATCGGCGCCGACCTGCCCGTCGAGGAGCCCACCGGCTCCATGGTCATCGACATCGGTGGCGGTACTACCGAGGTCGCCGTTATCGCTATGGGCGGCATCGTCGTCTCGCAGTCCATCCGTATTGCCGGTGACGAGTTCGATCAGGCCATCCTCACGCACGTTCGCGATGCCTACAACTTGGCCATCGGCGAGCGTACGGCAGAGGACATCAAGATCAAGGTCGGTTCCGCCGTGCCGCTCAAGGACGAGCTCGACGTCGAGGTCAACGGCCGCGACGTGATCACCGGTCTGCCCAAGACCGTGCGCATCGAGAGCGAGGAGATTCGTCGCGCGCTCAACAAGCCGCTCGACGAGATGGCCAAGGCCGTCAAGGACGCACTCGACGCTACGCCTCCCGATCTTGCCTCGGACCTTATGTACTACGGCATTTTGCTGACTGGTGGCGGCGCGCTGCTGCGCGGTCTCGACGTGCGCCTGCGCGATGAGACCGGTGTTTCGGTCAACGTCAGCCCCACGGCGCTCGATAACGTCGTTAACGGCTGTGCCCGCGTGCTCGAGGCCAATGCGTTTGATGGCGGCTTCGTCCAGACCAATGCTTAATTTCCAAAAGGTGGATTCCATTTGGCACGATCTTCGGGTTTCTCCACAAATCTGAATACCAAGCGACAATCAACGGGTATGCGCCCGTTGATTGTTTTCAGCCTGATTTCGGTGTTGCTGCTCACGTTTTACATCCGCGAGGGCGAGGCAGGGCCGATTCATGCCGTGCGTTCGGGCGTAACGACGATTACCTCGCCGGTGCGCTTTGTGGGCTCGGCCGTGGCGGCTCCCTTCAATGCGATCGGCAACGTGTTCTCTAACCTTACGGCGTCGCAGGACACGCTTGACGAGCTCAAGAAGCAAAACGAGGAACTGACCTCTAAGGTTGCTGAGCTCTCCGAGGCTCAAAAGACCGCCGAGCGTCTGGAGGGGCTGGTCGGCCTGCAGTCGACCTATAACCTCAAATCGACCGCTGCTCGTATCGTTGGTGCCTCTGGCGATGCCTGGACCTCGACCGTTACCATCGACAAGGGCTCTGCCGACGGCCTTACCATCAACATGCCCGTGACGAGTTCTGCCGGTGTTATCGGCCAGATTATCGAGGTATCGGCCAAAACGTCGACCGTGCGCTTGATTAGCGACGAGAACTCGGGCGTGTCCGCCATGGTGCAGGACACGCGCGCCCAGGGCATGCTGCAGGGTCAGGCTGACGGCACGCTGCGTCTTGAGTACGTGAGCGTCGACTCCGATGTTAAGGTTGGCGACATCATCGTGACCTCGGGCATCGGTGGCGTGTTCCCCAAGGGTCTACCGCTCGGCACCGTCTCGTCGGTTGAGAAATCGGCAAACGATGTGTACTACACCATTGTGGTGCGCGCTCAGACGACGGCCGAGAACAACGAGGAAGTGCTGGTCATTACCTCGCTGACCGACGAACAGTCGGCCTCGGATGAGGACGTGAGTACGGCCAACAGCACGCCGCAGGGAACGTCGCGCGATGCTGCGACCAAGACGAAGGACGAGAGTTCGGATGACAGTTCCGACACGTCCGAGACGACCGATTCCGGCTCGAGCGAATAGGGGGCATGTCCATGGATCTACACGAGCAGGGGATGAGCTCCCGTACGTTTGTAATCGCCGCCATCGTGTGCGTGCTGCTGCAGGCAGGCCTGGCACCGCAGATCTCCATTGCGGGCGGTCGTGTTAACTTCATGATTATCCTGGTGTGCCTAAGCGTGTTCTCGGGCGACCCGACCCGTGCCGTCGTGTGCGGTTTTTGCAGCGGCTTGTTTTATGACCTGTCCGCTGCCGTGCCGGTGGGCGTTATGTCGCTCCTGCTGACCGTGGGTTCTTTTGCCCTGGTGCACAGCGCCGTCGGTCAGACGGGCGGTACCCCGAGTGCGCGCGGCGTCACTGTGGGCGCCTTTGCGCTCGTCATTAATGTGATCTACAGCATCATCTTGCTGTTTATGGGTTTGGAGACGAGCTTTGTCGTGGCGATCTTCGGCCATGCGCTGCCGTCCTCGATCCTGACGGGTCTGGTTGCCATTCCGTTTTTGATGTCCGGCGTCGTGCCGCAGTCTGGCTATGGATTCTCCGCACGTGGCGGACGCCAGACGGGTATGCGCTTTAAGCCCAAGACCCGTAAGCTCAAATAGGGGAGGCCCGTAGATGTCTTCCCAGTTGACGGTTGTTATCGCCGGTATCGTGCTGGTTGTGGCCATCGTGGTCGCGCTGGTCATCATGCGTCGTGGCGATTCCCGTTTTACCTACGATACGCAGCATGGAACGGCTCCGCGCGCCACCGAGGGCGAGGGCAATACCGCGGCGACCGCCTTTAAGGGCCGCTTTTCCATTCTCACCACGGGTGTGGGCGCGATGTTTGCGGCGCTTGCCGTCAAGCTGTGGGGCATGCAGATGGTCTCGTCGGACTATTACGAGAAGCAGGCCAATAGTAATCAGACTCGCACCGTTACCACACCCGCTGTGCGTGGCCGCATCCTCGACCGCAATGGCGTGGCGCTTGTCCAGAACCGTCCCTCACTTGCTGTCGTGGCCTACCGCGACCTTGCCGAGGATGAGGTTCTGGTTCGCCATCTTGCCAACGTGCTTGGAATGCCTTACGTGGCGGTCCTTCGCAATATTCAGGACAATACAGAGGGCGCTCAGAGCCTGCATACCATCGCGACGGACGTCCGTCGCTCCACGGTTGCCTATATTCAGGAGCATGCCGGCGAGTTCCCGGGCGTCAAGATTGCCGAGCGTACCGAGCGTCAGTATCCATATGGCGAGACGGCCTGCCATATCTTGGGCTATACCGGCACCATTACGTCCGAGCAGCTCGAGGCCCAGAATAAGAAAACCTCTGGCGATGATGATGCTTCTGCTGGCAAGATTACGTACCAGTCGGGCGATATCGTGGGCCAGGCGGGCGTTGAGAGCTACTACGAAAACCTGCTGCAGGGTATTCGTGGCGAGCAGACCGTCAAGGTCGATGCCTCGGGCAATGTGACCGGTCAGGCCGGCGCCGTGCCCGCGAAGGCCGGCTCCGACATTAAGCTCACGCTCGACCTTAAGATCCAGCAGGCCTGCGAGACGGCGCTGGCGAGCGCTATCGAGCTTGCCAAGACCACTGGCTACAGCAATGCCGGCAACGGCGCTGTAGTGTGTCTCGATCCCAACAATGGCGAGATCCTGGGCATGGCGAGCCAGCCCAAGTTCGATCCGTCCGTCTTTATCGGCGGCGTCTCAAATGACGTGTGGACCGAGCTCAATGATGACAAGGGTTCGCACCCGCTGCTCAACCGCGCCATTAGCGGACAGTACATGTCGGCTTCGACCATCAAGCCGCTCTCGGCACTGGCCGGTCTTGAGTTTGGAACCTACACTTCAACGCAGACAACCAACTGCACGGGCTATTGGACGGGCCTGGGCAAGGCTTGGGGCAAGCGCTGCTGGCTGACGTCTGGCCACGGCACCATGACGCTGCAGTCGGGTATTGCCAACTCGTGCGACCCTGTCTTCTACGACATGGGCAAGGCGTTCTTTTATGACGAGCAACATCCCGAGGGCCTGCAGGAGGTCTTTCGTCGCTGGGGTCTAGGCAAAACCTGCGGTATCGATCTGCCGAGTGAGGGCGCGGGCCGTATTCCCGATGCCGAGTGGAAAGAGTCGTACTTCACCGACGCCTCTGCCGAGGACCGCAAGTGGAATGCCGGCGATATGACCAACATTGCCATCGGCCAGGGTGACATCCTGGTGACGCCCCTGCAGATGGCGTGTGCCTATATGGGTCTTGCCAACGGCGGCAAACAGTACGTGCCTCATGTGTTTTTGTCTGCCGTGTCGCGCGATGGCGACGGCGATGCCTATAAGTACAACGGCAAGGGCAAGAAGAAGCGCCTGGAGGCCAAGATCAACAGCGATTCGGATTTGGCTCTTGTTCGCAACGGCATGCACGACGTGATTTACACGGCATCGACGTCCCTGGCGGCTCACTTTGGCACCCTGACGCCGCAGGTATACGGCAAGTCGGGCACGGGCGAGAAAAGTGGTGAGGACGAATACGCGTGGTTCTGCGCCTATGCACCGGCCGATGACCCCAAGTATGTCATCGCTACCGTCCTGGAGCAGGGCGGCGGTGGCTCAGATACCGCGATGCATGTCGTGCGCGACGTGCTCGGCGTGATTTATGACGAGCCCGATACCTCTTCGGCTTCGGGCGATTCTTCGGTTCGATAGGAGGTTGCGATGGATTTTTCTCCGGCGGATCTGTTCCGTTCAACCAAGACCGGCTCTCGCAGCAGCCTGGACCGCGTCAACAAGCAACTTTCGGCCTCGCGCGGCACGTTTCGCCAAAAGGTGCATATCGGTGTGCTCGTGGCTACTGTGGCGCTCGTCGCCTACGGTGCCATCATTATCTGGTCGGCTTCGCAGTTTAAGGTCGATGCTTCGTTCTCACGCCATCTGCTGGGAATTGGCATCGGAGCGGTGCTGGCGGTGCTGGTCTGGCGCTCCGACCTGCGCGGTATTTCCAATTTCTCGACGGCGTTGCTCGTCATCGACCTGATCGTGATCCTCTCGCCCAAGATTCCGGGTCTGTCCTATACGGGCGGTCTGGGCATGACGGGCTGGATCAAGATTCCCGGTATCGGCTTGACATTCCAGCCGGTTGAGCTTGCCAAGCTCATCACCATCTTCTTTATTGCTACGCTTGGCTCGCAGTATAACGGTCGCATCGATACCGTTCGCGACTACGTCAAGCTCTGCGGCATGCTGTCCATTCCGTTTTTGGCCGTCGTTGCCATGGGCGACCTGGGCTCGGGCCTGGTCGTGCTGGTTTCGGGCGCCATCGTCATCTGTATGAGCGGTGCACGCCGCGAATGGGTGCTGTCGACCCTGGCCCTGCTCGTGGGCCTGGTGGCCCTCGTCCTGGCGCTCGATTCGGTCTTTGACTCGTTGCTTGGCCACGATGTGCTCATCAAGCAGTATCAGATGAACCGTCTGACGGTCTTTATCGACCCCGATAATGCCGATTCGGACGATGCGTACAATCTGCAGCAGTCGTTGATCGCGGTCGGCTCGGGCGGTTTCTTTGGTAAGGGCCTGGGGCATGCGACGCAGTCGGCCGGCGGCTTTCTGCCTGAGTTCCACACCGACTTCGTCTTCGCCTTCCTTTCCGAGACCTTTGGTTTTTGCGGTTCCTTTTTTCTCTTGTGCCTCTACGTGCTGCTGATCTTTTCGACGATTCGCGTCGCCTTTAAGTGTGAGTCGCTGTTCCTGCGTCTGTCTTGCGTAGGTATCGTCGGCATGTGGGCATTCCAGACCTTCGAGAACATCGGCATGTGCATCGGCATGATGCCGATTACCGGTATTCCGCTACCGTTTATTAGCTTTGGTTCGTCTTCGATGATGATCCAGCTGCTGACGGTGGGTATCGTACAATCCATATGGCGGCATCGTTCGGGCGCCGCGTAACCGCTGGAGGGGTTTGCTATGAAAATTCCCGTAGATAAGCTGACCCGCGCTTTTAAGATGGGCGCGTCCGTTAAGAAGGATTCCGATACGCCGGTGCGCGTCTCGGTCTATCTGGATTCGTCCGCCTCGCGCTTTCTGGCCGAGACGGTGCGTGACGCCTTTGTGCCGCAGACGACCTCGGGCATTGTGCGCGTCGAGCGTCTGGGGGAGGAGCGAATTGCTCCAAAGACCGATACCGATGTGGTGCTGGTGCTCTCGTGTGGTTCCGACCGCTTGGAGAGTGCCGTGCAGGAGCTCGTGATCGCCGGTGCGCCCGTGTGCGTGCTTGCCGAGTCTGCTGTGGAGGTGCCGTTTATCGAGGAGTCTACGCCCATGCTCGGCGTGGTAGCGGCAACCGATAAGACGTATCTGCTCGAGACGCTTGCCCGCTGGATTCTCGATCGCACCGACAAGGAAACGGCTTTTGCGGCGAACTTTGCCTTCATGCGCATCGCGGCGGCCAATCGTATCATCACCTCGTGCGCGCTCACCAATATGGCGACCGGCGCGCTGGTGTTTTTGCCGGGCGCCGATTATCCCGTTATGGCGCTGGCGCAGGTGGGCATGCTCTTTGAGCTCGCTGCCGTCTTTGGACGCGGCATTAAGCCTGAGCGCGGCTACGAGGTCGCGGGCGTGCTTGCCGGCGGTCTTGTGATCCGAGCGGTCACCCGCGCACTTGTCAAGCAGACGCCGCATATTGGGTTTGCCGTCAAGGCGCTCACTGCTGCCGCGGGCACCTATGGCATGGGCCGTGCGCTCGTTTCGCTCTACGAGCGCGATGTCGACTACAGTCGTGCCAACGAGGTGGTTACTGCTACGTTCTCCCGCGTTCGCGATCTCGTAACCACGGTCGCGGGCGCTACCCGTCCTATGGCGTCCTATCAGGACGCATCAGATCTCGCTGCTTAGGGGTTTTCCGTTGCGCGTTGCATACCAAGACTGTTTTCATTTAATTGAGCCGTTGCTCGCCAAGGTCGAGAAGCCGAGTCGCTATATCGATCACGAGTGGGGCACGCTTTCCAAGGCCGATGCCGACTACCGTTGCTGCCTGATCTACCCGGATGTGTACGAGGTCGGTCTGCCCAACCAGGGCATCGCCATCCTCTACAACATCCTTAACCAGGCCGAGGGCATCTCCTGCGAACGTGGCTATGTGCCGTGGCCCGATATGGGTGATGCCATGCGCGAGGCGGGTATTCCGCTGCTCTCGCTCGAGGGTGCAGCGCCGGTCGCTTCGTTTGATATCGTCGGTCTGCATGTGCCGCACGAGATGGCGGTGACGAACTTCCTCGAGGCTCTCGACCTCGCTGGCATTCCGCTGTTAGCGGCCGACCGCACCGAGGACGACCCCATTATCATCGCCGGCGGTCCCTCGGTGTACAACCCCGAGCCGTACGCGGCCTTCTTCGATGCCATCCTCATCGGTGAGGGTGAGGAATCGCTGCTCGAGACCTGTCAGCTGCATCGCCGCCTGCGTGACGAAGGAGTCCCGCGCGCGCAGATTGTTGAGCAGCTTGCATCCATTGCCGGCAACTACGTGCCGTCGCTCTATGAGGTTCGTCGCGACGAGCCCTGCTCGCCGCATGGCTACACCGTGCCGCGTGAGGGCAAGGATGCGCCGACCGTGGTCTACAAGCGCGTCGTCGAGGATTTCGGCGCCACGAATCCGCTGTCGCAGTCGTGCGTGCCCTATGCGCAGCTGGTCCACGACCGCCTGTCGATCGAGATCCTGCGCGGCTGCGCCCGCGGCTGTCGTTTTTGCCAGGCCGGCATGACGTATCGCCCGGTGCGCGAGCGCTCGGCCGACCAGATCGTCTCGTCGGTGATTCAGGGTCTGGAAAAGACCGGCTATGACGAGGTGTCGCTGACCTCGCTTTCCACGACCGACCACTCCTGCATTCGCGACGTGCTCGGCAGGCTCAACCGTCGCCTGGAGGATACGGGTATACGCGTGTCTATTCCGTCGCAGCGCCTGGATTCGTTTGGCGTGGATATGGCCGAGTCGGTCGCCGGCGAAAAGAAGGGCGGCCTGACGTTCGCGCCCGAGGCCGGCAGCCAGCGCATGCGCGACATCATTAACAAGAACGTGACCGAGGAGGACCTGGACCGTGCGGCCAAGGCGGCCTTCGAGGCCGGCTGGAACCGCATGAAGCTCTACTTTATGATGGGCCTTCCCGGCGAGCGCGATGAGGACATCGTGGCCATCGCCAATCTGGCCGATCACGTGCTGGAGCTCGGTCGTTCCGTGGTGCCCAAGGCTCGTCGCGGCTCGATCTCGGTGTCCATCTCGGTTTCGGTCTTTATCCCCAAGGCTGCCACGCCGTTCCAGTGGTGCCCGCAGCTCGACTACGACGACGTCAAGCGTCGCCAGAAGTTGCTTATCACGAGCGTTCGCAACCGTGCCGTCCGCGTGCATTACCACGATGCCGAGACCTCGCTCATCGAGGCCGCGCTTTCCCGCGCCGGTCGTGACATGACGCCCGTCATCATCGATGCTTGGCGCTCGGGCTCTCGCTTTGACGCCTGGGTAGAGCATTTCTCGCTCGATAACTGGAAGGAAGCTGCTGCCAAAAACGGCATCGACCTCAATGAGCTCGTGCACCTGCCCTACGAGTTGGACTGGCGCCTGCCGTGGGAGCACGTGAGCCCCGGCTGCACGCGCGGCTTCCTCGAGCGCGAGTACCGTCGCTCGCTCGAGGGCGTCACGACTCCCGACTGTACCCGCACGTCGTGCACCGGCTGCGGGATCTGCCCCACGCTCCACGCCAAGAATGTATTGATGGGTGATCGCGCATGAGTGAGCGCCTGACCGACAACCCCTCGCTCTTTAGGCTTCGTGTTCGCTATGGCAAGCGCGATCGCCTTAAGTACCTGGGCCATCTCGAAGTAATCCATACCATTGAGCGCATCGTGCGCCGTGCGGGACTTCCCTATGCCGTCACGCAGGGCTTCTCTCCGCACATGCGCGTGGGCTTCTCTTCGGCGCTGCCGGTGGGTACGTCGTCGACCTGCGAGTGGTATGACCTGTTTATGACCGAGTTCGTGGCGCTCGACGAGGCGTTTGGGCGCCTGGCTGCGGCGTCTCCGGCCGATCTGGCGCCCATCGAGGCGGCGTACATCGACGTGCGCACGCCGGCGTTGACGGCGCAGCTCACGCGCCTGTCGTATCGCATCGACCTGCACTTGGATCCCGAGGCGCCCGTAAGCGCCGACGAGGTGCGTCGTGCGATCGACACGCTGCGCGCGGGCCACGGCATCGACTACGCGCGCGGCAAAAAGAGCAAGCGCTTGGATTTGGATCACACGCTCGTGGGCTATGAGCTCACGGCGGGGGAGCGCCCGGACCATTTGGTGCTCATGCTCGACACGCATGCCGACAACGAGGGCTCCATGCGTCCGGAAATTTTGCTTTCTGCTGCTGATGTTTTGTTGCAGGGCTTGACCCCGGGCGTGGATGCACCTATTGTTTCCACCGGTATGCAAGACCTCGTGACCATCTGCTCCTACGATGTCGAGCGTCAGAATCAAGCATGCGAGGACGACGAGGGCCGACTCGTCAGCCCCATACCTGTGCGAACTTGTGGATTTGCTCCACATACTCGTTGACGGGGGTATTTTCGCCTGCTACTATATTCGGCTGTTGCACTAACTGATGCATGAAGGGCAAGTAAACATGTACGCAATCGTTAACACGGGCGGCAAGCAGTACAAGGTCGCCACCGACGATGTCATCACCGTCGAGAAGATCGAGGGCAATGAGGGCGACAAGGTCACCCTGCCGGTTATCTTCCTCAACGATGGTAAGAGGATCGTCACCGATCCCGACAAGCTGGCCAAGGCCAAGGTTACCGCTCAGATCGTTGAGCAGTTCAAGGGCGAGAAGCAGCTGGTCTTCAAGTTCCACAAGCGCAAGCGCTATCGTCGTCTGAAGGGTCACCGTCAGCAGCTCACCAAGCTGAAGATCGTGAAGGTTCAGGCTACCTCCCGCGCCAAGAAGGCTGTCAAGGCAGAGGCTGAGGCTGTTGCCGAGGCTCCCGTCGCCGAGTAGATTACACTCGTAACGAAAGAGTAGGTATACACAATGGCACACAAAAAAGGACTCGGTTCCTCCCGTAATGGCCGTGACTCCCGCGGTCAGCGCCTTGGCACGAAGCGCTATGCCGGCCAGACGGTAACCACGGGCACGATTCTCGTCCGTCAGCACGGCACGCACATCCACCCGGGTGAGAACGTTGGCCGTGGTAAGGACGACACGCTGTTCGCGCTGGTCGACGGTACCGTTGAGTTCCACAAGGGTATCAAGCACAGGGTCAGCGTACGCCCGCTCGCGAACGCGTAATTCACCCTTCATAGAGCACATATGTGGGAGGCACTTGAGTTTTAGGATTCAAGGGTCTCCCTCTTTTTTGTAGGAGGCGATTCTGTTGTCACAGTTCACCGATATCAGCCGCATTAACGTGTGCGGCGGCGACGGCGGAGCCGGATGCATGTCGTTTAGGCGCGAGGCATTTGTCCCCAAGGGCGGCCCCGATGGCGGCGACGGCGGTCGTGGCGGCAATGTCGTCATCCAGGCCGATGCTCAGCTGTCTTCGCTGATCGATTACCGCTTTAAGCATCACTTTCGCGCCGAGCGCGGCACGCACGGGCAGGGTGCCCGTCGTAACGGCAAGAGCGGCGAGGACCTGATTCTCAAGGTCCCTATGGGTACCGTGGTGCGCGAGCTCGATCCCGAGACGCAGACCCCGATGTTTGAGATTGCCGACCTGGTGCACGACGGCGAGCGCGTCGTCGTGGCGCCCGGCGGTGCCGGCGGTCTGGGCAACACGCACTTTGTGACGTCGGTGCGTCGCGCTCCGACCTTTGCCCAGTTGGGCGAACCGGCCGAGGAGCACTGGATCGAGCTCGAGATGAAGCTTATGGCCGATGCCGCGCTCGTGGGCTTTCCCTCCGTGGGTAAGTCATCGCTCATCGCGCGCATGAGTGCCGCCCGTCCCAAGATTGCTGACTACCCGTTTACCACGCTCGTGCCGAACCTCGGCATGGTGCGTGCCGGTGAATATTCTTACGTCGTTGCCGACGTCCCCGGTCTTATCGAAGGCGCGAGCGAGGGTAAGGGCCTGGGTCACCAGTTCCTGCGCCACATTGAGCGTACGGCCCTGATCATGCACGTCGTCGACATGACGGGTGGTTTTGAGGATCGCGATCCGGTCGAGGATTACCACATCATCAACCGCGAGCTCGAGCAGTATGGCGCCGAGCTTTCGGAGCGTCCGCAGATCGTCGTTGCCAACAAGTGCGATGCGCCGGGCACGGCCGACAAGATTGCCGACCTCAAGCGCGCAGCGCTCGACGATGGACATATGTTCTTTGCCGTGTCTGCCGTGACGGGCGCCGGCCTCAACACGCTGATGCTTGCCGTGGGCGAGCAGGTGGCTAAGCTGCGCGCCGAGTTGGCTGTCTCGGATGAGCCGGTCGTTCTGCGCGACGATGAGTGGGAGCGCCGTCGCCTGCAGCGTGAGAAGCGTTTCCGCATTGTTCAGGAAGAGCCCGGTGCCTTCCGCGTGGTCGGTCGTGCCATTGAGCGTATGGTCATCCAGACCGACTGGGAAAACGAGGAAGCCGTCATTTACCTGCAGCATAAGTTTGCGCGTATGGGTGTTGACGACGCGCTCGAGAAGGCCGGTTGCCGTGCGGGCGACGAGGTCCGCATTTGCCAGCGCGCCTTTGACTTTGAGGGCGCCGAGGACTTCTCGGAGTACGAGGAGCTCGAGGATGCTGGCGAGGACGTTGCCGTTGAAGCCATTGACGTGGCCGATGCTGCGGATGAGGGAGTCGAGGTTGTCGATGCGGCGGATGCCGCGGGCGATACCGAGACACCGGAGGGCGAGTAAGCCATGTCGCTGCGCGGTGGAATCGGTCTGCCCGAGCTTCCTCTAGAGGACGGGCAGGAGTTTAGGCTCGGCATTATGGGTGGCACGTTCGATCCCAGCAATTACGGGCACCTGGTGACGGCCGAGCAGGCGCGCGAGTCGCTCGACTTGGACGCTGTGCTCTTTATGCCGGCGGGTTCTCCTGCCTTTAAGCTTGACAAGCCGGTGACGCCTGCCGAGGACCGTTATGCCATGACGGTCCTCGCCACCGCCGCGAACCCGGCTTTTTTGGCGAGCCGGTTCGAGATCGACCGCCCGGGCGTAACCTATACGGCCGATACGCTTCATGCCCTTCGCGACTTTTACCCGCCGCAGGTAAAGCTCTACTTTATTACGGGCGCCGACGCGATCATCGATATCGTGACCTGGCATGATGCCGAACGAATCGCTGAGCTTGCTACCTTTATTGCGGCGACACGACCGGGCTTTGATATCGATACGGCGCGTGCCCGAATCAAAGAGTCGGGGCTGCCGTTCGACGTGCGCTATATTCAGATTCCAGCGTTGGCGATCAGCTCGACGAACATTCGTAAGCGAGTTGCCCGCGGTATGAGCGTGCGCTATCTTACAAGCGAGTCCGTGCTCGGCTACATTCGCAAACGCAGGCTATATGCCGATTTGGGCCAAGAAGATTTTGAGTGATGGGGGTCTACGTTGTCGGTAGAGGATCAGTTTGAGGGCGATGAGCGCGCACTGCTCAAGCGCATTCAAGAGCTGCTCGATGTTCGCATGAAGGATAAGCGCAAGCGCTATGTGCATTCGCTGGGTGTTGCCGAGACCGCACTTCATCTGGCCGAGGTCTACGGCGTTGACCGCTTTGATGCCGCTGCTGCCGGTCTGATCCACGACTGGGACAAAGTGCTCTCCGGCGACGAGCTGGTTACGCGCGCTCTGCATTACGGCATTAAGATTGCCGGCTCTCCTTCCGCCGCGACGCCGCTTTTGCATGGTCCTGTTGCCGCCTATGAGCTTCCGCAGCTTTTCCCCGAGTTGTCGCCGGCCGTTTTCCAGGCTGTCGACCGTCATACCGTGGGCGCTTGCGACATGACGCCGCTCGATATGGTGGTCTTTGTGGCCGATGCCATCGAGCCCAACCGCCACGGCGACTATGCGCATGCGCTGCGCAAGATGGTGGGGGAGTCGTCGCTCGACGAGTTGTTCTTCTCCTGTTTTGCGCAGGGTTTGGTCTATGTGATCCAGTCCGGGCGCTATCTTTATCCCACGGCTATTTCGATTTACAACCATTACGCCCAGCTGCGCTAGCTCGGGCTGTCTAGAAAGAGGTATTCCATGGCCGACGAGACCATGACCGACGAGCAGATTCTTGAACATGTGGAGCACAAGAGCTTCGCCGCCACGTCCGACCGCACTGCCGCCTCGCTGTCCGCGAGCGGTGTCGCCGCCGAGGATGTCGCCCGCGCCGCCGCACAGGCCGCCTACGACAAGAAGGGCGAGGACGTTCAGGTGCTCGACCTGACCGAGCTTTCCGACGTATGCGACTACTTTGTGCTTGCCACCGGTACCAACAACCGCCAGGTCGATTCTATCGTCGACGAGATCGAGGAGAAGGTCGCCGAGGCTTGCGGCGAGCACCCGTTCTCCATCGAGGGTCGCGAGCAGAAGACCTGGATGCTCATGGACTACGGTTCGGTTGTCGTCCACGTCTTCACTCCCGAAGCCCGCGACTTCTACCGCCTCGAGAAACTCTGGGGAGACGCTCCCCAGCTCCCCCTCAACCTCCTCTAGTAGCTCATTTGAGACGGGGTTTAGCTACCCTCACGCATATCGCCGGGCAGGTGCGGTTTTCCGCACCTGCCCGGCTTTCTTTTTGCCCAAAGTAGCTAATTTGGGACGGGGCTTTTTTAGCTACTACCTACCGTTCGCCGATAGAAGCGAGTTGCGGTTCATTGCGTGATATTTAGCTTTCCGACTCGGGTAACGTATTTGTTATCTGTAGAGGAGGAGATGCGTATGACTCGGACCGCGCGGGAAATCTCTGTTTACGGCTATTACCATGTCGTCCAAAAGGGCTGTGGTGGTCAGCTGATATTTGAGGATGCTGACGATCGACTCTATCTGATTCGACTGATAGCTTCGAAATGCCAGAAGTTCAAAGTGGATGTTATCGCATGGTGCCTTATGGATAATCACATTCACTTGTTGCTAGATGACGGGCATGCTCACCTGAGCGATTGTATGCATTCGATTACGACGGCGTATGCCATGTATTTCAATTCTAAGACAGGCAGGAGAGGTCCTGTTTTCCAGGATCGATTTAAGAGTGTGCCGATTCTCGATGATGATCAGCTGCTCAACTGCGTTCGTTACATTCACGATAACCCTGCGAAAGCCAGAATTGGCACTGCTTCGCTCTATCGCTGGAGCAGCTTTAGCGAGTATATGGGCTATCCGGGAATTTGTAAGACTGATTGCGTGCTCGGGTTGCTCGGGAATTCCCAGAGATTTTTTGCATTTAGCACCTCGGGCGAGCCCAATGGCTATTGCTTCCGTTATGGCGCTCATGTGAGTGATACTGACGCGCTTGAGTTTGCGCAGGCGTTGCTCAAACCATACGAGCCTCACTATCTCAACGCTCTGCCCAAGGGCGTGCGTGATGACTGTATCCGTAAACTCAAAAGCGAGGGCTTTTCGATCAAGCAGATCGTGCGCCTCACGGGTATCGGCCATTGCACGATTCAAAAAGCTAAAGTTGAAAAGTAGCTCATTTTAGGCGGGATAATTTTGCTGCGGCCGCCAAACCGGACATCCGGGGTAGTCAATTTGGGACGGGGCTTTTTTAGCTACCCTTTGGCTGACGGTGAATGAATTAGGCCGAATGAATCTCAACCGATATATAGGTGTAGCTAAAATAGCCCCGTCCCAAATTGACTACCAATGCCGTGTCGGACGGAAGGCAGCAACCCCCGTCCAAAAAAGACTAGTTATTGAAGCGGGATTGGCGGCCGAAGGAAAGGGCGGTGTCGCCGAATTTGTCTCGGACGGCGTCGATGGCGACGGAGAGGTCGCGGCGGTCGCTGGATTGGGCTCCGCGGTCATCGATCTCGCAGAACAGGTCAGTCTGGATGCCGCCTTGGTGGTCGAAGTCGCTCATGCCGATGCCGGCTAAGCGAACATGCATGCCTTCTTGCCAGATGTTGTCGAGCAGTTCGAGTGCAACCGCCACGAAGATGTTCTCATCGTCGGTTGGATGAGGCAGCCGGCGCTGTGCCGTACGCCCGCTTCCATACGAATACTTGAGCTTGAGCGTTACCGTGGCACCCGTCAGCCCCTGACGGCGCAGACGGCGTCCCACCGACTCACCCAGCAGCGCAATCGCCGCCTCAATATCCCCACGCTCAGTCAAATCTTTCGCAAAGGTGCGTTCATTACTGACCGACTTGACCTCACGCTCCTCATCGAGACTCGTGACTTCGGAGATTTCGAGTCCCAGCGCACGCTGGCGCATGCGTTCGCCGTTGACGCCAAAAATAGAGGCCAAGGTGGATTCCGGTGCACGTGATAGCTCGCCGAGGGTGTAGATGCGCATGCGGCGCAGTCGCTCCTCGGCCGAGCGCCCGATGCCGCTCATGGCAGATACCGGCAGCGCGGCCAAAAAGCGCTGCTCGGTTCCGGGGCGCACGATGGTCAGCCCAAACGGCTTATCCCGCTCGCTTGCGATCTTTGCGACCGTCTTGTTGCAGCCCACGCCAATGGAGCAGGTCACTCCCAGCGCTGCCACGCGGTCGCTTATACGCCGCGCAACCAGCAGCGGGTCTTCGGGCGCAAAGCGACCCGGTGTGATATCGATAAAGGCCTCGTCGATGGACACACGCTCCACGCGCGGTGTCTCATCGGCAAGGATCGCCATGACCTGCGCGCTCACCTCGCGGTAGCGATCAAAGTGTCCGTGCGTCCAAATGGCCTGCGGGCACAGGCGCCGCGCCTCGGCCGAGGCCATGGCAGAATGCACGCCAAAGCGACGCGCCTCGTACGAACACGTGGACACGACGCCGCGCGACTCGGCGTCTCCGCCCACGATGAGCGGCTTTCCGCGCCATTCGGGATGATCGAGCATCTCCACGCTCGCAAAAAATGCATCGAGGTCCATCAGGCCCACCGCCGGACCCGTCCAGGGCGGCGGCGTAACGCCCGCAGCATCCCCATAACCGTATGTATGTTCGCGTCTTTCCATGTCATGAGTATACCGCGCAGCTCATGTGGGGTGCGTGGATGCGCTTGCAAATCGCGAATTCTTGTCTAAGATATGGATTTGCCCTCGACTACACCGAAGAAGTTGGTCTCACGGACTTCACCTGCCCGCGTCGATGGCGTATTATGTTCAACTGTTTGTTTGTAGTTGCAGCCTAAAGCTGCTTGGTTGGAGGAGTTTCCTTTGGCAGTCAAGATTCGCCTTGCTCGTCACGGCGCTAAGAAGCGTCCGTACTACCGTGTCGTCGTCGCCGATTCCCGCGCCCCGCGTGACGGTCGTATCATCGAGGAGGTTGGCCGCTACAACCCGATGACCGCCCCCAAGACCATCAACCTCGACCTCGAGAAGATCGCCGACTGGCAGTCCAAGGGCGCTCAGCTCACCGACGCCGTCGCCGCTCTGGTCAAGGCCGCCAACGAGGGCGAGAAGACCGAGACCGTCGTCAAGAAGTCCAAGAAGCAGCTCGCCAAAGAGGCCGAGGCCGCTAAGGCTGCCGCTGAGGCCGCTGAGGGCGCCGAGGAGTAAATCGTGCCTGAGGTTGACGCTGCACAGCTCGAGGGTGAGGCAATGCTCTCAGATCGCATCGCCGATCTCGTCGAATATCTCGTTGTTCAGATCGTCGACGACCCGGATTCCGTGAGCCTTGAGGTCATCGATGGTGACGACGCCTCTACGATTGAGGTTTCGGTCGCCGAGGATGACGTCGCTAAGGTCATCGGCCGTCGTGGCCGTACCATCAAGGCCATTCGCACGCTCGCCCGTGCACTGGCCGCTCGCCTCGACACTGCTGTCGAGGTAGAGGTTCTGGGCTAGGACCTTGAGGTCCCAGTACAAAAACATCGCCCGTGTTGTCAAGCCGCACGGAAGGAAGGGGGAGGTCCTCGCGCAGCCGCTGCGGGGGCTTCCTTCTGTATTAGAGCCTGGTATGCGCGTCGCCCTGACGCCGCCGGCGCTCAAGCGCGACCGCTTTTGCACGGTCGTGTTCGTCACCGATACGGGCGATGGCGATCTGGTCTCGTTTGAGGGCATCGACGACTTGACGGCCGCCGAGGGCATCACGGGATGCTATGTGCTGGCAAATCGTGACGACTTTGAGCTCGATTCGCTCGACGCTGCCTATACCGACCTGATGGGTCGCGAGGTGGTCGACGAGCGCTTCGGTTCGCTCGGCACGATCGTCGAGATTATGTCGACGCCCGCTAACGATGTTTGGGTTGTCGAGGGTGATCGGTACGGCGAGGTACTGATTCCCGTGATCGAGCAGGTCGTGCTCGATCTTCCCGACACAGGAACAATTTCCGTCCACGTTATGGACGGCCTGATCGATATGGACAAGTAGGGAGGACAACATGCTGATCGAGACCCTTTCGGTCTTTCCCGAGATGTTTGAGCCCGTCATGTCCACGTCGATTTTGGGCCGCGCCCGCAAGGCCGGCCTTTTTGATTTTAAGGCGTATAACCTGCGCGACTGGACGCACGACCGCCATCGTACCGTCGATGACGAGCCGTACGGCGGCGGGCAGGGCATGCTCATGAAGGTCGAGCCTATCGCAGAGGCCATCGAGGCCATTAGCGCAGAGGGTCCCAAGCCTACTGTGGTGTTCTTTACCCCCTGTGGCGAGCCCTTTACGCAGCATGTGGCCGAGCGCCTGCTCAAAAGTGAGCGCCTGTTGTTTGTGTGCAGTCGCTACGAGGGCGTCGACGAGCGTGCGTATGCGTATGCCGATGAGCGTCTGTCGATCGGCGACTACGTGCTTACGGGCGGCGAGCTGCCTGCCATGGTCGTTGCCGATTCCGTCGTACGCCTCATCCCCGGCGCCTTGGGCGACGAGATGAGCAACGTGGACGAGTCGTTCTCGACCGCCGAGGACGGAGGCCTGCTCGAGTACGCGCAGTACACTCGTCCTGCCGAGTTCAACGGCGAGGGCGTGCCTCCTGTGCTCGTGAGTGGCGATCACGCCAAAGTTGACGCTTGGCGTCGTAAGAACGCCATCGAGCGCACCTGTCGTTGGCGTCCCGATCTGATTGAGACAGCGCGGCTCACGCCCGAGGAGCGTGCTTACGCGCAGGAGATTCTGGACGCTTCGTATTCGCAGAGCGAGGAGTGAGAATGGTTCCATCGCAGCATTCCGCGTTGAGGGGCGCTTTTGAGTGGATCGCGGTCATCGCGATCGCACTGGTCGCCACCTTCTTGATTCGCTCGTTTGTGGTCGAGCCCTTTGTGGTGCCCACCGGCTCCATGGAGTCCACGATCGAGATTGGCGACCAGATCCTGGCACAAAAGGTGAGCCTCGAGCTCGGTCAGCCCGTCAAGCAGGGCGATATCGTGGTGTTTCACAACCCCGATGGCACCTCCGAGCATGATGTTCTTGTCAAGCGTGTTATTGCCACGGCCGGCCAGACGGTCGACCTGCAGGATGGCAAGGTGGTCGTTGACGGCCAAGCGCTCGACGAGGACTATACGACGGGCATGAGCTGGCCACTTTCGGTCCAAGCGCCCGGTGCTCAGGTAAGCTATCCCTACACCGTTCCCGACGGGTGCGTGTGGGTGATGGGCGACAACCGCGAAAACTCTGCCGACTCACGCTACTTTGGTCCCGTCGATCGCTCTGATTTGATCGCTGTGGCGCTTGTGCGCTACTGGCCGCTCAACCGCATCGGCGCTATCGACTAAAAACCGCTATAGTACAGTACCTAACCGTGTAATCGTTTCGACGAGGGGATATTAGAGGCATGAACGCTTCATCGCTTTCCTTCCAAGACATCATCCTGCGCCTCCAGCAGTACTGGGGCGAGCAGGGCTGCGTCATTATGCAGCCCTATGACTCCGAGGTCGGTGCCGGTACCTTCCATACCGCGACCACGCTGCGCTCGCTCGGTCCCGCCGAGTGGCGCACCTGCTATGCGCAGCCCTGCCGCCGTCCCGCCGACGGCCGCTACGGCGAGAACCCCAACCGCATGCAGCACTACTATCAGTTCCAGGTGCTCATCAAGCCTTCTCCGGTTAACGCCCAGGAGCTCTACCTGGGGTCTCTTGCCGCTATCGGTCTGGATCCCAACGACCATGACGTCCGCTTTGTCGAGGATGACTGGGAGAGCCCGACCCTTGGCGCCTGGGGCCTTGGCTGGGAGGTCTGGCTCAATGGCATGGAGGTCACGCAGTTTACGTACTTCCAGCAGGTGGGAGGCATCGAGGTCGACCCCGTGCCCGTTGAGATTACCTACGGCCTGGAGCGTATCGCCATGTACGCCCAGGGCGTCAACTCGGTCTACGACCTGGTGTGGAGCTACCTGCCCGACGGCACGCCCATGACCTACGGCGACGTGTTCCTCGAGAACGAGCGCGAGTTCAGTGCCTATAACTTTGAGGTCGCCAACGTCGAGATGATGCGTCAGAAGTTTGACGACTACGAGGCCGAGTGCCATTCCTGCCTGGAGCGCAAGCTGCCGCTGCCGGCATATGACTGCGTCATGAAGTGCAGCCACGCTTTCAACCTGCTCGATGCTCGCGGCGCCCTGTCCGCGGTCGAGCGTGCCAACTACATCCTGCGCGTCCGCGCCGTCGCCAAGGCGTGCTGCGAGGCCTACATGGCCGAGGTCGCCGGAGTCAACGAGAATGCCGACCAGGAAGGCGAGGTGGCGTAAGCCATGGCAGACGCTAAGGATTTCCTGTTTGAGATCGGTACGGAGGAGATGCCCTCCGCGCCGCTGAACAATGCCGTCAAGCAGCTTGGCTCCATGATTGCCAAGGGTCTCGACGAGGCCGGTCTGGCCCACGGCGAGGTCCGTGTGATCTCGAGCCCGCGCCGCCTGGCTGCGCTCGTGGCTAACGTCGCCACCGCGACCGATGAAGTCCATGAGGTCAAGCGTGGCCCCGCGGCCAACATTGCCTTCGACGCTGACGGTAACGCCACCAAGGCCGCCCAGGGCTTTGCCCGCAAGTGCGGTGTGGCTGCCGAGGACCTGGTCCGTCGCGAGGACACTGACGGTCGCGAGTATGTGTTCGCCGAGAAGAACATTCCCTCCGCACCGGCTACGCCGATTCTGACCGCTCTGTGCGAGAAGACCATCGCCGGCCTGCAGTGGCCCAACTACCGCAGCCAGCGCTGGGGTCACGAGCATGCGACCTTTGTTCGTCCGGTCCGCTGGATCTGCTGCCTTTTGGGCGAGGATGTTGTGCCCGTGTCGTTTGCCGACGTGACGAGCGGCAACACCACGCGCGGTCATCGCGTACTTGGCCCTGGCGACCATGTTGTTGCCAGCCCCGCTGTTTATGAGCAGGTGCTCGAGGACGCCGGCGTGCTTTCTGCCGAGCGTCGTCGCGAGGCCATCCTTGCCGGCATCGCCGAGGTCGAGGCCGCTCGCCCCGGCTGTCATGTCGACACGCCCAAGAAGGTCTTCGAGGAGGTCATTAACCTCTGCGAGTGGCCGACGGTGCTCGTCGGTACCTTCGATGAGGAGTTCCTCAAGGTCCCGCACGAGATCATCTGCGAGTCCATGCTCACCAACCAGCGTTACTTCCCGATCTATGACGGCGAGGGCAAGCTCACGCGTGAGTTCGTGGTCGTCTCCAACAGCAAGCCCGAGAACGCCGAGCGCGTGATCGACGGCAACGAGCGCGTCGTGCGCGCCCGTCTGGACGACGCAAAGTTCTTCTACGAGGAGGACCTGAAGATCTCCCTCGACGAGTTCCGTGAGCGTCTGGCCAAGGTTGCCTTCCAGGAGAAGCTCGGTAGCGTGCTCGCCAAGTCCGAGCGCATTGAGCAACTCGCGCTTGCCATCGCTCGCGAGGCCCATCTGGGCGCCCACCTGGCCGCCGATGCCGCTCGCGCCGCGCACCTGTGCAAGGCCGACTTGGTATCCAACGCCGTCATCGAGTTCACGAGCCAGCAGGGCGTGATGGGCGGTTACTACGCCACCGCGATGGGGGAGAACGACGAGGTTGCCCACGCCATTCGCGATCATTATCGTCCCCGCTTTGCCGGTGACGAGCTGCCCGAGGGCACCGCTGGCTGCATCGTGGCCTGCGCCGACAAGCTCGATACCATCGCCGGTATCTTTGCCATTGGCGAGCCCCCGACCGGCTCCTCCGACCCCTACGCGCTGCGTCGTGCCGCTATCGGCATCATCAACATCCTGCGCGACCGTCTGCCGATCGACCCCACGTCGCTCATCGACTTCGCCCTCGAGCTCTATAGCGAGCAGGGCATTGAGTTCGACGCCGCCAAGGTCGCCCAGCAGGTTCGCGACTTCTTCCATGGCCGCCTGGTGAGCATGGCCCGCGACGAAAAGATCCCGGCCGATACCGTTGCCGCCGTCTCCGCGGTGCACATCATCGCCCCGTCCGTCTTCTTCGCCCGCTGCGCCGCCCTCGACGAGGCCCGCAAGAACGACGCCGAGACGTTCGACAACCTTGCGACCGCCTATGCCCGCGCCGCACACATCTCCAAGCCCGAGCTGGGTGCGGAGTACGACCGCGGCCTGATGGGCGAGGTCGAGCTCGCGCTTGCCGATGCCTCCGAGGCTGCTCAGACCGCTGTCGATGCCGCCCTTGCTGCCGAGGATTACCCGGCCGCATTTGCCGCCCTTGCCGCCCTGCGCGCGCCCATCGACCGCTTCTTCGATGAGGTCATGGTCATGGACAAGGACGAGCAGCTCCGCGATAATCGCCTTAAGCTGCTCAACCGCTTCGAGGCCGTTTTCTCCGGCATCGCCAACATCGGTGAGCTTGCCCGCAAAAAGTAAGCCAGCCTGCGCATAAGCGCTAAAGGAGCCCCGCATGGATTGCCCGGTCACCGCTCGTCCCACCGTTATCGTTATCTCCGACTCGCTCGGTGATACCGCTTGTGAGGTGGTGCTTGCGGCGTCCGGGCAATTTGATGAAGGGGCTTTTCTTCTCTTGCGCCTGCCCAAGGTGACCTCGGTGGAGCAGGTGGAGTCGTTTGTGGGCCCGCGCGTCGATGCCGACCATCGCGATATTGCCGTGTTCCACACCATTGTCGATCCGGCGCTTCGCGCCCGCGTGCTCGATTACCTGGGCATGCTGCATATTCGTTCGGTCGACCTGATTGGCCCGACGCTTGCCGTGCTGTCGTCGCTCATCGGTGTGCCGCCCAAGGGCGTCGCGGGTGTGATTCACAAGACCGATGACCGCTATTTCCATCGCATCGAGGCCATGGAGTATTTCGTTGAGCACGATGACGGGCGCGGCTGCGACGATCTGTCGGGAGCCGATATCGTGCTGCTGGGCGTATCGCGTACGTCCAAGACGCCGCTGTCGATGTATTTGGCCTATCAGGGCTACAAGGTCGCCAATGTCCCACTGGCGCATGGCATGGAGCCGCCCAAGTCGATTTACGAGGTCGACCCGATGCGCCTGTTCGGCCTGATTTCGACCGTCGATGTGATTTCCGAAATTCGCGATAGCCGCTTGGGCGATGACTACGCTCGTGCCGTTGCCGGCTCCTATGCCGAGCCCGAGAGCGTGCACAGCGAGCTCGAGGAAGCCCGTGCGCTCATGAAGCGCCTAGGCTGCTTTGTGGTGCGTACCGACGGCAAGGCCATCGAAGAAAGCGCTGCCGAGATCATTAGCCACTTGGAGGAAATCCAAGAAGCCCGTGCCCGCCGCGCCGCCCGTCGAGCCCAACAAAAGTAGCTAATTTGGGACGGGGCTTTTTTAGCTACCCCGACTGAGGCCGCGAGCTTTTTGGCCGATTGCCGACGGGGGCAGCTAAAAAAGCCCCGTCCCAAATTAGCTACTTATGGTAAAGCGATTTAGCAAATACATTGCATCTGACCTGTATTTTCTTGTAGTGGTATCTTCATAAGGTGACCACCTTTACCTACCGTTTACCGCCATATTTACCACGTTTACTAACCTCCGCGTCCTCTGCGCAAGCCCGCTCAATGCCCGCCGTATAGTACCCTCACGGCCCGCATCTGGCGGGTCGATTCGTTACCACGGTCGTGCGCGTAAGTGCATGGAAGGGGAAGTATCGTGAGCGATTGCAAGAGGGTTTACCGTTTTGGAACCGACGCCCAGGGCACCTGTGTCACCGAGGGAGACAAGTCCATGAACTTCGTGCTTGGTGGCAAGGGCGCTAACCTTGCCGAGATGAGTCGTATCGGCCTGCCGGTTCCCGGTGGCTTTACCATTACCTGCCAGACCTGTGTCGAGTACTCCGGTGCCGGCAACGTCTGGCCCGAAGACGCACTCGATGAGATCGTTGCTGCCGAGGCGGACCTCGAGGCCCGCTGCGGCAAGAAGCTCGGTGACGCCAACGACCCGCTGCTCGTGTCGGTTCGTTCGGGCGCTCCGTTCTCCATGCCCGGCATGATGGACACGGTCCTCAACTTGGGCCTCAATAACGATTCCGTCCAGGGCCTCATCGCGCAGACGCAGAACCCGCGTTTTGCCTGGGATAGCTACCGCCGCTTTATCCAGATGTTTTCCAATGTCGTCATGGGCGTTGACGCCGACCTGTTCGAGAACGCCCTGACCCAGGCCCGTCTGGTCGCCGGCGTTCGCATCGATTCCGAGCTTTCGGCCGAGGACCTGCAGGAACTCGTCGAGACCTTTAAGGGCATCTTCTCCGAGAACGTCGATGCCTCCCTGTATCCCGAGCTCGAGGTCGCTGACGGCAAGCCCGTTTTCCCGCACGACCCGGAGCTTCAGCTACGCCTTGCCATCCAGGCCGTTTTTGGCAGCTGGATGAACGAGCGTGCCTGCATCTACCGCAAGCAGCATGGCATTTCCGACGACCTCGGCACCGCCGTCAACGTGCAGGCCATGGCCTTTGGCAACAAGGGCGAGACCTCTGCGACGGGCGTCGCCTTTACGCGTAATCCGGCTGACGGCACCAAGGAGTTCTACGGTGACTTTTTGGTTAATGCCCAGGGCGAGGACGTCGTCGCCGGTATCCGCAACACCGAGCCCATCGCCGACCTCAAGGCCACCCCGGGCCTCGAGTCTGCAGGTGAGGAGCTCGAGCGCGTGTTCCTGACGCTCGAGGACCATTACCGCGATATGTGCGATATCGAGTTCACCATCGAGCAGGGCAAGCTCTGGATGCTCCAGACACGCGTGGGTAAACGCACTGCCATCGCCGCCCTGCGCATCGCCATCGAAATGGTCGAGGAAGGCCTGATCACCCGCGAAGAGGCCGTGAGCCGTATCGATCCCGCGCAACTCGACCAGCTCCTGCACCCGCAGTTTGACGCTTCCAAGAGGTACGAGGCGCTGGCCAGCGGTCTGAACGCCAGCCCCGGCGCCGCCGTGGGCGAGGTCGTGTTCTCGAGCGATGACGCCGTCGCGCGCGCAAACGAGGGTCATAAGGTTATCTTGGTCCGTTGGGAGACCAACCCCGACGACTTGAAGGGCATGGTCGCCGCCGAGGGCATCCTGACCAGCCACGGTGGCAAGACGAGCCATGCCGCCGTTATCGCCCGCGGTATGGGTACGCCCTGCGTCTGCGGCGTTGAGCGCTTCCACATCGATGCCGCCGAGAAGGTCGTGCGCATCGAGGGCAGCGACCGCGTGCTGCACGAGGGCGACATCATCTCCATCGACGGCACCCAGGGCATCGTCGTCGACGGCGCCGTTGATCTGGTTTCGGCTGAGCTCACCGGCGACCTGGACACCATCCTGTCCTGGGCCGACGAGATTCGCCTGGACGAGACCGATGGCCACGCCAACCATGTGCGCGTCAACGCCGACAACCCTGAGGATGCCGAGCTCGCACTCGAGTTTGGCGCCGAGGCTATTGGCCTGTGCCGCACCGAGCACATGTTCCTGGGCGACCGTAAGAACATCATCCAGAGCTTTATCCTGTCCGACGATGAGGCCGTGAAGCAGCGGGCCCTCGCCGATCTGCTCAAGGTTCAGACGGAGGACTTCCTGGCCATGTTCAAGACCATGTCCGGTCGCGATGTGGTCGTTCGTCTGCTCGATCCGCCGCTTCATGAGTTCTTGGATAATCCTCGCGAGCTCGAGGTTGCCATCACCAAGAAGGAGGCCGCTGGCGCCAGCGAGGAAGAGCTTGCCGCCCTGCGTGCCCGCCTGCGTCGCATCGACGGCATGGTCGAGTCCAACCCGATGCTCGGCCTGCGCGGCGTGCGCCTATCCGTCGTCTTTAGCGATCTGCCGCTCATGCAGGTTCGCGCCGTCGCCACGGCTGCTGCCTGCCTTATCAAGGAGGGCGTCGACCCGCGTCCCGAGATCATGGTTCCGCTCGTCTCCATCACGGCCGAGCACGTCCAGACCCGCGAGGTCATCGAGCGCGTGATCGCCGAGGTTTCCGACGAAGAGGGTGTCGAGCTCAATATTCCCGTGGGCACGATGCTCGAGCTGCCGCGCGCCTGCATGGTCGCTGACGAGATTGCCCATCACGCAGACTTCTTCTGCTTTGGCACCAACGACCTGACCCAGACCACCTTCGGCTTCTCCCGTGACGATGCCGAGGCCAAGTTCATCCCGCTGTACATGCATAAGAAAATTCTGAAGGACAACCCCTTCGAGACCATCGACGCGGCGGTGCTGGAGCTCGTGCGCATGGCCGTGGAGAAGGGTCGCGCCACCAACCCCGACATGCACTTTGGCGTGTGTGGCGAGCACGGCGGCGACCCCAAGTCCATCAAGGGCCTGTTTAATGTGGCCGACGTGGACTACGTGTCCTGCTCGCCCTACCGCGTGCCCCTCGCACGCCTGGCTGCCGCCCAGGCCAAGCTCGAGGCGAAGCGCTCCGCGTAACGTTTTGGGTTCAGACGCCTAACGTAGCCCCCCCTCATGCCGTCCGTCTCATTCGTGAGGCGGACGGTTATCATGTGCGGGTTTTGTCTTTTTGTCTGCGTAAAAAATTGTTCTTGCAGCAGAAACCCGCGCGTGTATACTCGAATACGTTTGTTCAACTACGTGCCGGCCAGAGTGGTACGGCACCTCTAGAAGAGTAAGGAATTGCACATGGATTACATCCGCGCAATCGAGCGTCAGCAGATCCGCGAGGACATTCCTCAGGTTCGCGTCGCCGACAACGTCAAGGTTCACTACCGCATTAAGGAAGGCGACCGCGAGCGCATCCAGGTCTTCCAGGGCGACGTCATCCGCATGGCCGGCGCCGGTGCCCGCGAGACCTTCACCGTCCGCAAGATGTCCTTCGGTGTCGGTGTTGAGCGTACCTTCCCGCTTCACAGCCCCAAGATCGCCAAGCTCGAGGTCGTTCGTCATGGTCGCGTCCGTCGCGCCAAGCTGTACTACCTCCGCGACAAGGTGGGCAAGGCTGCTCGCATCCCCGAGAAGCGCTAAGTAGATCGCAGCGTCTGTCCACTCGTTTGGACACAAGGGTCACCTTCGGGTGGCCCTTCTTTTTATCTGATTTGCATGCAAGGAGGGCCTGGTATGGCCAATATGACGAGCTCGGTTTCGGCATCGCAGGTTGCCGGAGAGCTGGCGAGCGCAACGTTCGAGGAGATTCCCGCCCTCGTGGAGCATTATCGCGAGGATCCACGCCAGCAGGTTATCAAGGCTTGCGAGCGTGCCCTTAAGCGCCATGCCAAGGAACTTTCCGAGCGCGAGCGCGTCAACGGCATGTATGAGTTGATGCATGAGCTCGGCGGTGACGGTGTGGTTGTAGGCGTCGACGAGGTGGGTCGCGGCTCGGTGGCCGGTCCTTTGACGGTGTGCGCCGTGTGCCTTCCGATGGATCCGCGCATCTGGGGCATCAACGATTCCAAAAAGCTCACGCCTGCGCGCCGCGAGCTGCTCTCGGTGAAGATTGCCGAGGTGGCGACTGCCATCGGCTTTTGCCATATCGCGCCTAAGGATATCGATGAGATGGGCATGGCCCGCGCCATCCGCGCTGCCGTCGCGGGCGCCGTGGCCGATACGGGGCTTGAACCCGACTGTGTCCTCATGGACGGTAACCCTCTGGGTGCCGTTCCCAACGAGCGCGATGTGGTGAAGGGCGATGCCAAAATCGCCTGCATCGCCGCGGCGTCCATCATGGCCAAGGTCACGCGTGACGAGATGATGGTCGAGTACGACGCCGAGTATCCCGAGTACCATTTGGCCGAGTCGAAGGGCTACGCGAGTCCCGAGCACATCGAGGCCATTCGCAAACATGGACTTTGTCCGCTGCACCGCGTGAGCTTTTGCGGAAACTTTCTGCAGACCGAGCGGCTTTTCTAGGTCAATTGTGGAGACAGGGACCTCTGGGGTTTTATAAACCTGCTGTTAGCGGGCCGCATGCAACACCATTGCTGCGTACGGCCCGTTTTTTGTCGGCATTTGGTCAGCTTTTGGTTTGCTTCCGGTACTTACCCGCATGAAAGGTGCCCTCATCATCGGGGCAATGCAGTGTGCGGGAAAGGAGACCCCATGAGTGCCGCAAGCAAAAAGAGCAAGACGCAGCAGCTCAAGGAGCGTTGGGAAAACGGCGATCTTGACTGCGGGGCGATGACGCCCGAGTTTATCAAGGGGCTCAGTCCCCGCGAGCTGGGCATGCTGGGCGAGCTTATCGCAATCGACTACTTTAACGAGCGCGGCTACACCTTGCTGGAGCAGGGTTATCGTTGCACCGAGGGCGAGGCTGATCTGGTGCTGCTTGATGAGCTCGACGATGTCGTGGTAATGGCCGAGGTCAAGACCAGACGCGTTGCACTGGATTGCAGCACGAGAGTCTTTCCGGAGGAGGCCGTGGACGCCCAAAAGCAACGCCGCTACCGCCGCATCGCAAGCTGCTATCTTATGGAGCATTATCCGCTCAAGGCGATTCGCTTCGATGCCGTGGGTGTCACCATCCGCGGCGGGCATATCGCCGAGATCGAGCACCAGTACAACGCGTTCGATTGGCAGGTGTCGTGATGGCGTTCGAGACGTTTGCCGTTCACGCGGCCTGCATCCGCGGCGTCGAGGCGATTCCCGTCACGGTCGAGGTCTCGCTTGCCGGTGGCGTTCCGGGCATTCAGATGCTCGGTATTCCGAGTATGGAGGTGATGGAGTCACGCGGTCGTATTCGCTGCGCGATGCGCTCCGCCGGGTTCGAGATCCCACGCTCGGGCATTACGGTCAACCTGGCGCCCGGCGATATTCGCAAGACCGGTAGCGGCTTTGATCTGCCCATCGCCATCGCGGTTCTGGCGGCCGATGGGCAGATTCCCCGTGACAACCTCGATCGCTGTCTTATCGCCGGCGAGCTCGGCTTGGACGGTACGGTGCTTCCCGTCAAGGGCGAGGTGGCGTTTCAGCTGCTGGCTCGCGACATGGGGCTGTCTTTTATCGCCGGCAGGTCAGACCAGCATGTGCCACTCGCGGGCGTGGATTGCGGATTCATCGATCATTTGTCTCAGCTTGCTCATGGTATGGGCGATGCCGCGCGGCACTACTTGGATTCCGAGGGCGTCGAGGCGACCTTTGAGCCTGAGCTCGACTATGCCGACGTGCTGGGGCAGGAAGTCGCTAAACGCGGCATGGCGCTTGCGGCGGCAGGAGAACTCGGCTTGCTCATGATCGGGTCTCCGGGATCGGGCAAGACGATGCTCGCACGCCGTATGACCGGCATCCTGCCCGAGCTTTCCGTTGAGGATCAGCAGGAGGCACTGTGCATCCATTCGGTTTTGGGTGAGAACATTGATGGCTTGTTGGCGGGGCACCGCCCCTTCCGCAGTCCCCACCACAGTATTTCGACCGCAGGCCTTATCGGCGGCGGGCGCCCGGTGCACCCGGGTGAGATCAGCCTTGCCCATGGCGGCGTGCTCTTTTTGGACGAGCTTGCCGAGTTTCCCACTGGCGTGCTGCAG
>CAUEQX010000005.1 GCA_959020035.1 uncultured Collinsella sp. | reverse complement strand
GTATTGCGGTGGCGAAAGATGCCTCCTGCGCTATCGAGAGCTCGGCTATCCTCAGCTTGCCAGTTCGAAAATGGACCTGACACATGATTGAATCTTTATTTCAGCTTTACACCTAGGTTTACAGCTGTCTTGTCAGCTGTAAACCTAGGTGTCATACTAAAGCCCCAAGATTCGCCAAAAGAGAGGGGCCTTGATGGCACAGAGCGCGAACATGGATGCATCGGAGCTTGCACGCGATATTGCGGCCGGCCTGGCATCGGCAACGACGGCAACGGAGCGCGCGGCGCTGGTGCCCGCAGAGCTCGTCGAGGCCATTCAGCAACTAAAAATCCAACGCGACGCGGTGATTCTGACGCACTATTACGTGGCGCCCGAGGTGCAGGCCGTGGCTGATTACGTCGGCGACAGCTTCTACCTGGCTAAGCTCGCTAAAAGCCTGCCGCAGCAGACCATCGTGCTGTGCGGCGTGGAGTTTATGGGCGAGAGCGCCAAACTGCTCAATCCCACTAAGACCGTGCTGCTGCCCGAGCCGGGCGCGGACTGCCCCATGGCTCACATGGTCAAGCGCGAGACGGTCGACGCCGCCCGCGCCGAGTACGGTGACGACCTTGCCGTGGTCTGCTACGTCAACTCGACGGTCGAGATCAAGAGCTGGAGTGACGTGTGCGTCACCAGCTCCAACGCCGTCAAGATCGTGTCCGAGCTGCCGCAGCAGCATATCCTGTTCATTCCCGACCAAAACCTGGGCCGCTTCGTAGCCGAGCAGGTGCCGCAAAAGCACGTCATCCTCAACAACGGCTACTGCCCGCGCCATCACATCATCACCGTCGAGCAGATCGTCGACGTGACGGAGGCCCACCCCGACGCGCTCGTGCTGGCGCATCCTGAGTGCAAGGCCGACGTTCTGGCCGAGGCCGACTACATCGGCTCCACCGCCGGCATCATCAAGTATGCCGAGGAGTCCGACGCGAGCGAGTTCATTATCGTGACGGTCCGCGGCGTGCTCTACGAGCTCGAGCGCCGCTGCCAGGGCACTGGCAAGAAGTTCTACTTCCCCGCGGTGCAGCCCACCTGCGTCAACATGGATCTCATCACGCTCGAGAAGCTCGTGCGCTGCCTGGAGACGGGCGAGGGCGAGGTGCAGATCGGCGTCTCGGACGAGGCGGCAGACCAGGCCAAGCTCACGCTCGACCGTATGCTCGAGTACGCAGCGCGCTAGAACAATGTTGCATGAGGGACGGTCCCTTATGTCACATTACAAGGGAGAGGATTCCTGTGGAAACCAAGCAATACCCCGATATGGAGTGCGACGTCGTTATTGCCGGCTGCGGCGTGGCGGGTCTGTACGCGGCCCTCAATCTGCCGACGAGCACGCGCGTGATCATGCTCTCCAAGGGCGCGGTCGACGAGTGCGATTCGATGCTCGCGCAGGGCGGCATCTGCGTGCTGCCCGAAGGCTCGGACTACGATGCCTTCTTTGAGGACACCATGCACGCCGGCCATTACGAGAACCGCCGCGAGAGCGTCGACATCATGATCCGCTCGAGCCGCTCGGTCATCAACGACCTGCTAGCGATGGGCGTGGATTTTGAGCGCAAGGCCGACGGCAGCCTCGACTTTACCCGCGAGGGTGCACACAGCCGTCCGCGCATTGCCTTCCATGCCGATATCACCGGCAAGGAGATCACGACTAAGCTGCTTCAGGCTGTCCGCAAGCTGGACAACGTGCAGATTTTGGAGCACGTGGCCATGACCGACATCCTGACGGGCGAGCGTGACGGCGACACGGTGTGCACCGGTATCGTCGCCGTTCCCGTGGACGAGGACAACTCGGTTCGTCCCGCCGACGAGCTGACAAATGCCGCCGAGGGCGTGCATGCCGGCGAACCGTTTAAGATCCATGCCCGCCACACGCTGTGGGCGACGGGCGGTATCGGCGGCGTGTACGACCATTCGACCAACTACCCGCAGCTCACGGGCGATGCCTGCTACATTGCTCAGGAGCATGGCATTAAGATGGAGCACCTGGACTACGTGCAGATTCACCCCACGGGACTGTTCTCGCCACAGCCGGGCCGCACCTTCCTGATCAGCGAGAGCTGCCGCGGCGAGGGCGCGATTTTGCTCAACGCCGCCGGCGAGCGCTTTACCGACGAGCTCCAGCCGCGCGATGTGGTCGCCGCCGCCATCCGCGAGCAGATGAAGCAGGACGGCACCGAGCACGAGTGGCTGAGCTTTGCCCCCGTCGAGCGCGACGTGGTGACCGGGCATTTTGCCAACATTCGCGCGCGCTGCCTTGAGGACGGTCGCGACATCCTGGACGAGCCCATTCCCGTTACGCCCACGCAGCACTACTTTATGGGCGGCGTGTGGGTAGACAGGGACGGCCGCACCTCGATGCCCGAGCTCTACGCCGCGGGCGAGACGGCTTGCAACGGCGTGCACGGCAAGAACCGCCTTGCATCAAACAGCCTGCTCGAGGCGTTGGTCTGGGGTCGTCGCGCCGCGTGGTACATGCGCACCGGCGAGTCGCTGGCCGTGGAGCAGGCGGGCGATCCCGCGCTCGATGGCCGTCATCGCGCCCTGAGCGTCGACACCCTGGCAATCGATGAATTGGCCCGTGCCGCCGGCACGCAGGCCGTGGAGGAGTAGACCATGAATCCCATTACCATGAAGCTCGTCGTCGATGATCTGATTCTGCAGGCTCTGCGCGAGGACATTACGTTTGAGGACGTGAGCACGGCGAGCGTGTGCCCCACGGCGCGTCCCGCCACGGTGGAGCTTATCGCCAAGGCCGACGGCATTATCGCCGGCCTGGACGTATTCGCCCGCACCTTTGAGCTGCTGGATCCGCAGAGCTCCGTGTTGTTCGATGTCTCGGATGGCGACGAGGTGCATGCCGGCGATCACGTGGGCCAGGTGCGCGGCGACGCGCGCGTGTTGCTTTCGGGCGAGCGCGTGGCGCTCAACTACCTGCAGCGCATGAGCGGCATCGCTACCTACACGCACAGCATGGCCGCGGCGCTCGAGGGCACTAAGACCGTGCTTGTCGACACGCGCAAGACCACACCGGGCATGCGTGTGTTTGAAAAGGCGGCAGTCGAGATCGGCGGCGGCAGCAACCACCGTTACAACCTGTCGACGGCCGTCATGCTCAAGGACAACCACATCGATGCCGCCGGTGGCGTGACGCGTGCGATCGAGATGGCGCGCGCCCATGCATCGTTTACCACGACGGTCGAGATCGAGTGCGAGAACCTGGACATGGTGCGCGAGGCCGTGGAGGCCGGCGCCGACATCATCATGTTCGACAACATGACCCATGACGACATGGCCGCCGCTATCGAGCTTATCGCCGGTCGCGCCAAGACCGAGTGTTCGGGCAACGTGGACGCCGGCAATATCCGCGCGCTTGCCGACCTGGGCGTTGACTTTATTAGCTCGGGCGCCCTGACGCACTCCGCGCCGATCCTCGACCTCTCGCTTAAGCACCTGCGTCTGCTGGACGGTAAATAATGAACGCCCGCGAGCGTCGCCGTGCCATCATGGCCGTGCTCGAGGGGGCCAAGGGGCCCGTATCGGGCAGCGCGCTTGCCCGCGAGGTGGGTGTGAGCCGCCAGATCGTGGTGCAGGACATCGCCCTGCTGCGCGCCGATGGGCACGATATCGTGGCGACCAACCGCGGCTACGTGCTGCAGGAGGCCCCCAGCAGCCCCGCCGTGCCTACGCGCTTGGTCAAGGTTCGCCACAGCGTGGAGCAGGCAGGCGATGAGCTCACGAGTATCGTCGACGCCGGCGGCGCCGTGCTCAACGTGATTGTCAATCACCGCGTGTACGGTAAGATTACGGCCGACCTGGACATCCGCAATCGTCGCGATGTCGAGCGCTATCTGCGCGATATCGAGAGCGGCAAGAGCTTTCCGCTGCTGACGGTGACCAGCGGCTACCACTTCCATCGCATTGCGGCGGAGGACGAACAGACCCTCGACGAGATCGAGGCGATGCTCAAGGAAAAAGGCTACCTAGCAGACCTGATGCCCTACGAAGACGATTTGTCCTAGTCGACGCCGCATCTATAAGTTGCGGTGAAATAGTTCCTAAAATCGGCATCCAAGACATAAAACAGGAACTATTCCACCGCAACTGCCAAGGGTCCCGCTCCAAATTAGCTGCCCACATATGCAAAAGGAGGCCTCCGCGGCGATGCGGAAGCCTCCTTTTTTGTGCACGGTGTACTTTTGAGTGTGCAAGTGGGGGAGTTGCTACTCCTCGACGATCTCGGTGATCGCGCCAGCGGGGCAAGCGTCCTGGCAAGCGCCACAGGCGACGCAGGAATCCTCGTCAGCGACGGTAGCGACGTCCTGGAGCTCCAGAACGCCAGCGGGGCAGGAGTCGACGCAAACGCCACAAGCGATGCACTCGTCGGCATCAATTACGGGATGAGCCATGGTAGTTTCCTCTCTGTTGACCGACGCTACAGGCGATGCGCGCCGGTTTGATTCGGGCAAAAACATACCACGGGAGCGACCGTTTGCAATACCCTCTGACCGGCATCTTCATACCGTTCGCCGAGTATGCCGCGGCTTACTAAAAAACATGCAGGTGAGGCCGTTGAGCTGCGCAAATGTTAGCTATAGGTGACTTGAAATATAGGGCGATTGAGCGTGCTTGCGGAAACCGCATCCCGTAATCCACGTCCAAAACGGGACACAGTTTCAGGCTCGCACCTCAGTCAACTCTACATAGATTTCAATAGATCTGCCGAGAACTCAAACAGCGTATCTACCTGCGTATTTGAGAACCTAAACTCTCAGCAATAAGAAATCTTATATGAATTGACTTAGATTTTGTATATTCCGGCCCATAAGGGGATACACTACATCCTGAAAGACAAGCCGAAGCGCTGCGCGACAGACCGTCGAGGCGGCGCGAACGCAAAAGAGAGAGGGAATTTCTAATGAGTAAGATTCTTGGTATCGACCTTGGTACTACTAACTCCGCTATGGCCGTCCTCGAGGGCGGTTCTCCGACCATTATCGTGAACGCCGAGGGCGACCGCACCACCCCGTCCGTTGTTGGCTTCCGTGCCGACGGTGACCGCGTTGTGGGTAAGGCCGCTAAGAACCAGGCGGTCACCAACCCCAAGAACACCGTGTTCTCTATCAAGCGCTTCATGGGCCGCAAGTACTCCGAGTGCACCTCCGAGATCAAGACCGTGCCGTATGAGGTCAAGGAGGGCCAGGGTGGCCGTGCCGTCGTCGACATCGAGGGCAAGGACTACACCGCCGAGCAGGTGAGCGCCATGGTGCTCGCCAAGATGAAGGCCGACGCCGAGAAGTATCTGGGCGAGACCGTCACCGACGCCGTCATCACCGTCCCGGCCTACTTCAACGACGCCCAGCGTCAGGCCACCAAGGATGCCGGTAAGATCGCCGGCCTCAACGTCAAGCGTATCGTCAACGAGCCGACCGCTGCTGCCCTGGCCTATGGTCTGGACAAGCAGGGCACCGACCAGCGCATCTTGGTCTTCGACCTGGGCGGCGGCACCTTCGACGTCTCCATCCTCGACCTCGCAGACGGCGTGTTTGAGGTTCTGTCCACCTCGGGCGACAACCACCTGGGCGGCGACGACTGGGATCAGCGCGTCATCGACTGGATGGCCGACAAGTTCCAGCAGGAGAACGGCGTCGATCTGCGTCAGGACCCCATGGCCCTGCAGCGTCTGAAGGAGGCCGCCGAGAACGCCAAGAAGGAGCTCTCCGCTGCCCAGCAGACCACCATCAACCTGCCGTTCATTACCATGAACCAGTCCGGCCCGCTGCACCTCAACTACACGCTGACCCGCGCCGAGTTCGAGAAGATCACCCGCGACCTGCTCGAGCGCTGCAAGCAGCCTGTCACCAATGCCCTGCGCGACGCCAAGCTTAAGCTCTCCGATCTGACCGAGGTCATCCTCGTCGGCGGCTCCACCCGTATGCCCGCCGTTCAGGAGCTCGTCAAGACCATGACCGGCAAGCAGCCCAACATGTCCGTGAACCCCGACGAGGTCGTTGCTGACGGCGCTGCCGTCCAGGGCGGCGTGCTCACCGGCGACGTCGAGGGCATCCTGCTGCTCGACGTTACCCCGCTGTCGCTGGGCGTCGAGACCATGGGCGGCATCATGACCAAGATGATCGACCGCAACACCACGATCCCGACCTCCAAGACCGAGGTCTACTCCACCGCTGCCGACAACCAGACCAGCGTCGAGATCAACGTGCTCCAGGGCGAGCGCGAGCTTGCCCGCGACAACAAGTCGCTCGGTAAGTTCCAGCTGACCGGTATCCCGGCTGCCCGTCGCGGCGTGCCGCAGATCGAGGTTACCTTCGACATCGACGCCAACGGCATCGTCAAGGTCTCCGCTAAGGACAAGGGCACCGGCAAGGAGCAGCAGATCACCATTTCCGGCTCCACTGCGCTTTCCGACGACGAAGTCGATCGCATGGTCAAGGACGCCGAGGCTCATGCCGAGGAGGACAAGAAGCAGAAGGAAGAGGTCGAGGTCCGCAACCAGACCGACAGCCTGTGCTACTCCACCGAGCAGACCCTCAACGAGCTCGGTGACAAGGTTTCCGCCGACGTGAAGTCCAAGGCCGAGGCCGCTATCGCCGACGCCAAGAAGGCGCTCGAGGGCTCTGACGTCGAGGCCATCAAGGCCGCCGGCGAGTCCCTGCAGTCCGTGGCCTACGAGCTGGCCCAGGTTGTCTACGCCGACGCTCAGCAGCAGACCGACGGTGCCGCCGGCGCCCAGCCTGCCGACGATGACGTTGTCGACGCCGACTACGGGGTTGTGGACGACGAGGACAAATAATCATGTCCGCCCGTAAAGCTCGCACGGAGGCGGCTGCCGCTGGCGCCGCCCCCGTTGACTCTGAGGAGAAGGACGTGAAGATTCCCGTAGAGGCCGTCGACGATACCGAGGCCAACGAGGCCGAGGCCGCCGAGGCTGCCGAGAACCAGGTAGAGGATTCCAACAAGGAGGCGACGATGACCGAGGACGAGATGGTGGAAGCTGCTATCCGCGCCGGTGAGGAAGCCGCCGACAACGACTTTAAGCTCAAGTTCGAGCAGGCCCAAAAGGAGCTTGCCGACGTGCGCAATGAGCTCGATGCTGCGGCAGAGGCTCAGAAGGCCGCCGAGGACAAGGCAAAGGACGCCACCGAGCGTACCGCCCGTCTGCAGGCCGACTGGGAGAACTTCCGTCGCCGCACCGCCAATGAGCGTATCGCCGAGCGCGAGCGCGCGACCGAGAAGCTCGTCACCGCGCTGTTGCCGGTGATCGACGATATTGAGCGCGCGATCGACCATGCCCGCAGTCAAGAGCTTTCCGACGACTTTAAGCAGTTCGTCGATGGCGTTGACGCGGTACATGCCAAGCTGCTCGACGTGTTTGCGCATGAGGGCGTTGAGCCCATCGACCCCAAGGGCGATGCGTTCGATCCGCTCGAGCATCAGGCTGTGGGTCGCGTCGAGGACGCATCGCAGTACGACGAGACCGTCAACGATGTGTACCAGAAGGGCTACCGCATGGCGGATCGCATCCTGCGTTCCGCGATGGTGACGGTGACCTACGGTGGCGAGAAGCGCCCCGCACCGGAGCCCGAAGCGGCGCCCGAGGATGCTACGGCCGATACGGCCGAGAGCACCGAGGAGTAATTGAGAAGGGCCCCGGGGCAACACCCGGGGCCCTTTCTGACCTAGTGCCATATGACAGCATGAGCCGCCGTCCGCAGGGGCGGCGGATGTAACAGGAGAGGAGCTACGATGGCTGCAGGCAAAACCTTCTATGACATCCTGGGCGTATCCAAGAGCGCCTCCGAGAAAGAGATCAAGAGCGCGTTTCGCAAGCTCGCGCAAAAATATCACCCCGATGCCGGCGGCGACGAGGCCAAGTTCAAGGAGATCAGCGAGGCCTACGAGACGCTTTCGGACGAGAAGAAGCGCAAAGAGTACGACCAGATGCTCATGTTTGGCGGCATGCCGGGCGCGGGCGGCGCGTATGGCGGCGGCTATGGTGCCGGCGCGGGCGCCAGCGGCTGGGGCGATATCTTCGACAGCATCTTTAGCGGCAACGGCGCCTGGGGCAGCGATTGGGGCTCGGGCTTTGCCGGGGCTGCAGGCACTGCCGGTGCCGGCGCGGGTCGCAGCCGTTCGCGCAAGGGCGGCGACTTGTCGCTGACCGTCGATGTGACGGCCGAGGACGCGTTTCGCGGTGTGACGCACAAGGTCACCTACCGCATTCCCTCGACGGGCGAGCAGCAGACCATTACGGTCTCGGTGCCTGCGGGTGCGGTCGACGGCGGCAAGCTGCGTTACAAACGTCGCGGCGAGTATGGCGTTGCCGGCGGCGAGCGCGGCGACCTGGTCGTGACCACGCACGTGGAGGAGCATCCGCTGTTTAAGCGCAAAGGTGCCGACGTGACCATGGAGGTGCCGGTCTCGGTCTATGAGGCGGCGCTCGGCTGCACGGTGGACGTGCCGACGCCCGGCGGTGCGACGGTTCGCCTGAAGGTGCCCGCGGGTACCCAGACGGGCAAGAAGTTCCGCTTTAAGGAAATGGGGGCGCCCGACGTTAAGCACCGTGGCCGCACAGGCGCGCTGCTCGTCGAGATCAAGGTGCAGGTTCCCACGAACCTATCCGATGACGAGCGCGACGCGATGACCAAACTGCGCGAGGCCGACACGCGCGACTACCGCGAGAAGGTCAACCGTTACAAGGCGACGTACTAGGGCAGTCGTGGCGCACGCTCACGCCCGCGGGCTTATGATGGACGATAACGAGACGGAAAGGGGTCAGGTAGCATGGCCGAGGACAATAGGAACAAACCGCTGTACATGATCAGCGTGGCAGCCGAGCTGACCGGCATGCATCCGCAGACTCTGCGCGTCTACGAATCCAAGGGCCTGGTGAACCCCCAGCGCTCGGGCGGCAACACGCGTCTGTACTCGCGTGCCGATATCGAGCGCCTGGAGCTCATCAACCAGCTGACCGACGAGGGCATCAACCTTGCCGGCGTGGTGCGCATCCTCGATATGAAGGAGCGTGCCGAGGAGCGCGAGCGCGAGAACGAAAAGCTCCGCGCTCGCGTGCGTCAGCTCGAGGACGAGCTGCACGAGTACAAGATGCAGAAGAAGATCACCGCCCTGGCCCCGCGCGACGGCTCGGTCAACCCCGAACAGGTCATGCGCAAGCTGCTGGGTGCCGGCGGGGATTTGTAGTTACGCGGGTTTACCAACCCGCGTAACGGGCCGACGCTGCGCCTTTGGTTCCGCCGTTCTAACGAACGGCGGACCGGTCGACGCTGCAAGCCCGCCAGAGCGGCAATCTGCCTTTCAACTTCGGCGGCATGATCAGAAGATCAATGCCGCCTTGTTTCAAGGCACCTTGCTCGCTCTGGTGGGCTTTCGCTGTCCGCGCCAAAACATCGGCGTTGTTATGGGTAGTCATTGGGGACGTTCTTAAATGAGTGGTCAAGGGGGACACTCTTGCGGCACTTGGCACTTGGGGACGTTCCTTTTGTGCCGGCACTTTGGGACACTCCTTGTCAAGAGAGTGATGCAAGGGGGGCTTATCCTTTACTTTACTGAGATAAAGTGAACGTGTAGATTCGCAACCCACTCGCAACTGTTCTATGGCACGATATTGAACGAATGTATGCTATGCGCCCGAGCCTTTCGGGCAGAGTGGGAGACAGTATGGTTAAGCTGTACGAGGACGGCATCTACCTGTGCGGCGGCAGCGAGGTTGTGCCCGCGGCCGAGGCTGCCGAGCGCGGTATTACGCAGACGCCCGAGGATGCTAAGCGCGGCACCATCGCGTATTCGATCCTCCAGGCACACAATACGTCCGGCGACCCCGAGGCGCTCAAGATTCGCTTCGACGCCATGGCGAGCCACGACATCACCTTTGTCGGCATCATCCAGACGGCGCGCGCCTCGGGCATGGAGCAGTTCCCGCTGCCTTACGTGCTCACCAACTGCCATAACTCGCTGTGTGCCGTGGGAGGCACCATCAACGAGGACGACCACGTCTTTGGCCTCTCGGCTGCCAAAAAGTACGGCGGCATCTTCGTTCCGCCCCATATCGCCGTCATCCACTCCTTTATGCGTGAGAACTTCGCCGGCTGTGGCAAGATGATCCTGGGCTCCGACTCGCACACCCGCTACGGCGCTCTGGGCACCATGGCCGTGGGCGAGGGCGGTGGCGAGCTGGCAAAGCAGCTGCTGCGCGACACCTACGATGTCGCCTATCCCGGTGTCGTTGCCATCTACCTCACGGGCGCCCCGCGCCCCGGCGTTGGCCCGCACGACGTGGCGCTCGCCATCATCCGTGCCGTCTTTGCCAAGGGTTACGTTAAGAACAAGGTTATGGAGTTCGTGGGCCCCGGTATCGCGAGCATGACGACCGACTACCGCAACGGCGTCGACGTCATGACCACCGAGACCACCTGCCTGTCGAGCATCTGGGCCACCGACGAGGACACGCACGCGTTTTTGACCATGCACGGTCGCGGCGAGGACTACCGCGAGCTCAAGCCCGCCGATGTTGCCTACTACGACGGCTGCGTCGAAGTCGATCTGTCGAGTATCAAGCCCATGATCGCGTTGCCGTTCCATCCTTCCAACGGCTTTGAGATTGACGAGCTCAACGAGAACCTCGAGGACATCCTGCACGAGGTGGAGCTTGAGGCCGCCAAGATCGGCGAGGGCAAGACGCACTTTAGCCTGCTCGACAAGATCGTCGACGGCAAGCTGCACGTGCAGCAGGGCGTTATCGCCGGCTGCTCGGGCGGCAACTACGACTCCGTGGTGCAGGCGACCCGCGTGCTCAAAGGCGCCAACACCGGCTGCGGCGAGTTCTCGCTGTCGGTCTATCCCACGAGCCAGCCCGTGGCACTTGAGCTTACACGCCGCGGCTATATCTACGACCTTATGGAGGCTGGCGCGATTGTGCGCACGGCATTCTGCGGCCCGTGCTTCGGCGCCGGCGACACGCCCGCCAACAACGGCCTGTCCATCCGCCACACAACGCGCAACTTCCCCAATCGCGAGGGTTCCAAACCGGGCAACGGCCAGCTGAGCGCCGTGGCCCTGATGGACGCCCGCTCCATTGCGGCAACGGCGGCCAACGGCGGCATCCTGACGCCGGCGACCGACCTGCCCGAGGAGACTTGGGACGAGGCCTGCGAGTACACCTTTGATGACGCGCCGTACAAAAAGCGCGTGTACTGGGGCTTTGGCAAGGCGGAGCCTGCCGACGAGCTGGTCGAAGGCCCCAACATCAAGCCGTGGCCCGCGATGGAGCCCCTCGGCGACGATATCCTGCTCAAGGTGTGCTCCAAGATCATGGACCCGGTCACTACGACTGACGAGCTCATTCCCTCGGGCGAGACGAGCTCATTCCGCTCCAACCCGCTAGGCCTGGCCGAGTTTACGCTCAGCCGCCGCGATCCGGCCTACGTGGGCCGCTCCAAGGAGGTCGACGTGGTGGAAAAGCGCCGCGTTGCCGGCGAGGCAGCAGGCGACCTGGCGGCGCTCGATGCCGAGCTTGCGGGCGTGTTTGAGGCACTGGCCGGCGCGGGTGTCGCTGCCGACGCCAGGGCGACCGAGTACGGCTCCATGCTCTATGCCAAGAAGCCCGGTGACGGTTCTGCCCGCGAGCAGGCCGCGAGCTGCCAGCGCGTAATTGGCGGCCTGGCCAACATCGTCCACGAGTATGCCACCAAGCGCTATCGCTCCAACGTGATGAACTGGGGCATGGTGCCCTTCCAGATGGAGGCCGAGCCCAACTTTGAGGTGGGAGACTACGTCTTTGTGCCGGGTATCCGCGCCGCGTTCGATGGCGACCTGAAGGACATCGCCGCCTACGTGGTGCGTGCCGACGGTGCGGTTGAGCAGATTGAGCTCTACATTGCCGATATGACGGCAGAGGAGCGTGCCATCGTCAAGGCCGGCTGCCTGATCAACTACAACAAGTTCAAGGCCGCTGCCGAGTAACGCACTTAATTGTCCGCCCGGGGCTTACCCTTTCCCGCCCGCTCACGCGCTTCGCGAAGGTCGCGTTCGGGAAAGGGTAAGCCCCGGGCTACATTTCTGCGTTCTCGTTGGGTCTTGAGGGACGCTAAAAATAGACTTGCTTGATGCCGCCTCTGTTGTCGGGGCGGCTTCTTTTTGTCGAAAACCGCCACAAAGGGGGCAGACATCTTTGTGGTGGTCCGCGGTTTGTCTTGTTCTGTAACAGGTAGACCCTTATTTGCCGAGTAGTTGTTACAGATTTAGATAAACGGAAACTGCTGAACATTTCGTCTCGATCTGTAACATCTGAGGTCCAAAACGGCAGCTAGGTGTTACAGATCGAGACAGTTGAGCGCCAGAGTCGAAAACCACCACAAAGGGGCCTGTCCCTTTCGTGGTGGTGGGGGGCGAGCTCGATGTTGCCGTGCTCGTTGAACGACATTCTAATGAGCGTCTCTACAGAATTTCATCTGGGCTGGCGGGTTTGGTTGTTTTGGGGATGCCGAGTTTGGATGACGCGAAATCGTCAACATTGTCCTTAATTCCGTCTTTGGTGTAGACGGTGACCATATAGGTGCTGTGTCCGAATTCGCCCTTGTCGCGTGTTGCCCAGGCATCCCAGTAGGCGGCCCTGTTTCGCCCTTTGATTTTTCCGACACGGCGGAGTTCTGTTCGCTTTAATTTCTGGTTGCTATAGATGGTTCGACCGGCCTCCTCGGTGAGCCCGCACTGTCCAAGCATCTTGTCGAGGACTTGGTTCATGTGGCGCTCATCGGTGTTTGGTGCGTAGTCGTAGGCAAGGCCGATGGAGTCGAGTGGCTGGTCGTCGATTAGATAGTTTAGCGCCTGAGGTCCAAGGCAGAAATAGGGGGAGCATCCGTCGATCTGACCGAGCAACGGTAACTTGGACTGCCAAAGTCCGGTGGGAATTGCATATTCGTAGAACACGCCACGGCAGACAAAGGAGAGCGAGGTGGCACGCGAGCCGGCGTCGATCATCCCGCAAAGATCGAAGGGCGAGGCGATACCAAAAGAAAAGGGCGTGATGACGATAAGGAAGAGCATCACGATGGGTATGGCGAGAATGGCGATGACGTTGCGACCGGTGGAATGAGGCGGCTTCATATGCGCTCCTAGAGACAAAGATCTGTTGAGGATAGGCAGAAATGGATATGTTCAGAGAACAATTCAAGTTTAATCTCATGGCGCGAGATGGTCGACCGTTAGCGTCGAAAACCACCACAAAGGTGCCTGTCCCCTTTGTGGTGGTGGGGAGTGGACGGCTTCTTTTGGTAATAGTGTTAGCTGGCGGTATCATTAGTGCAGGTGGCGAAGGTTTGCATTGTGGGGTGTTTTGCCGTGAGCCGTTCTGCCCGTATTGGATTGATTGTCTTGGCGCTTGCGATCGCTGTGGTTGGCGCGGGCGCTGTCGGTATGGCATTTCTACCTGCTGCGGTGACGGAGCCGGTGGTCAAGCCTGTGACTCAATCTGTCGAACTTCTGACCGGCGACGACAAGCCCGAGGCCATTACCGTTGATTTTGATGAGCAGCCGTCTGTGCTGGGTATTAGCAATTATCCGCGTATTCAGCTTGGGGCCATGCGCTATACCACGGATACAAGCCTGATCGATAGGGCGTCCGAGCTACTCAAGGGCAAAACATTTAAGCGTTGGTACGGATATGCGTCCTATCGGGCAAAAGCGAACGACATGGTTGGCGGATGCCACTCTTCCATCGAGCTGGACACTGCAAACGGCGCAAAGTTATGTGATGTCTCGTACGATCCGGGCTACGAGGGCAATGAGGGTCCGGGCATCTACATCATGGACGGCGATGTCGCCTATGTCATGGAGGGCGACCAGACCGAGCTCAACGATTTTATGGGTCAGTGTATCCAAGATGCCTATAAACAGACCTGCTTGCCTGACCCGCGGACTGCACGCGATAGTGGGTCTGCCCGTACATGGCTGTTCGAGGATGAGATGCCCTGGACCGTCGAATCGGGAAGTACGGGTTCGGCGAAGGAGTAGAGACCGCGACCACCACAAAGGTGCCTGTCCTCTTTGTGGTGGTTTTCGGTCTGTCTCGATCTGTAACATCTTGGCCGCTAAAAGTGGGCCTGGTGTTACAAATTTAGATTTTCGATTCGGGTGTCTTCTGTTCGTCTCGATTTGTAACAGATAGGGCTCTATTTGCCGATTAGATGTTACAGATTGAGACAAACGGGTGCCGCTGAACAATTCGTCTCGATCTGTAACATCTGGAGCCGGAAACGGTCGATAGATGTTACAGATCGAGATAGTTAGGGGACGAGGCCGCAGTGGGTGAGCGTGCCTGCCCCTATCTCTTAATCACTCAGAAAATCTTATATATAGAGACTTAGATTTATGTATAAGATCGCGCAAAGCTGGCAACAATACTTCTCGAACAACGTGAAGCCGCCCCGTAGGGTGGCCGCCCCAAGAGAGGTGATTCCATGAGAATCGATAAGCTAGCAATGACGTCGCGCGAGGCGCTGCAGACCGCCATGAGCACGGCTGCCGACGCGCAGGCCGGCGCGGTGGAGCCGATTCACCTGCTGTCCGCCCTGCTCGGTGCCGGCGAGCGCAATATCTCCGTGATCATCGAGCGCATCGGTGCCGACCCGGCTCAGCTTGCGCGTTCCACACAAGATGCCATCGACCACGCGCCCAAGGTTTCGGGCGAGGGTCAGCAGATGGGCCTGTCCAACGAGCTCGTTCGCGTCATCGAAAAGGCCGAGAAGAAGGCCACCAAGATGGGCGACAGCTTTGTGGTGACCGAGCATCTGCTGATGGCACTTGCCGAGGACAAGGGCGAGGCAGGCCGCGTACTGCGCGACGCCGGCGTCACCAAGGAGCGCATCGAGCAAGTCTACGAGGAGCTGCGCGGCGATGACCGCGTGACGTCTGCCGAGGACAAGACCCAGTTTGAGGCGCTGGAGCAGTACGGACGCAATATCTGCGACCTTGCCCGCGCCGGCAAGCTCGACCCGGTCATCGGCCGTACCGACGAGATCCGTCGAACCATCCAGGTCCTGTCCCGCCGCACCAAGAACAACCCCGTGCTCATCGGTGAGCCGGGCGTCGGTAAAACGGCTATCGTCGAGGGCATCGCCCAGCGTATCGTGGCCGGCGACGTGCCGAGTACGCTGCGCGACCGCGACCTCATCGAGCTCGACATGAGCGCGCTGGTCGCCGGCGCCAAGTACCGCGGTGAGTTCGAGGACCGCTTGAAGGCCGTGCTCAAGGAGGTACAGAAGTCCGAGGGCAAGGTCATCCTGTTCATCGATGAGCTCCACACCATCGTGGGCGCGGGTGCCACCGAGGGCTCCATGGACGCCGGCAACATCCTCAAGCCGGCGCTCGCCCGTGGCGACCTGCACGCGATCGGCGCGACCACGCTCGATGAATATCGCAAGTACATCGAGAAGGACGCGGCGCTTGCCCGTCGTTTCCAGACCGTTATGGTGAGCGAGCCTACCGTCGAGGACACCATCTCGATTCTGCGTGGCCTCAAGGAGAAGTACGAGATCTTCCACGGCGTGCACATTACCGATAGCGCGCTCGTGGCCGCCGCCGACCTCTCCGATCGCTACATTGCCGACCGCTTCCTGCCCGACAAGGCCATCGACCTGGTCGATGAAGCAGCAAGCCGCCTGCGCATGGAGCTCGACAGCATGCCGGTCGAGATCGACGCAACCACGCGTCAGCTCACCCAGCTGCAGATCGAGGAGCAGGCGCTCATGAAGGAGACCGACGATGCCTCCAAGGAGCGTCTGGAGGCCCTGCGCCAAGAGATCGCCGAGGTCCAAGAAAAGCTCAACGTGCAAAAGGCCGGCTGGCTCAACCAGAAGAACGCCATCGACCACGTGCAGGAGCTTAAGGGTCAGCTCGACGAGGCCAGAAGCGAAGAGGAGCGCGCGACGCGCAACGGCGACCTGGGCCGTGCGTCCGAGCTGCGCTACTCCGTGATTCCGGGTCTGCAGCAGCAGATTCAGGATTCCGAGGCTGCGCTCGAGGCACAAAAGCAGAAGGACGGCGAGGGTCTCAACGAGCAGGTGACCTCCGATGAGATCGCCGAGGTCGTGAGTGCCTGGACCGGCGTGCCCGTGTCCAAGATGATGCAGGGCGAGCTCGACAAGCTGAAGGGCCTGGAGGGTGAGCTGCATAAGCGCGTCATCGGCCAGGACGAGGCCGTCTCCGCCGTCGCCGCGGCTGTGCGCCGCAGCCGTGCGGGCCTCTCCGATCCGGACAAGCCCATCGGCAGCTTCTTCTTCCTGGGCCCCACCGGCGTGGGCAAGACCGAGCTCGCCAAGGCACTTGCCGAGTGCCTGTTCGACGACGAGCGCGCGCTCGTGCGTATCGACATGTCCGAGTACATGGAGAAGTTCAGCGTCCAGCGTCTGATCGGTGCGCCCCCGGGATACGTGGGTTACGACGAGGGCGGCCAGCTCACTGAGGCCGTGCGCCGTCGTCCGTACTCCGTGATCTTGCTCGACGAGATGGAGAAGGCCCATCCGGATGTCTTTAACGTGCTGCTGCAGGTGCTTGACGACGGCCGTCTGACTGACGGTCAGGGTCGCCAGGTGTCCTTCAAGAACACGATCATCATCATGACGTCTAACGTGGGTTCCAAGGCCATCGCCGAGCTTTCCGGCAAGGACGAGGAGGAGATGCGCCATCAGGTCAACGCGGCCATGGCTCAGACCTTCCGCCCCGAGTTCCTCAACCGTATCGACGATATCGTGGTGTTCCATCCGCTCGGCATGGCGCAGATCGAGAAGATCGTCGACATCCAGCTCGCCGACGTCCGCGCGCGTCTGGCCAAGGAGCGCATGACGCTTGCCATCACCCCGGCGGCCAAGCAGATGCTCGCCGTGGGCGGCCTGGACCCGGTCTTTGGCGCCCGTCCGCTCAAGCGTCTGGTCCAGCGCGAGGTCGTGGATGCCATCGCCGCCGCTATCATCGACGGCACGGTGCGCGAGGGCGATCAGGTGACGGTCGATGTCGACAAGGACGGCGGCTTTACCGTCGTGTGCGACAATACGCCGGCGGCCACCTACGAGGTCCCCGACGCCGAGTAGATTTTGGGCCATGCCTTAAAATCTGCCTTTTGAGCCGAACGCCAAGGGCGGCGGATCCGATTGGGTCCGCCGCCCTTTTTCGTGCGACAATCGATGGTGTTGAACGTGAGCACATGGCAAGGAGCTATGCAGATGAAAGACGAGAACAAGACGAACGCACCGGTGGCTGAGGCGGCGCCCGCCGCACCGAAGACTCCGTCTAAACCGGCACCCAAGCCGCGCGACCCCTACATCCGTGCCGAGAACGAGGACGATGACGGCTACGATCCCTACAGCGATCGCCGCCCCGAGCGCGAGCCAATGTTCGAAGCCGATCCGTGGCGCTGAGTGCCACCCAAAAGGCCACCAATAAGTTGCGGTGAAATAGGGATTGTTTTGCGGTTTGACCAGCAAAAACAGTCCCTATTTCACCGCAACTGCGTTAGGGATTTTTCTACAGGGGGAGGGTAGTCAAAAAGCCCCGTCCCAAATCGACTGTCCAGGGAGTCGCATTCGGGCTTGGTTGTCCTCTCAGCCACTCGGCATCCTTCGAGCAGTAATAGTGAAAAAACTTGCTTAAGTGTTAATCAAGTCAGACATAATCTTGCTCTCTAATTAATCAAGAATCGCTATAATTTTGATTAGCTAGAGAGCAAGATTGGAGAATCATGGCATTCAACGACTTGATCGCCCAGAAAATAAAGGACTTTGAACAGCAGGGGGTTCCGCAGGTCTTTGAGCGAGACCTTGATCTAGGAAACCCACAGGAGCCAAAGCGCGACAACATCGTAAATGTGATTGTGGGGGCCCGCCGTTGTGGAAAGACGTATCGCCTGTATCAGGAGATGCGGCGGCTTCAGAGCCGGGGCGTCGAGCTTGACCGGATGCTTTACTTCAATTTTGAGGATGAGCGCTTGCGCCCGTATGAGCCATCGCTGCTGGCGGACGTGCTCGACACGTTCTATGCACTGTATCCTGTTGCTCGAACCGAGGGCGCTTACATTTTCTTTGACGAGATCCAGGAAATTCCCGAATGGGGTGCGTTTCTGCGGCGTGTAGTCGATACGGAGAAAGCGACCGTCTATGTGACGGGATCTTCTTCCAAGATGCTGTCCTCAGAACTTAAGAGCGAGTTCAGGGGTCGTTCTCTTGTGCGAGAGCTTTTTCCGTTGAGTTTTTCGGAATACGTTCGATATAAGACGGGGAGCGTCCCTGAGCCAGATGCGACCTTTTCCCCGAGCGATGCAGCGCTGCTTCGACATCATCTGATCGGGTATCTTGAACAAGGGGGATTCATCGCGACACTTGAGCAGACGCCTGCAGACGCGATTCAGCTGCTACAGGAATATGCTTCGCGAACGGTCGCCATGGACGTCGTTGAACGTTACGACGTCAAGAACCCTCGCCTGGCATCGCTGTTCTTGACGCGGTGTATGGCATCTTCGGGACGAGAGCTGTCAGTGAACAAAGTGTACAACGAGTTCAAGAGCAGACAGATACCCGTCAGTCGTAATTCGCTCAGCGATTTACTTGAGTATTATGAGGACGCCTACCTGTTATTTTCTGTGCCGGAGTTCACGCGTTCACTGGCAAATAACATGCGGTCTGCGTCTAAGGTCTACGCTGTCGACCCTGCGATGTTTGGAGCATTCTCTCCCGCATCGGCATTGGACCAGGGCCAGAGGCTCGAGACCGCAGTGTTCAATGCGCTAAGAAGAAGGACTCCCGCGGTGAGGACCGGCTCGGTCTGCTGCCTGCTAATCAAAGAGAAGAGCAAAAGCCATGAGGTAGACTTTGTGGCTGGGGACGCGCTTCTCATGCGGGCTTATAGCCTGATTCAGGTGAGTGCGGATATGGCAAGTGAGAAAACGCGCGAGCGCGAAATTGCCGCGCTTGATGCCTCGATGGCCCAGTTTGATCTTGGCGAGTCGGCAATCGTTACCATGGATGAACAGACCGATATTCCATGCGAGCACGGTGTGGTACACGTTATGCCCGCATGGAAGTGGCTCCTTGCCTAATCATCTATGGGCCTGTGGGGTCAGGACCTCCTGGCTCCTTCATCACGGTTGGGGAGCACGTTGCTGCGCCAGGCTAGTCCTGGGCTTTGATACTCGGCAGGAGAATCTGGGCGAGGTAGTCGGTCTCGAGTTTGGTCGCGGCGTCGGCTTTGCCGTCTTTGCCGACCAGTACGTTCTTGATCTGGCTATAGGTGTAGCGGTTGCCGGTCGTAAGCTCGACAAGCTCAATCGCCGTATCCATGGGGTAGGTCGACACGGGGTCTTGCGTCCGTCCGTTGATGGTCTGGGGCACCACGTACGGATAGACGGGGCCGCTGGCGTAGACGGTGTAGCCGTTGCCGAGGTTTGCGGCACCCAAAACCGCGTCGCCCTCATCGGGCGTAAAGCTCTCGCCCTCGCGCACCGCGACGAGCGTCACGAGCGGTGTGTTGGTGTCGCCGTCCAGATAAATGCACAGCGTGCTGCCGTTTTGCCAAGTCGCGACTTTGCCGTACCACTCAACGGGAATATCGAGCTGATACAGGTCCGTTGCCTTATGTCGAGCATCGGCGTCGCGGGCCGCCTGTGCCTCGCGGGAGCTCACGGCGTTGACGGCGGCGTCACGGCGCGCGGTTGCCGCCTGCTGGAGCGCCTTTGCGACCGCGGCGGAGTTCACCCCGCCTTCCTCGGCATACTTGGCGGCGGCATCGATCTGGTCGTCGGTCACCGTGTCGGCCGAAGGCACCTTAAGCTTAAAGGTGGCCTGGGCACTCAAATCCTGCCCATCGCTCTTAATGGTGACTTGCGCCTTGGTGGTCGGCACGGTATAGACGGTGCCGTCGGACGCGATGGGGGAGGCGGCAATGGAGAGCGTGTAGTCACCGGGTAGCAGTTTGATGCCACGGCCGTGCTCGTCAACATAGAGTGTTTCGCTCACGGAAGAACCGTCGGAATCCTGCCCGCTCACCTGCACGGGAATCTTGGAGCCGGCGGAACAGTCGAGCCCCGCGGCGTGTACGCCAATCTGCACCGACATCATCGTGTGGGCATTGGCGGCGGTGATGGCAGCCTGCTCTTGCCGGTATCCGTTCCAGGCTGCGTAGCCTGCGCCGCCGGCGACGAGCGCGACGGCCACAACGCCGGCAACCATCAGGTTGCGGCGCTTGGGCGACATCTTGCGATGACGAACCTCGGCTTCGTGTGCCGAAGGAACGGACGGTAGGGGAATATCGCCCATGGCGATGGTCTCGTCCACGGCAGGCGCGGAGCCCAGGCCGGGAAGCTCGCGGGTCAGCGAATCTTCGGCCGGCAAGCTGTCGAGTAAGATGGTTTCCTCGCTCGTGTCGGATTCGGGCTGGTCGTTGACCTCGCATTCGGATTCCTCGTGCCCCGCCTCGTCTTCGGTGGGCGCGGCGCCATCGTCTTTTGCATCCTGATCATCGGGCTGCGCCTCGATTTCCGGCTCATCCCGCACATCAACGCTCGGATCGTCAAACGCAATCTCGGCCAGTGCGATCTGGTCTAGGCTCTCCAGGGCCTCAGCGCAAGCTTCTGCATCTTGGGCCGCATCCTCGTGGCCACGCGTCTCATCTTTCATATATCCCCCAAGCTCAATATCGGGACAACAATGTACCCAAAAACGGGACCCCATAGAGCCGCCGCATGATTTGAAATCCGATTTTATATATGCGCATGTTTTTGAATAGATGAATAGAGACGCAACGACAAAAGCCCCCGAAAAGCGAGCGAAACGCTTTCCGGGGGCTCTGCGAGACATTGGATTGAAAAGCCTGGCAGGTGGGCCTATGCCCAAGTGCCAACAGCGACCAACATGTTACTCAGCGTGCGCGTAATCAACCTTGGCGCGGCGGGCAGTGGCCTTCTCCCAATCGCTGGTGCCCTCAAAGACATCCTGCTTGTAGGGGTTGCGGCCGAGCTTCTTGGCGCGGTAGGCGATGTAGATGATTGCGGCGACGTTGGCGATCAGCGCGGCGATCGAGACCGCGGTAGCGGCGCCGGGGTCGAGCGTGGAGTGGGTCACAAAGATGGACTCCTCCTGGAAGTACGGGAACACCTGGGCAAACATGCACCAAATGGCCAACGTAAAGGCGCGGTTCTGAATCCAGCCGCCCTTGTTCCAGATAAAGGCGGCGACGGTGGGCGCCAGCAGCAGCGCAAAGCCGCAGAACCAGGAGTGGGTGGGCAGGCAGTTGTAGGTGTAGCAGAAGTTCCAGATATCGTAGGCGATGATGTAGACCCAGGTCATGTCGGGCCACAGCATGTCGGTCTGATCCTCGGAGGCGTAGACGCTCCACCAACCGGTCATGCAGAAGATGTTGATGATGCCCGCGATGCCGTTGAACACGTTGTTCCAGCCGGCCAGCTGCGTGGCGCCCTCGGAGGTGACCCAGGTGGACTCGCCCAGGACAAAGAAGTGATAGGCGCTCTCGAAATCGGACACGACGGCGATCATGATGTTGATGGCGACGATCACAAACGGCCACGCGCGGAACCAATGCGCCTTGCCGATCTTGCCCCACTGGTACTTAATGGCAATGAAGCCCCAGCAACCGGCCAGCGCCGCGTACACCTTGGCGTAGTGGAACCAGCTGTTCTGGTATACATGGGTGGGGTTGGTGAGCGCCCACTCGGCACCCTGCGAGACGCCAACGGCGATGGCGACGCAGTAGATGGTCATGGCCAGCGGAGCCACGCCAAAGATGATGGCCGCGCCGAGCTTGGTGCGGCGGCCGACCTCGTTGAGCACGATCAGGCCGATAAAGACCATGGCCCAGCCGGCCCAGTGGATAAGGGTATCGCTACCCCAAACATCGAACAGCATGCTGCTCTCCTTTCACACGCCCGCGGCCCCTCTTCTGATCGCGGGCAGTTTGGCCAAATGTCGTCAGTCCTGGGGCTTGCGCTCCGGATACTTGGCGGTATAGCCCTCGATGTGGAGTGTCGAGGCGATGATTTCCTTGACCGTCTCGTCGGGCACATCGGGGTGCGTGCGGATATACATCAACAGTCCCATGATGAGGGTGTAGAACGTCTCGTAGACATGATCGATGCGTAGCTCATGATGGGCGACAAAATCCACCACGGTGGTGTCACAGATGTACTGAGCCACGCGCTGAACCACGTTGTGCAAAAAGCCGCCGTAGAGCGCGCCGCTGCTTGAGGTGAGCGTACTCGGCAGCTCGTGGCCGCTGGCGACCAGACGCTTAAAGAGCGGGGCGACGGTGTCGAGCGCGCCCTCAATATCACCGACGATGCGGTTGGCATTCCACTGCTCGAGCTCGGAGATAAAACCGTCGATCGCCTCGTCCATGACGGCGGTGACGGCGGCGTCCATGTCGGCAAAGTAGTGGTAGAACAATGAACGCGTGCAGCCGGCTCGTTTGGTCACGGCCGATACCGATAGGTGGGACACGCCCAACTCGGAGCTTACGGTGCGCACGGCATCGAGGATCTCGCGACGGCGTTCGTCGCCCGTCAGGCGCTTTGCCGCGCTATCGGATGCAGGGACGGCATCGACCACAGAGGTATCTGCTGCGTTGTTGCCCATGTTTTGCCGCCTTTCATCCTCTTTTGCCTGACCGTTCGCCTAACAGTCTTGAATATTGTTGACGGTTCGTCAATACTATTTTTGACACAATGTCAACTAATGGCGGGTGAACGGCATGGGGGCATGCCCGGCCTGCAAAAAAAGAGGGGTGCTGCGGTCTCGCCGGGCTGTGGCAAGAGAAGGGACAACCATGATTCTCAACGGACCGGGAATTAGCTACACCGAGCCCGATATCGGCGCGGAGTTTGTACCGCCGCTGCCGGAGCATCCGCGCGAGGCCATCGTCAAGCTGTGCGAGCACTGCACCAACCGTCTGCTGCATCGCGACGAGCTGCTGGGCTACGAGTACTGGTCGTTTGCCGAGGCCGCAACCGACGAGCAAGCCGAAGTGCTCTGCAAGATGAAGATGCGCCGTCCCTATACGCTGCCCGAGATGGTCAAGCTCACCGGCATGCCCGAGGCCGATATCGAAAAGATGCTCGACGATATGAGCTACACGGGCCTGCTCGAGTACAACTGGGAAAACCCCGAGCGCGCCAAGCAGTGGGTGCTGCCCATGCTGGTGCCGGGCTCTGCCGAATTCCTCAACATGCGCATGGGCCAGCTCGAGGAGCACCCGGTCTATGCCAAGTTCTTTGAGCAGGCGTCCAAGGGACCGCTGTCCAAGGCCACGCCGATGGTGCCGCCCGGTGGTGCCGGTATCGGCATGCACGTCATTCCGGTCGAGAAGGCCATTGACGCCGCGAGCACCTCGGTGCCGATTGAGCATATCGAGCACTGGCTCGACAAATACGAGGGTAAGTATGCTGCCAGTACCTGCAGCTGCCGCGCGAGCCGTCGCGTGATGGGCGAGGGCTGCGCCGACGACCCGGCCGATTGGTGCATCGCCGTGGGCGATATGGCCGACTACGTGGTCGAGACCGACCGCGGCCATTACGTGACGCGCGACGAGGTCTACGACATCCTGCGCCAGGCCGAGGACAACGGATTTGTGCACCAGATCACCAACATCGACGGCGAGAACAAGATCTTCGCCATCTGCAACTGCAACGTCAACGTGTGCTACGCCCTGCGCACCTCGCAGCTGTTCAACACGCCCAACCTGTCGCGCTCGGCCTATGTCGCCAAGGTCGAGAAGGACAAGTGCGTGGCCTGCGGTCGCTGCGTTGAGGTTTGCCCGGCCGGCGCCGCCAAGCTGGGCCAAAAGCTCTGCAGCAAGAAGGCGGGCGGACAGGTGCCCGAGTATCCGCGCCAGGAGTTGCCCGATGCCACCAAGTGGGACCACACCAAGTGGTCGCCCAACTACCGCAACGACAACCGCATCGAGACGCACGAGTCCGGCACCGCGCCCTGCAAGACGGCCTGCCCCGCGCACGTTGCCGTTCAGGGCTATCTGAAGCTCGCGGCGCAGGGCCGCTATGACGAGGCCCTAGCACTCATTAAGCGCGAGAACCCGCTGCCCGCCATCTGCGGCCGTGTGTGCAACCGCCGCTGCGAGGACGCCTGCACCCGCGGCCGTGTGGACGCCGCCGTGGCTATCGACGAGGTCAAGAAGTTCATCGCCCAGCGCGATCTGGACGCCGCGACCCGCTATGTCCCACCTGTGGTGACCCCGACGCGTGCCGGCGGCTTCGATCAGAAGGTCGCCATTATCGGCGCCGGCCCGGCCGGTCTGTCCTGCGCTTTCTACCTGGCCGAGAAGGGCTACAAGCCCGTCGTATTCGAGAAGAACGAGCGTCCGGGCGGCATGCTCACCTACGGTATTCCCAGCTTTAAGCTGCAGAAGGATGTTATCGAGGCCGAGGTCGAGATCATTCGCCTGATGGGCGCCGAGTTCCGCTATGGCGTGGAGGTCGGTCGTGATGTGACGCTCGACGAGCTGCGCGAGCAGGGCTTTAAGGCCTTCTACGTTGCTATTGGCTGCCAGGGCGGCCGCCTTGCCGGTATTCCGGGCGAGGATGCCGAGGACGTGACCGTGGCCGTCGACTTCCTTCGCGAGGTTAACAGCGGCAAGATCGATACCCTGTCCGGCCGCACCATTGTGGTGGGCGGCGGCAACGTGGCCATCGATGTCGCACGCAACGCCTGCCGTCTGGGTTCCGAGCACGTTGAGATGTTCTGCCTGGAGAGCGAGGCTCAGATGCCCGCCAGCGAGGAGGAGCGTCGCGAGGCCGTTGAGGACGGCGCTCACATCAGCTGCGGCTGGGGCCCCAAGGAGATTCACCTGGACGAGGCCGGTCGTGTGTGCGGTATCACCTTCAAGCGCTGCACGCGTGTCTTTGACGACGAGGGCCGTTTTGCGCCCGAGTACGACGAGAACGACCTGCGCCGTGTCGATGCCGACCGTGTCGTCATGTCGATTGGCCAGTCCATTGTGTGGGGCGACCTGCTGGCTGGCTCCAAGGTGGAGCTCGGCCGCGGCCAGGGCGCCCTTGCCGATCCCCAGACTTACCAGACCGCCGAACCCGACATCTTTGTGGGTGGTGACGCCTACACTGGCCCCAGCTTTGCCATCGACGCTATCGCCGCCGGCCACGAGGCCGCGGTGTCCATCCATCGCTTTGTGCAGCCGGGCTCCACGCTCACCATCGGCCGCAATCAGCGCCGCTATACCGCGCTCGACCGCGACGACGTTGTGCTCGAGAGCTACGACAACGCGAGCCGCGAGGTTGCGCATGTGGACCGCGAACGCGAGAAGGCTGCGCCGTTTAGCGAGTATGTTGAGACCTTTACCGAGGAGCAGGTGCGCGCCGAGACCGCCCGCTGCCTGGGCTGCGGCGCCTCGATTGTCGACCCCAACAAGTGCATCGGCTGCGGCCTGTGCACCACCAAGTGCGCGTTTGACGCCATCCATCTGGATCGCGACCGCCCCGAGTGCTCCACGATGGTCAAATACGAGCAAAAGCTTCCAAGCCTGGGCAAGTACGCGCTCAAGCGCGCCATCAAGATCAAATTCGGGAAGAAGTAAGAAACGCAACAAGCAGGAGAACGGCGCAGAGAGCGGTTGGACAGCGAGCGAGTCCCAGGCGTGGCGAGGTGCCTTGAAAGAGGAGGGCATAGGGCTTTTGCCCATGCCCGACGATTGAAAGGCAGATCGCCCGTCTGGGGCTCGCGCAGCGTCAAGCCGACCGCCGTTCGGTAGAACGGCGGAAGGAAATAAATGCACGAGCTCGGAATCGTGTATCACATCATTCGCGATGTCGAGAATGTGGCGCGCGCTCATGGCGTGCGTCGCGTTTCGAGCGTGACGTTGCTGTTGGGCGAGGTCTCGGGCGTCGTTCCCGACTTGCTGCTCGACGCTTGGCGCTGGGCTGCAGATAAAAAGCCCATCACCGAGGGCGCGGAGCTTATCGTGGAGCCCGTCGAGGCCGTGACGCATTGCGAGGCGTGCGGCCGCGACTACGCGACGGTCGAGCATGGCAAGACCTGCCCCCATTGCGGTAGCGGCGAGACATACCTGCTGCAGGGCCAAGAGGTCATGATCAAGCAGATCGAGACCCCCGACGAGGACCCGGCAGACGCTGTCCCCGACGGTCCTTCCGACGCCCCCGATGCCGTCGACGCCGCCAACCCTCTCCACATCGCCTAACATCCAATGACTACATGGGCTAGAGTTCTAAACATATTTGCTTCGGTTAGTCAAGTCATGTCTGTTTAAACAAAATGGTGGCACGCAGACGCATTGGGATCCACCTAAAAGCGGTCTTAACGAACAGTGCACCTTTATATGTCTTTGAATGCAATCAGCAAATCACGTTTTAGCAGGCAATAAGCTGTAAACCGGCAACGTAATCAATTTGTAACAAACTTAGACGTTTAAACAAATAATCCAACCTTTTGCGAATTTAGCTATAATTCCACAAACCAAACAGGTATACTTCCTTCATGTCGTGTAGGAAATACGTAGACAAAAAGGAGGTTATGTGATGGTAAGTATTGTTCTTGCTAGCCACGGGGACTTGGCAGCTGGAATCAAGCAGACGGGCTCGATGGTCTTTGGCGATTAGCCGTCTGTTGCCGTGGTCTCGCTCGAGCCGAGCATGGGCCCCGACGACTTCCGTGCCAAGGTCGAGGAAGCAATCGCTTCCTTCGAGGACCAGGAGCAGGTGCTCTTCCTCGTTGATCTGTGGGGCGGCACGCCGTTCAACCAGATCAGCGGGCTCATCGAGGGCCATGATTCCTGGGCTATCGTCACCGGTGTCAACCTGCCTATGCTCATCGAGGCATATTCGCAGCGCTTTGACGCAAAGAACACTGCACATGCGATCGCAAAACATCTCGTGACTGAGGCTAAGGCTGGCGTGCGCGTCAAGCCCGAGTCTCTGGAGCCCGAGGAGAAGAAGCCGGCTGCGGCCGCCGCTGCTCCTGCAGGCGCCATCCCTCCGGGAACGGTCATCGGCGACGGGCACATCAAGATTGCCCACGTCCGTATCGACACCCGTCTGCTTCATGGTCAGGTGGCCACCACGTGGACCAAGCAGATCAACCCCAACCGCATCATCGTGGTTTCCGACGGCGTTGCTCACGACGAGCTCCGCAAGACCATGATCGAGCAGGCTGCCCCTCCGGGAGTCCATGCCAACGTCGTGCCCATCAAGAAGATGGCCGAGGTCGTCAAGGACACGCGCTTTGGTGACACCAAGGCCATGCTGCTCTTCGAGAACCCGCAGGATCTGCTCAAGGCCATCGAGGCCGGCGTCGACATCAAGGAAGTCAACATCGGTTCCATGGCTCACTCCAAGGGCAAGGTCGTCGTCACCAACGCCGTCGCCATGGGCGATGACGACGTTAAGACTCTCGAGGCCCTCAAGGCCAAGGGCGTCAAGTTCGAGGTCCGCAAGGTTCCTTCGGATTCCTCCGAGGATCTCGACGCCATGTTGAAGAAAGCTAAGGCCGAACTGGCCGCTCAAGCATAGTAAAGGAGGGTCCGATACATGTCTGCAATCACTATTCTGCTTGTTGCGATTGTCGCGTTGCTTGCCGGTATGGAAGGCATTCTGGATGAGTTCCAGTTCCATCAGCCGCTCGTGGCATGCACGCTTATCGGTCTCGTAACCGGTCACCTTCAGGAGGGCATCCTCCTGGGCGGTTCGCTCCAGATGATGGCCCTTGGCTGGGCTAACGTCGGCGCCGCCGTCGCGCCTGACGCCGCTCTGGCCTCGGTCGCTTCTTCGATCATCATGGTGCTCGCCCTCAACGGTGGCGCCACTGATTCGGCCAAGGCCGTTACCGCGGCCATCGCCGTCGCCGTCCCGCTGTCGGTCGCTGGTCTGTTCCTGACCATGATCTGCCGTACCATTGCTACCGCTATCGCTCACGCCATGGACGGTTGCGCCGAGAAGGGCGACTTCTCCGGCATCGAGCGCTGGCAGTATGCTGCCATCCTCATGCAGGGCCTTCGTATCGCCATCCCGGCAGTGCTTCTGTGCGTCATCCCGGCCGAGGCCGTTACCAACGCGCTTAACGCTATGCCCGACTGGCTGTCCGGCGGCATGGCTGTCGGCGGCGGCATGGTCGCTTCCGTCGGTTACGCCATGGTCATCAACATGATGGCCACCAAGGAGACCTGGCCGTTCTTCGTCCTCGGCTTTGTCCTTGCTGCCATCCCTCAGCTCACGCTGATCGCCCTTGGTCTCATCGGCATCTCCCTTGCCCTCATCTACCTTGGCCTTAAGGATCTGGCCAAGCAGGGTGGCGGCATGGGCGGTGGCTCCGGCGACCCGCTCGGCGACATTCTGAACGATTACGAGTAGGAGGGGAGTGATACATATGGCAGAGAACAAGATTCAGCTCACCAAGGCTGACCGCAAGAAGGTTTGCTTCCGTCATCAGTTCCTTCAGGGCTCGTGGAACTACGAGCGTATGCAGAACGGCGGCTGGTGCTTCGCAATGATCCCTGCGATCAAGAAGCTCTACACCAGCAAGGATGACCAGATTGCCGCTCTTAAGCGCCACCTGGAGTTCTATAACACCCACCCCTATGTTTCCGCCCCCGTCATTGGCGTTACCCTCGCTCTCGAGGAGGAGCGCGCCAACGGTGCCCCGATTGACGACGTCGCCATCCAGGGCGTCAAGGTCGGTATGATGGGCCCGCTCGCCGGCGTCGGTGACCCCGTCTTCTGGTTCACCCTTCGCCCGATTCTGGGCGCTCTGGGCGCTTCCCTGGCCATGTCCGGCAGCATCGTCGGTCCGCTGCTGTTCTTCTTCGCGTGGAACATCATCCGTTACGCTTTCCTGTGGTACACGCAGGAGTTTGGCTACAAGGTCGGCTCCTCCATCGCCAAGGACCTCTCCGGTGGTCTGATGGGCAAGGTCACCGAGGGCGCTTCCATCCTGGGTATGTTCATCATCGGCGCCCTGGTCGAGCGCTGGGTGTCCATTTCCTTCACCCCGATCGTCTCCACGGTCAAGCAGTCTGCTGGCGCCTTTATCGACTGGGCTAGCCTGCCCTCCGGTTCCGAGGGTATCAAGGAAGCGCTGACGATGTACAACTCCGTCGGTGCTACCGCCCTTGATCAGATGAAGGTCACCACGCTTCAGGCCAACCTCGATCAGCTCATCCCCGGCCTTGCCGCCGTGTGCCTGACCCTGCTGGTCTGCAAGCTCCTCAAGAAGAAGGTCAGCCCGATCGTCATCATCCTGGCTCTCTTCGCCGTCGGCATCATCGGTCGCTTCTGCGGCTTCATGTAAGCACGCTTCGGCTTAAGACCGAGAGTTGCTAGGTAAGGGCTTTTGAGCCATTGAAACGGACCGCACCCGGTGGGTACACTGGATGCGGTCCGATTGTTTTTATTGGAGGGCGAGGCGCGTATGGCGCAATCTCAGAACAGCACGGTCGATCTGGCAACGCCGGCAACCTGCCTGATGGGGCTTACCAGCCACGGTAACGTGATGGTGGGCAATAAGGCGTTTGAGTACTATAACGAGCGCAATCCCGAGGATTATATTCAAATCCCGTGGGACGAGGTCGACTATATTGCCGCCGAGGTCTTGCGCGGCACCAAGAAGATTACGCGTTTTGCCATCTTCACCAAGGACAACGGTCACTTTACGTTTTCGACGCGCGACGACAAAGAGACGCTGCGCGCTGTGCGCAAGTACGTGGACGAGGATAGACTCGTGCGTTCGCCCGACTTTATCGACGTAACGACCAAGGGCGCCAAGAGCATCCCCTCCGTTATCAAAAAATCTTTTCCACAAAGGCAACTAGTCATTAAAGAGCGCCCCCCAAAGTGGGACGCAGTTTCCCATGGGGCTCGATTGGGAAAGTGCATCCCAGTTCGAGCGCCGATTCCGGGACGTAGTTTCCGGAACGGGGTCGTTTGGGAAACCGTGTCCCGTTTCGAGCCGAAATTCTGGGACACAGTTTCCAGCGAGGTCCCATTGGGAAAGTTTGACCCAGAATTTGCCTGGATAGTGGGACACACTTTCCGGAGGGCTGTTCCACCGCAACTTCGAAGTCTAGTCATGCGACGTATTGCGATGTAGTAAATCTGCTACACTAGTACAACATGCCTCCGTAGCTCAGGGGATAGAGCACCGCTCTCCTAAAGCGGGTGTCGACGGTTCGAATCCGCCCGGGGGCACCAGAGGAATATCGAGCCCGGTACCGTTACGGTGCCGGGCTCTTTTGGTTTAAGGCATGCCGTAGTATTCGCTGCTTCAGATAAAGAAAGCGCCCGCTTACTGGGGGAGCAAGCGGGCGCCTGTGAGCGAATATGTTTGCGGCGAAAGCCGCGATGAGCGGTGGGGTGGCGACTAGTTGGTCGTACCGGAATCGTCGCCCGTGCTCGTGCCCGAGCCCGAGCCCGAACCAGAAAGTGGGACCGTCAGCGTAATCGTGCTGTCGGTGGACTGCTTGCCGGTGGGGGAGACGCCCGTAACGGTGGCATCCTCGTTACCGCTCACGGGATTGCCGTTCTGGTCACAGAAGCCAATGTTATAGAAACCGGCGTTGTTGAGCGCGGTAACGGCGGCGGAAATGCTCTTGCCGTACAGGTTGCCCGGGACGGTGGCC
>CAUEQX010000004.1 GCA_959020035.1 uncultured Collinsella sp. | reverse complement strand
GGTCCCCGTTCTCCGCGGTGGGATTGGTCTGATTATTCTTGTTGAAACTCGGCCTTTGGCTCATAAAAAACGGGAGATGCGGTTTTACATCCCCCGTTTTTGTTGCGGTTAGTCTAGGTCAATAAACTTGGTGCTTATGATCTTGCCGTCTTTGACGAGCATTCTGGCCATGGTGGGGCCTCGGGTGCCTCTGGGGTAGCTGGCGCTGCCCGGGTTGAGGACTAAGCAACGGCCCACTTGGGCTTCTTTGGTTACGTGGGTGTGGCCGTTGATGGCTACGTCTACGGATCCCACCGGAAGGTCTTCGCGGTAGTGGGCTACGGCGAATTTGAGGCCTTCGTAGGTAAAAAGCGCAAGACGGTCTACATCGGGGCCGTAGTCGCGGTAGTAATCGTTGTTACCCAGTACGGCCCGCACGGGGGCGATGGTGCATAGGTGCTCGTAGTCCATCTCTGACGTGAGATCGCCGGCGTGGATGATCAGGTCTGCGCCCTCAAGCTCATCCAAGAGCGCAGGCGATAAATAGCCGTGGGTGTCCGAGATGATGTCGATGCGCTTGGCGCTTGCGCTGTTCATGGGATCCCTTCCGCAAAAAACGATTCGGCAGATACATACAAAAAAGCCCCACGGCTCCGCAGACGATGGGTCTACAGGGCTGCGGGGCCAGTGTGCTAGAGACTCAGAGCCTTCTTGAGCGGCACGACGCGGCGGCGCGAAACCGGCACGCGTTCGTCGACGCCCGTAATGCCCAGCTGGATGGCGCCCGAGGGCACCGTCTCCACATCCGTGACGCACGCCAAGTTCACGATATAGCGGCGGTGAACACGGAAGAAGCCAAAGTCGCAGAGCTTGGCCTCAAACTGCGCCAGCGAGGTCGTCGACAAAAAGCGATCATCGACGGTATAGATGCAGGAGTAATCGTCCTTGGCCATGATAAAGCGAATGTCGTCCACGGGAATGAGCACCTTGCGGCCGCCCTTTTCCACCGGGATACGCTCGATGGTCACCTTGCTGTCCGTAACCGGCTTGGTGCGTTGCATGACCTTCTCGATCGCGCGATCCAAGCGAGCTTCCTCGACCGGCTTCATCAGATAATCGACGGCATCCACGTCGAATGCCTCGACCGCATGGTCACTATACGCAGTCACAAACACGATCGCCGGCGGATTTTTGAGCTTATGCAGCGCCTCGGCAAGTTGCAGGCCCGAGGCACCGGGCATCGAGATATCGAGAAACACGACATCCACGCGACTTTCCATAAGCATCTCGATGGCGGAGCGGACGCTCGACGCCTCCGTGATCGTGCCGATCTTGCCCGTTTGCTCGAGCAGGAAGCGAAGCTCCGAGCGAGCCGGCGCCTCATCATCCACAATCATCGCACGCAGCATAGGGATAAAACCTTTCGTCAACTAACTACGCCGGGCATCCGTCGCATGACGTTGAGCCCGTAGCCTTTTATTTTACTCTTGAATGTCGAAGATGCTCTCTGACAAATCAAGATGAAGGAGCACTTTGGTGCCCTTGCCCGGCGCCGATTCGACACGCGTATAGGAGTGCGGCCCATAAAAGCGATGGATGCGCTCCGAAATATTGTGCATGGCCACACCGGCGCCGCCACCCTGGGGAGAGCTGGCGTCGGGACGGGCAGAACGCTCGTCAAACAGTCTGGCGGCGGTACCCTCATCCATGCCCACGCCATTATCGGCCACGGCAATCAAGATTGCATCCTCGCCGTCTTGGTGAACGGTCACGTCGATCCTCAGGGCGTCGTCATCGCCCATACCATGACGCACGGCGTTCTCGACAATCGGCTGGATCACGAACGCCGGCACCAGCGTATCTTCCACGTCCTCGGACACATCGAACGTCGCAAGCACGCGATCCTCGCCAAAGCGGGCCTTCTCAAAGGTAAGGTAGCGCTTGGTCTGTGCGACCTCGCGCGAGACCGGAATAAGCGATCCCGAGTTGTCGAGCGTGGCACGATAGAACGATGAGAACTCACGAAGCAGTTCGCGGGCCCGCAGCGGGTCGGTGCGCGTAAACGATGCAATGGTGTTCAGCGTGTTGAACAGGAAGTGCGGGTTAATCTGCGCCTGCAGCGCACGCACCTCGGCGCGCGCCGTGAGTTCCTTTTGCACCTCGAGCTCGTGGATGGCGAGCTGCGTGGACAAGATCTCGGCAAAGCCCGAGGCAAGCGCATACTGGGTACGGTCGACGGCGCGCGGGGTCTTGTAGTAGAACTTGAGCGTGCCGACGGTACGATCGCCCACCTTGATGGGGGCGATAATGCCGGCGGGGACTTGGTTGTGCGAGCCGTCCGAGCCCACGACATCCACCATACGGTTGAACGACTGCACGATGCCATGTTCGATAACGTAGCGTGTGGCAAGCGTGTGGATGGGAGTATCGGGCAGCAGTTTTTCCTCAAACTCGCCCGCGCAGGCAAGCACGTTGTCCTCGTCGGTGATGGCCACCGTCATGGCGCGCGTCTCGGGCAAAATGCGCCGGCACACCAAACGCGCCGACTCCTGCGTCAGACCGCCCTTAATGTCCTCGAGCATGGCCGAGGCCACCGAGAGCGTCTCCTCGGTGTACTGGGAGCGCACCGAATCGGGATTGAGCGTCAAAAAGATAAAGATGCACAGAAAGATGCACAGCAGCGCGCAGGCAATCACCGTGGCGATCGGCTCGATACCGGTCACCAAGGCAAAAATAAAGTACACCAGCACACAAATGGCGCAGGCAACGGCAATGATGCGAAAGATTGATATTGAACTATCGCGCTGGGCGCGGCGGTCGATCATTCGGCCCCCTCCAGGATACTGATCAGTTGTGCGTCACGCCAAAGCCCGTCCATGATCTTGGGCCAAAAGCTCTGGAAACGCAGGTAGCTTGCAGCGTTTTGGCGCGCATAGGCCTTTGCCTCGTCGATACCATGGCGCCAGATGCGCAGGTAGCCCTCATGCTCGCGGGTAAACACGCTGCGGACCATAGCGGTCTTGCGCACGCGGTCGTCGAGCTCGCGCGAAATCCACGGGCCCGGGTAGGGCATGAGCGATGCCGCCGTAACGGGAATGAGCTCCTTTTGATGCGCGGCGAATGTCAACTTGGCCCGTTCGTAGTACCAACGGTATACATCCTGCATAAAGCGCGGTGAGCGCTTTTCGGACTCCGGAGGCAGATGGCGCACGGTCCACTCGTTATCGAACCACACGTCGTAGCCAAACATGCGCATGTTAAAGAGGTAATCCAAGTCCTCGCCGCGGGTGATAAACGGGTCAAAGGCCACACGCGTAAAGGCGCGGGCGTGCAGGGCCATCAGGCCGCCGCACACGTAGTTGGAGCGCGAGATGCGGGTGCCCGAGAGCGCCTTTTTCATCCAACGGTTGAACTCGATGCGCTTGGTCCACCAACGATGGCAGATGCCCGCCTTGTCCGTGGGAGCCAGCGGCGAGCCGTCGCGATCGTAGAAATAGCCGCTCTTGACCAAGATCGGCAAGCCCTGACGCGTCTGCTGCCCCAACGCATAGGTCGCGCGCTTCATAAAGTCGGCGTCGATGACAGTCTCATCGTCATCCAAGAAGATAACCGCGTCATGCCCCAACACAGCGGCGCAGGCTAGCCCCATATTGCGGATGGCACCGTAGCCTCGCAGGCTCACGCACTCGCCCGAACCCTTGGGCGCGATCTGAGCAACCCGGTCTGCGATGCGCGAGGCCTGGGTGTTGGTGACAACGGTGACCTTGAGCGTGGGATGCGCGTCGACAATCTCGTGCACGCGCAGCGACACATCGGCTGTGGCAGAAACGGGACAGACCACCAAAAGGATGATGCGCGGGATGTCACGTACCTGCTCAAGCGAGGCCAGGCAGCGGTCGAGTTCGGGATTGTCGGCGTTGAGTCGCGTCGAATGGTCATAGGTGCCAGGGGCGTTTGCGCAAGCGTCATCGCCCGCCCAATACGTTGGAATCACGACCGTGGCGTTCATGCCTTACCCTCCCTGCAACACAAAAACGGGGCGCCGCCAAACACAGGCGACGCCCCGCGACCTAGCTGATTCCATCATACCCACTTGGGCAAATCATTGCTCGCAAGTCGCAATGTTTATTGCGGATAACCCCAAAAGAGTACCGTGGACAGGCACAATAGCCGCTCGCTCCTATGCGGCATGCTCTGCCGCCCGAGTCATGCGGGACAGGCGGACCAACAGCATAAAGCCAACGACCAGCAGCACACCAATGGAAAGGACGCCCAGCGACGGGTTGCCGGTCAGCGAGGTTACGACCGACACCAGGAAGGTGCCCATAACGCTTGCATAACGACCAAAGATGTCAAAGAAGCCGTAGTACTCGTTGGACTTTTCCTTGGGGATAATGCGGCCAAAGTAGCTACGGCTGAGCGCCTGCACGCCGCCCTGGAACAGGCCGACCATAATGGCAAGCACCCAAAACTCAAAGGCGGTCTTTAAGAAGAACGCGGCGAACAGCACAATGCCCATGTAGGCGGCGACGGCCACCAAGATCATATTGAGTGTGCCCACGCGGCCGGCGAGCTTGCCGTAGATGATGGCGGACGGGAAGGCCACAAACTGCGTAACGAGCAGAGCCAGCACCAACTGCGTCGAATCGATGCCCAAGGCCGATCCGTAGCTGGTTGCCATGGAAATGACCGTGTGCACACCGTCGATATAGAAGAAGAACGCGATCATGTAGACCAGCACGGTCTTGTTGTGGGCGATCTCGCGCATGGTGTGTCCGACCTCGGAGAACACACCGCCCACGATGTGGCCGATGGTGTCCTCGGGACCGCGCTCGCGACCGTACTTTTGCTTATAGGTGCGAATGAGCGGCAGGGTAAAGATGAGCCACCAGGCACCGGTGATGATAAACGACAGACGCGTTGCCAGCATGGTGGGGACACCAAGAGCGGGGCCACCCATGATGAGCGCCAGGCAGATGACGAACGGCACGGTGGAACCGATGTAGCCCCAGGCATAACCCGAGCTGGACACGGCGTCCATGCGCTCGTCGGTGGTAATGTCGGGCAGCATGGCGTCGTAGAACGTCATAGAAGAGTTAAGGCCGATGGTGCACAGCACGTACACGGTCAAAAATGCCATGGCGGACATTGGGATAGCCTGCGCCAGGCAAAGCACCAGGCCCGTGAGGAAGAAGCCCAAGAAGAACTTGATCTTGTTGCCGGCGTAGTCGGCAAGCGCGCCCAGAATGGGCATGAGCATGGCGATGACCAGCGAGGCAATCGTCTGCGCATTGCCCCAGGCGACCACCAGGTCGGCCGAGGAAGCGCCGGTATTGATGGCGTTAAAGTAAATGGGCACCACCGAGGTATTGAGCAGCACGAGGGCCGAATTGCCCACATCATACATAACCCAGTTACGCTCGAGCTTGGTGTATTTCATGGACAGGGACCCTTCGTATTCGCCCGATATGCAGTTAGCTCATCGTACCCCAATTGTCCAGAACCGCCGGTAAGGATTCGGCAAAGGGGCACGCACGAGCCCTATTCCTCGCGGTCGAACTCCTCATCGGCATTGAGCACGCGACCGCTGTAGTTGACGTGACTGGTCACGGCATCCATGTCACCGGTCTCGATAAAACGTGCGACCGTGCACTCGTAATCGACCAGCGCGCGATCAAAGACCTCGGGGAAACTCTCGTTCGAGACCTCGTCGGTAAAGGGATTCTTCCATGTCAGATGGCCCAGGTTACCGGTGCGCTCGGGCAGCTCCGTCGTCACGCGATGGGCAAGGCCGTCGAGCAGCGAGTAATCGTGCACCAAGCCCTCAACCAGCGAGATCGCGTGCGTCTTTGCGGAGCCGGCCGGCTCAATCGCGCGGTAAAGTCGCTGCATATTGGCAACGGCAGCACCGTACTCCCCCGCCGGAATGTCAATGCCGTACACGCGTCCGGCAACATAGCTCATCAGCACGCCGGCCACGCGATTGATGCGATCGGTGGTGACGATCTCGCCCGCCGGCGGGTAATCGTCAACCGTAGCGCCATCGCGTTTAAGCTGCAGCATCAGCACATCCAGGTCGCTCTCGATCACGGCATGGACCTGACTGCTCGAATCCTCAAGCTCTGAATCGGACTCCACGATGCCAAACTGCTGCTCATAGACAAAGGGATGAGCGTTGCGGTCGAGCACGTAATGAGACAGCAGGCCCAGCGCAAAGGCACGACCCAAGCTGGCGTCGCGCGGCAGCAGATGCGACACGCCGTCGCGTAGGCACGCGAACTGGCGAGACATGCGCGACCGATGCATGACCTGCGCCAGCAGCGTGCAGTCGGAAACACGCGGTGTCAGAATGTGAAAGAAGAACGGGTCGGGGCCTTGGTTGCCCAAGATAAAGGCAATGCGCTCTTCATCGGACGTGATGACGCCCTGTGGAAGACGGTCGATGCTTTCCTCGCCAAACAGATGATGGGTGATAAGCGCGGGCATAATGATCCTTTCGATTTCATTCGATGCCACCCATTATGCCCACCGCGCGCCCATGCCAAACCTGCGATGGTAAACGACGGCATGCAGACCGTCTACGCAAGCCCCAAGTGTGCTTTAACCTCGGCGGCACGACGACGGGACACCGGCACCGTCGAGTTCACGCGGTCGAGCCTGAGCTCTATCAACCCCGTGGAGCCAATCTCAACATTGTGCACGTCTTCCAAATTGACCAGGTAGCTGCGATGAACGCGAATAAAGCCCTCGGAGTCCAGGCGACGCTCGAGCGAAGAGATCGACTCATTGATCAGGTACGTTCCCTCGGCGCAGATGGCGTTGCAAAAATCGGCGCGCGCCTCAAAGTAGCAGACGTCTGCGGCGGGAATGAACACCTTTTTGCCCCCGCGGTCCACCGTCAGACGCAAAGGCTGGCGCGGAGCATGGATAACACGACGGGCACCCAAGGCTGCCTCGATCTTGTCGAGTGCCTTTGACAGGCGTGCGTCCTCGACCGGCTTGACGACATAGTCGACCGCATCGAGGTTATACGCATCGGCGGCAAATTCGGCAAACGCCGTCACAAACACAACCACCGGCGGCGTCTTTAGGTTCTGCAGCGTCTCGGCAAGCTCAATTCCCGAGCGACCGGGCATGGTAATGTCTAAAAACAGCACGTCGGGCTTGTTCGACAGAATCGACTCCACGGCTTCGGTGACATTGCCCGCCTCGGCGATCTGACCCACACGCGTATCCTTTTCCAACAGATAGCGTAACTCAGCCCTAATGGAAGGCTCGTCATCAACTACCAGGATGTTCCAACCCTCGGACATGTGCGCTTCCTCTCTCTCCTCAATACACTCGAGTGCTACGCCGTCAACGGCGCGGGCTCATGCGGCTCGCCGTTCAGCTCGACGATGACCTGCGTTCCCACGCCCTCCTGGGACTTCACGCGCATGCCGGAATCTTCTCCGTAAAAGAAATGGATGCGCTGAAGCACGTTGAAGAGCGCCAGGCCGCAACCTCGCTTGACGGAGCCGTCGGCGGTAATGCTCTCGGGCTCCTCCAGGCGATGTTGCTCAAACAGATGCGCGCAGACCTCTTCGCTCATACCGATGCCATCGTCCTCGACGATGATCTCCAAACCGTCATCGGTCTCGAAAGCCCTAACATGAATAGAAAGCGGCTCGGTCTCGCGCTGCGCATGCTTGATGCAGTTTTCGAGCAACGGCTGCAAGATAAACGGCGGCACCATGCAATCGCGCACCTCAAAGTCGATATCGACCGAGACGCGCAGACGGCCGTCGCCATAACGAGCCTGCATAAGATTGATATAGCGAGTGCCCTGTTCCACCTCGTGCTCGAGCGTGGTGAGCGTATCGGAATCAGAAAGCGTCTGACGATAGTAGTTGGAGAAGTCGATCAGCAGCGACCTGGCCTTGTCCGGCTCGGTACGTACGAGTGACACGATGGTGCTGATGGTGTTAAACAGAAAATGAGGATCGACCTGCGATTGCAAGGCGCGCAGCTCCACGCGGGCCGTAAGCTCGTCCTGGCGCTCAAGCTCAAAGCTCGCAAGCTGCGTGGAAATGAGGTCGGCAAAGCCCGAGGCAAGCGCCGTCTGGCGCATATCGATGCTGCTCAGACGGGGATAATACAGCTCGAGCGTGCCCACGCAATGCCCGCGCACGGTAAGCGGCGCGACAATACCGGCGCGCAGGCGCGGAAAGTAGCCACCCGTCTCGGTCGAGGCATCGCGCGAGAACACGCTTTGCTCACCGCTGTTGATCACGTTGAGCGTAGTCCGCAGTACCACCGGGGTGCCCGCGGGGCATTTTGCCGAGTCCTCGCCCCAGCTCGCCAACACCTGCCTGCCGTCGGTAAAGCAGATGGCAGAGGCGATAGTTTCGGACAGGATGATCTTAGAGGCGCCCAGAGCAGCTTCGGGCGTAAGGCCGCGCGACGTGTAGGCGAATATTTTTGATGCGATGGCGAGCGTGCGGTCGGTTGCGCTCGATGTGAGGTCGTCGGGAACGACAAAGACGTACGAGAAGAAGAAGCACAGCATGACCAAGCCGGCAATGACGACAACGGCCGGAACGGGATTGGGATTATCGGTTAGATCCCAGATGAGTAGCAGGATAAGCAGTGGAACGACAATACCGAGCAAGATGGCTTGAACCACATGCTGAGCGGTACGAAAGACCTTGGTAGAGTTGTAGCTCTTGCCCAGAATCAGCCTATTGAGATCCACTGTCATCTCCTTCTTACTGACGCACCCCATAGCAATAAAGAGGGCCGCAAGCGACCCTCTCCATTGCATTATGCAATCAAATACTGTGTTTTACATCAAGCCATCGATGAACGGTAGCTTAGGCGCTGTACTTGTTTGCCTCGCCGAAGGTGCCGCCCTCGACAATCCAGCCGTCCTTCATGATGACGTCCATGTTGTCGGTGTTGAGCACGTGGATGTCGGCGGCGACGTCACCGTTGACGACCAGCAGGTCGGCGCACTTGCCGGCCTCGATGGAACCGGTCTCGTCCTCGATGTGGCACATCTTGGCACCGTTGAGGGTGGCACAGGTGATGGTCTCGACCGGGGTGAAGCCGATCTTGTCGACGAACTCGTACATCTCCTCGATGGAGCAGGTGCCGTACGGGGTGACGAAGGAGAAGGAGTCGGAGCCGATCGTCATGACGACGCCGCGCTTCTTGGCCTCGCGCAGGCAGTCGTAGTTGCGCTGCAGCTCCTTCTCGACCAAGGTGCCCTCGTACTTGTCGTGCAGCTCGGGGACGTAGACGGGCGGATAGGTGGCGTACCAGGTGGGCAGGAAGGCGATCGTCGGGGTGAAGAAGGTGCCCTGCTCGGCCATGAGGTCCATGGTGCGCTCATCGATATCGAAGCCGTGAATCAGCTGCTCGCAGCCAAAGCGAACGGAATCGTAGGCAGCGGCGTGGTTGTTGTAGCAGTGGCTCCACACGGGGATGCCGACCATCTTGGCCTCTTCGACCACGGCCTGAATCTCCTCGGAGCAGTAGTGCTGGTCGCGGCCGGAGTCCCAGCGCCAGATGCCGCCACCGGTAGCCCAGATCTTGATGGCATCGGGGTTCTCGCGCAGGCGACGACGGACGGCCTTGCGCAGATCCCAAGGACCGTCGACCTGATCGCCCCAGGGGTGCGATTCCTTGTTGAGCTCCTGGCTGCAGTGGTGGGAGTCGCCGTGGCCGGCAACGCGGCAGAAGCCAAGGCCGGTGGCCAGAACGCGCGGGCCCTTGAAGACGCCCTTGTCGATGCAGTCACGGATCTGGATACCAAAGCGGCCGATCTCGCAGACGGTGGTGAGGCCGTGGGTGAGGCAGTCATAGGCCTGCTTGACGGCGACGGCCTGCTTCTCGAGGAGCGGCTGCATGACCCAGTCGGTGTCATCGTCAGTCAAGTTGCCCGAGAAGTGCAGGTGGGTGTCGATCAGGCCGGGAAGGACAGTCTTGCCGGCGGCGTCGATAACCTCAACGCCCTCGGGAAGGTCCTGCATAGCACCGGCGTACTCGATCTTGCCGTTGTCGTCGACGAGAACGAGGGAGTTCTCGACCGGCTCGGCACCGGTACCGTCGATGAGCTTACCGCCAACGATTGCATACTTAGTGGACATGGTTCCTCCTTATGGATCCATATAGTGGGCGAGGCCGTGTTGGGTTAAGGCCTCACAAAGCTACCCAAGTGGCGCCGGGTTCGGTGCGCGGAAGAGAGAATTCCGCGCACCCGATCCGCCCCGGCTAGGCGTTACTTTTTGCGGGAATTGGTGAAAGCCATGAGGGCCAGGCCAATAGCCAACCAGCCGATCACGATGCTCCACTCCACCATGTTGAGGGAGGCGGGAGAGAACGGGATCACGAGCAGGCCAATGATGGTGCCGCAGGCAACGATAGCGAGGCTGATGCCAAACTTGCCGCCGGGCACCTCGTAGGGACGAGGCAGGTCGGGCTCGGTGAAGCGCATGCGCAGGCAAGCGAGGGCGACCATGCCGCAGGAGAAGATGAAGGCGAGAGCCGACACGTTGGTCAGAGGGATGAGCATGTTCTTGCCCAGGAACGGACCGACGACGGTGATGACGCCCAGAACGACGCAGGCGAGCTTGGGAGCGCCGGACTTGGGATCGACCTCGGCGAACTTCTCGGGCAGCTGGCCCTTTCGGCCCATGGCGAGCATGATGCGGCTCGTGGCGCCGTAGAAGGAGTTCATCGGGCCCATGGGTCCAAGCGTGGCGATGACGAGCATGGCCAGGTACAGGAGCATGTTGATGCCCTTGAGGCAGGCAAGCGCGGGAACCGGGCTCTTAACGAACTCATGCCAGTCGAGGATGGTGCCGAACGAGTAGATGCAGACCATGTAGAAGCCGCCTGCGGCCAGCAGGGCCAGGGAGATGATCTTGCCGAACTTGTTCCAGTTGAGGCCCTCGGCCGCTTCCTCAGCCTGCTGAGGAATGGTGTCGAAACCGGCGTAGAAGAACGGGGTCAGAACCAGGACCGAAACGATGCCTGCGAACAGGCTGGTGCCCTCGGTAGCAGGCTTGCCGCCGCCAGCACCGGTGACCTGGGAGAACACGGGCATGGCGTTGTCCGGCGAGCCGGTGAACAGCGAGACGCCCATGGCGAGCAGCATGCCGCAGAGCAGGGCCTTGGTCAGGAAGGCCTGCAGCTTGGCGGCCGAGCTGGCACCGCGGAAGTTGAGGAAGATGACGTAGGTTGCAAAGCCGAGCGCGATCAGCGTCGGGAACAGGTAAACGTCGGCGCCCAGGATGGTATAGAGCTTGACGGCACGCAGCCACTCAAGACCGGGCAGGCTGCCGAACATCTCGGACACGAGGGTCGAGATAGCGATTGCCTCCCACGGGCACAGGATGCCGTTGCCCAGGGCCAGGAGCCAACCGGTGATATAGCTCAGCGTACGGCCAAAGCTACGATCGACATACTCGACGATGCCGCCCGAGATGGGGATAGCAGCCGTGAGCTCACCGAAAACAGCTCCGACGGGCACGAGAAAGATTGCACCCAAGAGGAATGCGATCATAGCGGGAACGGGACCGCCGCCCACGACCATCCAGTCGCCGACCTGCAGAACCCAGCCAGTTCCGATGATGGCACCGAAACCGATGGTGAAGAAGTTCCAGAGCGAAAGCGTTTTCTTCATGCCGCCGTTACCTTCGACTGCAACTTCTGCGTTCTTGTCCGCCATTGTTCCCCTCCTTTCCTTATTGACGCCTCTTTGGCGTCACCCCTTGCGCGGTCTGTTTTGCCGCGCGCTTTTATTTCATGGCTTTAAGATACGGCCTTGGCACAGCAGCGCCGCTTGTGGCTCGACCGAAGGCAGAACTGCAAAACGAGCGGCGCCGTTTTTGGGACGAACGGCACGGTTTGCCGCTCATTGTTGTCGCCCGTCCGACGGGCGTACGCTCATCGGACGCATATAGAGATGTTTTTGAGGCCGTGTGTTTTGCGCCTTTCGTACCGTTTACCGAGCTTTTGACGCGCGGACCCATTTGTTGCACATCTTTTTTGTAGGATAGACAGGTTATACATGAGACAAGGCGGTACGAATGGCATACGGATACAACGACGGTGATCAACGGCGACAAAGCGTTCGCCTTGCTGGCCGCACCACGCCGACGCCCAGAAGTGCCACGAGCAGCAATCCGCAACGCCCTCAAGAGCAACCCAGGCCTTCGTCTCGGCAGCAGACAAACAGAACACGGCAGAGTGGCCGTCCGAGCACGGGCACAAGCGCACAGCAAGATAGCCGCTTGGGCGCGCGCACTCGACAGCGCCAAGCCGAGGTTCCGCAACTGCGCCGCAACGGCGCACGTCAGCCCGGCAGCCATATCAACCGCTTCTTTTCGCATCCCCAAGGCGGACGCGACGGCAAGCCCTACCGCTCGACATCGTACGTGAATGCCCCCGCCCTGCCGGCTCGTCGGCTTTGCCTCGCACTGTGCTCTATCCTCATCTGTCTGGTCTTTGTGCTTATGAGCTCCTGTATGTCCCACGGCTCGGCCGGTCTCGAGCCCACCGCCGAGGACAAGCTGCTCAAGGCCCCCGTCGCGCCCGGTTATTCTTTCGCCTTTTCGACCCCGCGCTCGCAATGGCAAGCCGGCACGATGCCCCATATCTATCAGATCGACCCTGCATGGTCGGAGCTGCCTTACGCCGGCGGTACCATCCGCCAAAATGCCTGCGGGCCTACGTGCCTCACCATGGTCTATATCTTTAAGACGGGACGCACCGATATGACCCCCGTCAATATGTGCGCGCTTTCCGAGGCAGGCAATTACGCCCCCACCGGTGCAACCGAATGGTCGTTTATGACGAGCGGTGCGTGGCAGTTGGGACTTAACGGAACGGAGCTTCATAACAATCGCGACTCGATGACTCAGGCGCTGCGTTCGGGAGCGCCCGTCATCGCCGCCGTTCGGCCGGGCACCTTTACCAACGTGGGCCACTACATTGTACTTTACGGTATTGACGACGCCGACCAGATTGAAGTCTTCGATCCCAACTCGGCCAGCCGCAGCGCCCGCCGCTGGGGCGTCGTAGAGGTCCTCAACGAAGTCGAAGCCATGTGGGCCTACTACTAGTCGTTGGGGACAGACTTAAATGAGTGGTCTCTGGTTGCCCGGAACTGCTGGCACGGAAAATGCATCCCGCTTTGAAGTTCGATAGCGAGATGCACTTTCCGCGCACGGCCTGTTTGGGAAACTACGTTCCACTTTCCGGCAACATTCCGGGATGCATTTTCCGGTTGAGGCCCTCAAGGGAAACCATGTCCCATGTTGGACGCTCATTCTGGGATGCGCTTTCCGCAGTTGATTGATGCGGGCTTTAAGGACTGTTCCAAGCTGCCGGCAGAAAAGGAACGTCCCCAGGTGCCGGGTTTCCGCAGTCATTGGGGACAGACTTAAATGACTAGTCGTTTAAGAACGTCCCCAATGACTACCCACAGAATGAGGGTCTCATCGGAGACTAGGTAAATAGCAAAAGCCCCCGCGGCCGAAACGGGCCGCGGGGGCAGCAGGCTTGCAAGGGTTAACTCAAGTCCTCGCCATTTGATGCAATGACCTTTTGATACCAGCAGAAGCTGTCCTTTCGGTAGCGATCGAACGTGCCTTTGCCCATATCATCGGCATCAACATAAACAAAGCCATAGCGCTTCTTCATCTGCCCCGTCGAGGCCGACACCAAATCGATACAGCCCCACGGCGTGTATCCCATCAGGTCAACACCGTCCTCGACAATTGCATCGCGCAGCGCAAGAATATGCCTTCGCAGGTAATCAATATGATACGCATCGTGGACTTTGCCGTCTTCCAGCGCATCGAGTCCGCCCACACCGTTCTCAGCGATAAAGAGCGGAAGATGGTAACGATCGTGGTAGCCGGCAAGCGTCACGCGCAAACCCAGCGCATCGATCTGCCATTTCCAGGCAGTCTCTTTATCCTTGAGGTACGGATTGCGCAGCGTCGGGAACACGTTGCCCTCCGCCTTCTCGGCGATCACCTGATCATCGGCGCACACCAAGCGCGAGCAATAGTACGAGAACGAGATGAAGTCGACCGTATGCTCTGCCAGATACTCCGTATCGCCCGGCTCAAAGGGCACGTGAACACCCTCTTTCTCGAGTGCACGCAGCTTCCAAGCAGGATAGGCGCCCGCAGCCATCACGTCTGTGTAGAAGTAGCGGCCGCGGTCCTCCTCATACGCAAGCCATACGTCCTCGGGCGCACAACGGTACGGATAGGTCGCACCGGCAGCGACCATGCAACCCACCTTGTTTGCAGGATCGATCTTGTGCAGAATCTCGACAGCGCGAGCGCTCGCCATAAACATATGGTGCGAGAACGCCGCGGTCACGGCTGCACGGTCACGCTCATCCTCGAGCGTGACACCCGCGTTGAGATAGGACAGCGCCACGCTGTTGATCTCGTTGAACGTAAGCCAATAACGCACGAGGCCCTGGTACGCGCGTCCGACGGTCTCGACGTAGTGCGCATACCGCTCGATCATCTCTCGGCTTTGCCAGCCACCATAGCGCTCGACCAGAGCCAACGGATAGTCGTAGTGCGACAGCGTCACAAGCGGCTCGATTCCATGCTCGCGCAGCGCCTCGAATACCTGACGGTAAAACTCCAAGCCCTCGCCGTTGGGCTCGGTCTCCATCCCTGTGGGAAAAATACGGCTCCAGCAAATTGAAAGACGCAGGCACTTAAAGCCCATCTCGGCAAAGAGCTCGACATCCTCGTGCCAATGATGGAAGAAGTCGTTGCCCCAGCGGCATGGATACAGCCTGTCCGGATCGTCCACGGGCTTTTGCCTGCCAAACATTACATCCCAGCGGTCGGAACCCTGTGGGATCAGGTCGGAGTGCGACATGCCGCGGCCGCCCTCGTTCCAGCCCCCTTCGGCCTGGTTGGCGGCGAGGGCACCACCCCACAAAAAGCCCTCGGGCATACCGGCGGCAGACGTTCTGTCAAAGTAACTCATGCTACTCAGCATCCTCGGCAGAAGCTGCCGCGGCGTTCTCCTGCTCCTGAGCCAGGAGCTGGTTATCGTACACCTTAAAGAACGGGTACCAGACCACAGCCATGACCACGATCAAAACGATCGTAAACACCCAGATGCGCGGGTCGAGGCACTGGACAAAGCCCTGAACGAAGATGGGGAACGTGCCGCTCACCAAGATGTAGAAGTTAGAGACAAGACCCAGTGAGACCGCACCCCAATACAGCAGGGCCGAGATCATGCCGCCTAGCACAAACGGAATCATGAGGATCGGGTTGAAGATGATGGGCGCGCCGAAGATCGCGGGCTCGGAGATACGGAAGAAGCTCGGCACGATCGATGCCCTGCCAAATGCCTTGAGCTGCTGCGACTTTGCCCTAAACGCGCAGAGCGCCACAAAAGAGAACGTATTACCCGTGCCGCCGATGAGGTTGATGGCCAACGACATGAGCGCCGGGTGGAACTCAAGCGGCTGCCCGGCAGCATAGAGCGAGGCGTTGGCGGCAAAGGCGGCAAGCGTGACCGGGGCGGTGATGGGCATTACGATCATGTTGCCGTGGACGCCAAAGCACCAAAACAGCAGCGTCATGAAGCAGATAAGCAGTGCGCCGGGCACAGAGTCAACTGCGACGGAAAGCGGGGCAGCGAGCAGCTTCTCGATAACCGAGGGGATGGACAGCGCGGGATCGATCATCTGGATCAGCAGGTTGCCGCCAAAGAAGATGAGGATGTTGGCGAGCATAGGTACGATGGCGCCAAAGGTTTCGGACAAAAACGGCGGCACGCCATCGGGCATCTTGATGGTGATGCCCTTGGTCTGGCAGAAGCGCGTGACCTCGACGGAGACCAAGGCAACGATGATGGCGGTAAACAGGCCCTGCGCACCCAGATAGGTGCAGGGGACCGCCTGGAGCACGGACTCGTCAGCAAGCTGGTAGTAGGACGACGGCGCCGCGGCGATCAGGAACATCACCAGCGAGGTCATGCCGGCGTTAAGCTTGGGCATCTTGTAGGTGCCCGCCAGGTTATAGGCGATTGCGAACGTCACGATCACCGACAGTATGCCCATCGTCATGTTGAAGGGAATGAGCAGCGTGAGCTTATTGGCCGTGGCAAAATCGAGCCAAGGGCCAAAGACGGACCAGAACCCGCCCTGCGCCACCAGGTCGGCCGTGACCGGCGGGTTGGCGAGGATCATAAAGACGGCAGATACCAAGATGAAGCTGATCGCGCTCATAAAGCCCTTTTGCATGGAGGCAAAGTGGCGCTCGGTGCCGCAGAAATTGGCGATAGGGGTCAGTTTTTCCTGAAGCAGGGTCATGAACTTCTCCATGGTTGCCTCCTAACCCAACAGCGACTGGGCGAGTGCCAGCACGTTGGCGGCGTTGCCCATGCCGTAGTCCTGTGCGGGGATGACCGCGGTCGGCTTACCGCTCCCCTGCTTGACGGTGTTGAGCTGGTAGGACACCTGCGGCCCCAAGAGCAGCACGTCATAATTGGCGCACGTCTCCTGATACTCGCCGATACCCACCGCATCGATATCGAGCTCGATGCCGTTTTGCTCCGCATATTTCTCGAGTTTCTTCATCAGAATGCTTGTAGACAGACCAGCTGCGCAAACAAGAAGGATCTTCATAAGGGATTCCCTTCGCATTGATTGGTTGGATAGTCACCGCACGCCGCTAGGCGTTCTTGGTTGCAGTGCGCTCATACAGGCAGATCAGCTCCTGCACGAGCTCCTGAGCAAGCATGGAGCACATGAGGTGGTCCTGAGCATGGACCAGCAACACATCCACCGACAGATGCTCGCCCGCTGCCTCAGTCGAAAGCAGCTGCGTTTGGATGTGGTGAGCCTTGATTCCCGCATCCTTTGACTGCTTCATGAGTTTGGCGGCGGCGTCAAAATCCCCCGCCTTTGCCTTTTCAAGGGCTTCGAAGGCAAGGCTGCGTGCCTCTCCCGCTGCAGCGACCAGCTGAAACGAAACCATCTCGGTTCCCTGATCGTCCATAACGGTCTCCTCTCCCGTGATGTTTGGTTTGTACTTGAATATTCGAAACGCCTATCTCCCGCCCGCAATCCTCGAGGTTTATTGCAGGTAGACTGACAGGGTCATCGACAAAAGAAGTCTTAAGCCGTATGCGCTTGCACAAGCGCCATCAGCTCATGCCAGGACCGGCGCTCGCGTAGGCGCTCGACCCCCTGGCGGTCCATAAAGATCTCGGCGAGCAGTGAGCTCAAGATCCGCGCCTCATCGCCGCCCGACCGGGCAAACGACACCATAAAGACGATATCGACCTCATGGCCGTATTCGTCCCAAAGAATGGGATGTTCGAGCAGGCCCACGGTAACAAAGGCCTCGGCGCTCAAGGGATGCATCCCATGGGGCATGGCTACCCCATTGCCAAACGAGGTGGCGCTCGCGCTCTCGCGCTCGGCGACCTCTTGGGCAAACTGGGCATCGACACGGCCGCTCTCGACGGCGCGCTCGGAGAGATATCGGAGAACGGCCTGCTTCGACGACGCCTCAACGCGGTTGAAGAACAGGGCACGGCTAAAGAAAGAGCTCACGGAGTCCGATTGCGCAGTGTCGTCGCTCAGCACCTTGCGGATAGCGTTGACATCGCTCGTCTCCAAGAAGAAATCGGCCTCGCGGACGGGCACGGGCAACTTGACGTTGAGCGGCACCGTTGTGAACACGTAGTCGATATGCGAAAAATCGAACGTTCCCACGCGGGCGACATCGCATGTCTCAATCGAATCGATATACATGCCAAACTGCTTGCGGTACTGGTGCTCGAGCATACGGGCGCTTCCCGCTCCCGAGGCGCACACGATCAGGATGCGTTTGCGACGCGGCTGGTCGGCTTGCTGCTCGAGGGCCAGGGCAAATGCCATGGCGATGTAGCCGAGCTCTTCATCAGAGGGCTGGCTGCCAAAATGACGCTCGAGTACCTGCGAGGTGCCAGCTGCCATCGAATAGGCCAACGGAAACCTCGTCTTGATATCGGACAGCATGGGGTTATCCATATGCATGTGATATTCAAGGCGATAGCCCAGAGGGCCGATATGCCGAGCAAGGTTCATGCGAAGTTCAAGATCGCCGCTAAAGTCAAACCTAAACTCATCGTTGACCGCACGTACCATCTCGGAAGCAATCTCCCACATCTCGTCCGAGATAACGGCAGAGCCCTTCTCGGGCACGCCCGTGCCCCTGCCGAGCAAATGGATTGCGATAAAGGCAACCTCTTCTCGGGGCATGCTCACGCCCAGGGCATCCTTGATGTTTGCGGCAATCTGGAAAGCCGCGGCGCATTCGCGCGTTCCCTCCAGTTTTTGAACGTCCGATTCTGCAGCTGGGACATAGCAGCCCTGCTCGATGCGGCCAAGAGCAATGTAAAGATGCATGATGAGATTGCGGGATGCCAGCGAGCTCACCGTGACGGGCGAGGCCGTCAGAGCATCGTCCACACATGCGGCGATGGCCCGCAGGCGCTCGGCGAGCTTTGCATCGTCGGTGTCGGGCAACACGGGCCTCACCAGCGAGGCCAGGCACAGGCGCCGCTGCGACTCCCCGCCCGCAACGCGGATTCCGTAGCGTGGGCGCTTTTCGAGCGTTAAGTCAAATTGGGCGAGTTTCTGCTCTACCAGACGCATGTCATTGGACAGAGTTCGCGCCGAAACGTAGAGTAAATCCGCATACTCCTCAATCGTCACCCACTGGGACCGCATGAGGAGGTCGTTAAGAAGGAAGGACACACGGCCGTCGCGCGTATCAGGAATGCCCGGATGGGCCAGAGCCGCACCGTCTAGCAAGCGAGCAAGCTCATCTGCACGTGCAACATCGATACGATACTGCCCCTTGCTGCCAACGATGCGTGCAACCCCTGCAAGGTTGTCGTTTGCGCGATGGATATAGTTTCTCACGGCGCGCTCGCTTACCTCGAGACGCTTGGCAAGTACCGCGACAGCGACAGGCTGAGCGTCCTCGATCATATTTACAAGCTGCTTGACGCGAGCATCCATGTCCTCCTCCTTTCCCTGCGTCTAGTCTAACGCGGTAAAGAATGACACTCCACGTCACGCTCGTTCCGCCAACTCGGAACAGGTTGCGGGGAGTCCAGCTGAGCTATGGAGAGCCTGGGGAGAGGGCCCGAAGGCAATGCGTCGGTGTGGGATGCGCCTTCCCAGCCATTGGGCAGTCATTGGGGACAGACTTAAATGAGTAGTCGTTGGGGACGTTCTTGTTTGGCTAGTCGTTTAAGAACGTCCCCAATAACTATTAAGGACTGTCCCAAGCTGCCGGCAGGAAAGGACCGTCCCCAAGTGCCGGGTTTGTCCCCAATGACTAGGTGAATAGCAAAAGCCCCGCAGCCGGAGCGGACTGCGGGGCTCATGAAGAGAGGCTAGTTTGTGGGCGCTTTGCCTGGCGCCCACGAGAGAGGCAACAGAGTAGAGACTACTCGTGGATGCGGGTACCGGAGAGACCGGCCATGGTCTCGGCGGCCTTGTCCAGAGCACCGATGATGCAGGTGCGGCCCTTGCGGGAACGGGCGAACTTGATGGCAGCGCGGACCTTGGGCTCCATGGAACCCTTGCCGAACTGGCCCTCGTCGGCCAGGCGCTCGGCCTCGTCGGCGGTGAGGTCCTCGAGCTCCTCCTGGTTGGGCTTGCCAAAGTTGATGGCGACATGCTCAACGGCAGTCAGCAGGAACAGAACGTCGGCGTCGCAGTCCTCGGCCAGCAGCTCGCCGCCCAGGTCCTTGTCGATGACGGCGGGAACTCCCTTGTAGCAGCCCTTGTTCTCGTAGTCGCGGACGACGGGGATGCCGCCGCCACCGCAGGCGATGACGATGAACTCGTTGTCGAGCAGGTTAAGGATGGAGTCAGCCTCGACGATCTTCTTGGGATCGGGGGAGGCGACGACGCGACGCCAGCCGCGGCCGGAATCCTCGACGAAGACCTTGGAGGGATCCTCGGCCATGAACTCCTTGGCCTGCTCCTCGGTGTAGAAGGGGCCGATCGGCTTGGTCGGGTTCTTGAACGCGGGATCATCCGGATCGCACTCGATCTGGGTGACGACGGTGGCGGCGTGCCAACGCTTATAGCGCTTGTGCATCTCGCGGCCGATGCCCTGCTGCAGGTGATAACCAATGTAGCCCTGGGACATGGCGCCGCACTCGGGCAGCGGCATCTCGGGGGTACCGATGGCATCGTGGGCAGCGGCGAAGGCGTTCTGGATCATGCCGACCTGCGGGCCGTTGCCGTGGGTGATGATGATCTCATTGCCCTGCTCGATGAGACCGAGGAGAGCGTGGGCGGTGTTGCTCACGGCCTCGATCTGCTCGACGGGGTTGTTGCCGAGGGCGTTGCCGCCAAGGGCGACGACAATACGATCGGGCTTGCCAAGAGGCTTAGACATTGCTGGAATCCTTTCTGTAAAAGGCCTACAACCCATTAATAACCCGCGTCCGTGCGATACGCGAGTTTATTAAGGTTTATATTCTCTTTATCGCTCATTTTATTCATTTTGAAAATAGCGGAACGGTGAACGGTCGTTTTTGTCCGCTCAGCGTACAGAACTCCAGCTCAGACATATCTACGTAATTTACGTGCGACTTTATTTAAATGAAGCGAGGATTATGTCGGATTATGCAAACTACATCTCTGCTAAACACAAAACGGACAGCGCAATATCTTACTCGCGCTATACGAGATTCTATGCACTTATAAGTCGAGTATGCACCCCTGCAAAAACAAGGGGCTTTTCATCCAGCAAAAGGAATAAAGAAGCGCTCCGAAAAGGCGGCAACAGCCAAGTCCCCCATCCATCCCCAAAGTGGCGCGAGGTTTCGCGGCAAAGCCGCGAAACAGCGAAAGGGACGGAATACCCGGCCAACTACGTCCTTCATCCGCCCACACAATCTGAGGACGTAGTCGTAGCAGGATCTGAGGGCTGACCTTCGCGGACACTCCGCAGGACGAAAGAACCCCCGCCGCACGTAGTGCGCAGCGGGGGTTCTTTCATGTCCGAGGACGTCCGCGAAGGTTAGCCCTCAGATCCTGCGGTGGGAGACTTAGGCCTCGTTGTACACCGTCTTGAGCTTCAGCAGGTGCTGATAGCGGTCCATAGCGGCCTGCTCATTCTCCTTGAAGAGCTCCTCGGCGCGCTCGGGGAAGGAACGCGTCAGCGAAGCGTAACGGGCCTCGTTCATCAGGAACTCCTGATAACCGCCCGCGGGCTCCTTGGAATCGAGCGAGAACTTCTTGCCGGCAGCAGCCTCGGGGTTGAAGCGGAAGAGGTTCCAGTAACCGCACTCGACGGCCTTCTTCATCTCGGCCTGGCAGTTCTGCATGCCGCCCTTCTTGATGGAGTGCATCTCGCAGGGGCTGTAGCCGATGATGAGGGACGGGCCGTCGTAGGCCTCGGCCTCGTGGATGGCCTTGAGGGTCTGAGCCGGGTTGGCGCCCATGGCGACCTGCGCCACGTAGACGTAGCCGTAGCTCATGGCGATCTCGGCCAGGGACTTCTTCTTGGTCACCTTACCGGCAGCGGCGAACTGAGCGACCTGGCCCAGGTTCGAGGCCTTGGAGGCCTGACCGCCGGTGTTGGAGTAGACCTCGGTGTCGAAGACGAAGACGTTGACGTTGTGGCCGGAAGCCAGGACGTGGTCCAGGCCACCGAAGCCGATGTCGTAGGCCCAGCCGTCGCCGCCGAAGATCCAGAAGGACTTCTTGGTGAGGTAAGCCTTGTCGGCGAGGATCGCCTTGGAAGCGTCGCAGCCGCACTTCTCGAGCTCGGCAACGTAGGCGGCGGCAGCGGTCTTGGAGGCCTCGGCGTCGTTGACGGAGTCGATCCAAGCCTGGCCGGCGGCCTTGAGCTCATCGGACGGACCATCGGCAGCGATGATGTCCTGGGTAGCGGCGATCAGCTTGTGCTGAACGGCCTCATAGCCAACGGCCATGCCCAGACCAAGCTCGGCATTGTCCTCGAACAGGGAGTTGTTCCACGCCGGGCCGTGACCGTCCTTGTCCTTGCAGTAAGGAGCGGTGGCAGCGGGGTTGCCCCAAATGGAGGAGCAGCCGGTGGCGTTGGAGATGAACATGCGGTCGCCGGCAACCTGGGTCACCAGACGTGCATAGGCGGTCTCGGCGCAGCCGGCGCAGGAGCCGGAGAACTCCAGGTAGGGCTGCTTAAACTGGCTGCCCTTGACGTTGGCCGCGATGAGCTCCTTCTTCTCGGAGACGTTCTCGACCATGTAGTCCCAAACGGGCTGCTGGTCCATCTCCTGCTCGGTGGGAACCATCTCGAGGGCGCCCTTGGGGCAGACCTTGACGCAGTTGGTGCAGCCCATGCAGTCGAGCGGGGACACAGCCATGGTGAACTTCATGCCCTTGGCCTTGGGGCCCATGGCGTCGAGCGTGCGGGTAGCCTCGGGCGCGGCGGCAGCCTCGTCTTCGGTCATCGCGAACGGACGGATGGTGGCATGCGGGCACACGTAGGCGCACTGGTTGCACTGGATGCACTTGGTCTCGTCCCAGTGGGGAACGACCACGGCGACGCCGCGCTTCTCGTATGCGGAGGCGCCCAGCTCAAACTGGCCATCGGCGCAATCGACGAAGGCGGAAACGGGCAGGCTGTCGCCGTCCATGCGATCGATGGGCTCGAGCAGGTTCTTGACCTGCTGGGCGATAGCGGACTTGGTCTCCTCGGAGAGCTCGACGGGAGCGGCATCCTCGGCGGTAGCCCAGTCGGCCGGAACCTCGAACTTACGGAAGGCGGTAGCGCCGGCATCGATGGCCTTGTGGTTGGCGTCGACGATAGCCTGGCCCTTCTTCATGTAGGACTTGGTAGCCGCGTCCTTCATGTACTGCAGGGCGTCCTCGGCGGGCAGGACCTTGGCCAGCGCGAAGAAGGCGGACTGGAGCACCGTGTTGGTGCGCTTGCCCATGCCGACCTTGGCGGCCAGGTCGATAGCGTCGATCAGGTAGACGTTGACGTTGTTGTTCGCGATGTAGCGCTTGGCCACGGCGGGCATGTGCTCGGCGAACTCCTCGTCGCTCCACTGGCAGTTGACCAGGAAGGTGCCGCCCGGCTTGACGTCGCGGACCATCTTGAAGCCCTTAACGATGTAGCTGGGGTTGTGGCAAGCGACAAAGTCGGCCTTGGTCACGTAGTACGGCGAACGGATCGGAGAATCGCCAAAGCGCAGGTGCGAGACGGTGACGCCGCCGGTCTTCTTGGAGTCGTACTGGAAGTAGGCCTGGACGTACTTGTCGGTGTGGTCGCCGATGATCTTGATCGAGTTCTTGTTGGCGCCGACGGTACCGTCGCCACCCAGACCCCAGAACTTGCACTCGATGGTGCCGGGGGCTGCGGTGTTGGGCGTATCCTCGGCCTCGGGCAGGCTCAGGTTGGTCACGTCATCGACAATGCCGATGGTGAACTCGCGCTTGGGCTCGTCCTTCTTGAGCTCCTCGAAGACAGCGAACGCGGACGCAGGAGGCGTGTCCTTGCTGCCCAGGCCATAACGGCCGCCGACGACCTTGATGCCCGTCTTGCCGGCCTCGTAGAGAGCGGAGACGACGTCCTGGTAGAGCGGCTCGCCGATGGAACCCGGCTCCTTGGTACGGTCCATGACGGCAATCTTCTGGACGGTCTCGGGGAGAACGTCGACGAAGTGCTTGATGGAGAACGGACGGAACAGACGAACCTTGACCAGGCCGGCCTTCTCGCCGTGAGCGTTGAGGTAGTCGATGACTTCCTCGAGCACGTCGCAGAAGGAGCCCATGCACACGACGACACGATCGGCGTCGGGAGCGCCGTAGTAGTTGAACAGGCCGTAATCGGTGCCGAGCTTCTCGTTGATCTTCTTCATGTAGCCCTCGACGACGGCGGGAAGCTCGTCGTAGACCTTGTTGCAGGCCTCACGGTTCTGGAAGAAGATATCGCCGTTCTCGTGGCTGCCGCGGGTGTGCGGGTGCTCAGGGTTGAGCGCGTGGTCGCGGAAAGCCTGGACGGCGTCCATGTCGCACATCTCGGCCAGATCCTTGTAGTCCCACATGGCGACCTTCTGGATCTCGTGGCTGGTGCGGAAGCCGTCGAAGAAGTTAAGGAACGGGGTCTTACCCTCGATGGCGGCAAGGTGAGCCACCGGCGAGAGGTCCATGACCTCCTGGACGTTGCCCTCGGCGAGCATGGCGAAGCCGGTCTGACGACAGGCCATGACGTCGGAGTGATCGCCAAAAATGTTCAGGGCGTGGGAAGCGACGCAACGCGCGGAGACGTGGAAAACGCCCGGGAGCTGCTCGCCTGCGATCTTGTACATGTTCGGGATCATCAGGAGCAGACCCTGAGAAGCCGTGTAGGTGGTGGTCAGAGCACCGGCGCCCAGCGAACCGTGAACGGTACCGGCTGCACCTGCCTCGGACTCCATCTCGACGACCTTGACCGGGGTGCCGAAGATGTTCTTGCGACCCTGGGCCGCCCACTGGTCGACATGGTCGGCCATCGGGCTGGACGGCGTAATGGGATAGATTCCCGCTACCTCGGTGTACGCATACGAAACATATGCGGCCGCCTCGTTGCCGTCCATAGACTTAAACTTACGCGCCATATACCCCTCTCCTCTCATATAGGTATACAGGCCCCGGCGATCGCCGGGATGTTGGCGTGATGGGATTTTCGCTGTTGCTTCCAATCATCTGGCAGGCAGGCTCAGCAGCAGGTACATGGCGTGGAGAGAAGGCATGCCGAGGCGAGGGCCAGCTGATGCGCCCCACAGACCCGACCGCCCGTCTTGCACATGACCGAGCGCCGCAAAGGCCGCATGCCGGATGCTCCCGGGCACGCCCCGGCGATGGGAAGCGCCCGCAACGGAAATCCGCATGCGGGTTTATTGTACCCCGCCGTCAAGTGTAATTTCGGCAAATATAGGCGGGCGGTAAAGGTTTACCTCGGGTGACTGCCGGGAGCAAAATGATCCCTTGGGGACGGAGGGACCATTTGGCAGGACTGGCTAGAGGGCACCGAAGAGAATGGCGTAGGTAGTGGATTCGCCGAGCTTGAGCTCGTCGCCGGGATTGAGTTGGGCGGAACGGCCGGGCTCGACCTGAATGCAGACGCGCGTGGCCCCGTTTACCACCACGGTTCCGTTGGTGGACGACAAGTCCTCAACGTGCCAGATATTTTGAGCATCGCACCAGATATGGGCATGGCGGGCCGAGACATCGTCGCCGACGTCGGTAATATCGCCCTCACCAGTGGCCAGTGCGCCAATCTCAACACCCTGCTCGCTCGGCTGAATCCAGCGCGGGGCGCTCACGACAAAACTGTTTTGCACGCGCAGCAAGCCCAAGGGGTGCGCCGGGGCGGGTTCGCGTTCGCCCGCGGTCATCGACATGCCAAGCGAACGCGGCGTGGATGTTCCTCCGCCACAGGTCGCGTGCGCGTAGTCGATGGCATAGTTCACCGAGGACCGCACATCCGCCGAACAACCGACAGCGACAAACAGCACCAGCACGGCCTCGGCGCGCTCGGCGGGCATGAGTTCCGCCGCCTGGGACAGGCGATCGAGCGCGTTGCGATAGAGATTCGTGTCCTGGTGGCACTCTTCGAGCGCGCGTACCATCGGTTCACCTGCAGGACCGCACACCATATTGATCACAGCCGTGGAGTCCATGGGATTTCGCTGGCGCAGGGCCAGTTGCGACATAATACGCGCAGCCGAGGTACCGTATTCGGCAAAGTAGCGCTGCTGAAGCGTGCCGACCGGCGCGCGAACGATAAAGCGGGAAACCCAAGAGCGATCGGCGGCTCGACTCTGCGGGCTGCGGCCGTCGGCGAGCGGACGGGACGAAAGCACCAAGCCGCACAGCTCGATATGGCTCAGATGCGCCGCGCGCTTAAAGATGTCAAACATGGCCCCGCATGGGGTGAGCTCAACTTGAGATGCCATGACCTAGGCCTCCTTGGTCGTAGAAATAGAATCGGACGATACTTCAACAGGTCCGCCAAAAGTACGGGCAGCTGCGGCTCCACCGGCAAGCGGAGTCGCCATCTGGGCTTTTGTGCGTCGCGGTGCCGAAACGGGAAGTTCAAAGGCAAAGCCCATCGCAAGCAAAAACCACGTAAGCGTATAGGTTGCAACCAGAGCGGCAACAAGGCCGCCCATCACGGCGCGTTGGGAAAATACGCTACATGCAGCCACAACCAGCACCGGAACCTCGCAGGCAGAAAGCGCAAGCACACCCTGCAGGAAGCCCGAGCGCCGATCGCGCGCAAGTGCCCCCGCGGCAACGCCGGCTATGTCTGGCAGCGCCAACGCCAGTGCGGCAATAATACCCGGTAGCGACCCAGACCACACGAGCGATCCCAAAGTCGCCGTCACGCGAGCGCCCGACGCCAGCAGCGCGGCCGAAACCACGACCACAGCCCAAACCACGCCACAGACGACCGTCGCGCCGACCATCAGCGCGCGACGAACCGCGCGGCCAGACGCATCCATGGGGCACGGCGTGAGCGGCTCGCCGCGGAGCGAACGACCGACATTTTGCGCATAGTGGTCACAAAACGCCGAGAGCGCCGCCTCGACCGCCGCCGGCTCGGGACGATCTTTTTGATGGCTGGACAGACAGGCCATCACCACGTCGAACAGCTGGGCATCGACAAACGCCAGCGCATCACGTAGCTCTTCGGAATCCGGCTCAAGCCCTAGCTGCTGGGCCTGCTCGGCCGCGGCGAGCGCCACATCGGGCTCACGACGAAGCAGCTGAGTCAAATCACAACCGGGCGCATGGGCACCAATGGGATAGTCGGGCCGCGTGTCCATCTTGAGACGGTAGGGGCTCGCGATGTCGCGCGTCTTTTTGCGCGAACCCGAGGTGCCCGAAGTGCTCGGCGCGGCTTCGTATGGCGCGACGCCGGCAATGAGCTCGTAAACCGTGCTTGCCGCGGCATAGACGTCAATCGCCGGCGACATACGCAAAGCGCGCAGATCGGGAATATCGTCGGTGAGCATCTCGGGTGGGGCATAGGCAACCGTCGCGCGACGCAGCGTGGCATAGCGCTCCGTAAACGACGCCTTGCCGCCGGTACCGGCCACGGCCGACGCAGGCTCGAGCGCCAGCGACGAGCCAAAGTCGATCAGGCACAGGTCAAAGGTGCCCTCGGCAAGCTGCCGGTCAAGCGGTAGACGCGCCGTACGCACCATAATATTAGCGGGCGAGATATCGCGATGGACAAAGCCCTCACCCACCAGGCTCATACGGCAGAGCAGATCAAACAGGTCGCGACCCAGACGCGCCGCCACAAGCGGCGACAGGCGTCCGGCATCGTCCACGGCGAGTCGCGAACGCAAGCGGGCGAGCGTCTCGCCCTCGACCCATTCCATGACAATTGCAGGCACACCGTCGACCTCGCCCCAGCCATAGAGGCGGGGAAAGCCCTTAAGACCCGAAAGGGCGCGATGGCATTCGTATTCCTCCCGAAACGCCGCCTTGAACTTGGCGACCAGCGCCTCGTGAGCTGCATCGTCGTCAAACTCATCGCGCGTCGGCAAGATGAGCTGCTTGAGTGCCACGGCCTCGCCTTGGGCGTTGACGGCACGCGTCACGCGGCCGATACCGCCACGGCGCATGGTGGCTTCGTCGGCAAACAGCATCGTAAAACGACGCAGATAGGCAGGCAGTTCGTCCTGACCGAGCGCAATGGCCGGCTCAAACCCGTCGACACGCGCCAGGCGCAGGTCGACCATGGAATCGCGACCGAGCGATTGTGGTGTGGTGGATGCAAGATCGGTCATCATAGGGCAAGCGCCGCCACGTTATTGTTGAAGTTACCGAGTGCGACGTCATCATCGCCGTAATGGCCGACCCATTGACATAGGTTGGTGTAACAGCCCCACAGATTGGCATACTGCTGATACCACTTTGACCGGGGCGAGAATGTCTGACGACCGAACTCGGCTCGAATGACAAACATCTCCCCGACCAGGCTGTCGCACGGCCTGGGATCTCCCGTAGAGTTATAGGTCGAGACCACGTCATTGGCACGAGAAACGTAGCCGTCGAGCATGTTGTACTTGGTCACAAGCCAACTGTGAATGCTCTCTTCCTCAGCAGCGGAAAGGCCACCGGAGTTTGCATCGTTGTCAGTGTTGCCGCCCGTCGAGCCGCCATTTCCAGACCCTCCGGTAGAGGAGCCCGACCCAGAGCCGCCGCTCGAACTCGACGAATTCGAGCCGGAGCCAGAAGTATCCGAGCTACCGGGCTTTCCGGACTGCTGGGCGTCCTGCTCCTTCTGCTGCTCGACCTTATTCACCGTTGCCGCCACGCTATTGTTGGACAACCGATCGATGATCTTGGTGTTGGTGAGCACGATGGTTTTGCCATTGGCAAGCGTGACTTCGTTGTCCGGGGCCTCGGCGCCGTCCGCATCGTCGGTGCCAAACACAATATGCGCGACCACACTTGCCCAAGCATATCCAGTCGTGGTACCCAGATCACTTTTGACCTCATGCCCCACGCACGGTTCGCGTGCGGCATGCGCCTGCATCATGGACGGCACGGTCATGCCATAGGCAGAAACGCCAGCTATGACCAGCACCAGCGAGCAAGACAGCAGTGCGTACGCCCGCGGCGCCAAGCCCAGTCGGCGCCGCATGCGCACCGCGGCGCCGCGCTTTGTCTGAGTGCCACCGGGCCGCATGCGTTCTCCTCCAACAAAAACACGCCGCTTGGGAGCGGCGCATTCATTCAAATCCATATTTGAGTGTATCAGCGAACCCAAAAGGTTGCGCAACGAATGGGCAAATTAAGGATGCGAGCGGAAGCATCCATGCGATAAGCGGATACGAAGCATCTTTGGTGCACAACAAACTCACAGTCGCACGGGGAAATTATGACTACCCCGTGCGTCGCGAGGAAAACATACGGCAGGAGCAGGCTCGCCACCTAAATCGCGCGACGGGCCTCGATGGCGCGCCCAAGCGTAAGCTCGTCGGCATACTCCAGGTCGCCGCCCACGGGAAGGCCGCTTGCCAGACGCGATACCTCGACGCCCAGCGGCTTGATAGTGCGGGCCAGGTAGCTCGCCGTGGTCTCGCCCTCAATATTGGGGTTGGTGGCGATGATGACCTCGTGGATGTCCTCGTGGCCCAAGCGTGCCAGCAGCTCGCGGATGTGCAACTGCTCGGGACCAATCTTGTCCATGGGGCTGATCACACCGCCCAATACGTGGTAGAGGCCGTGGTAGCTGCCCGTGCGCTCGATCGCCTGGACGTCGCGCGGCTCGCCCACAACGCAAATGCGAGTGGTATCGCGCATCGGGTCCTGGCAGATGGAGCACTCGTCGGCCGTGGCGTAGTTAAAGCAGCGGCTGCAAAAGTGGACCTCCTGCTTGACCTCCAGGATGGCCTCGGCCAGGCGGCGCGCCTCCTCGGCGTCGGCCTCCAACAGGTAATAGGCGATGCGCTGGGCCGACTTGGGACCAATGCCCGGCAGACGGCCCAGCTCATCGAGCAGTTTTTGCAGACTGTGGTTGGCACTCATATATATGCGTGTCTTAGAACGGCATGCCCGGGATGTTGAGGCCGCCGGTGATGGCGCCCATCTGCTTGTTGGCGAGCTCGTTGACGCCGCGGACGGCCTCGTTGACGGCAGCCATGATCATATCCTGCAGCATATCGACGTCCTCGGGATCGAGCGCATCGGGATCGATGGTGAGGTTGACGAGCTCCATCTCGCCGTTAACGGTCACCTTGACCATGCCGCCGCCGGCAGAGGCGTCGACGGTCTGGGACTTGAGGTTCTCCTGCGCGGCGGCAAGCTGCTCCTGCATCTTGCGAGCCTGCTTCATCATCTGCTGCATGTTCATACCGGCCATGATGGCTCCTTTACGTGCGGCCGCACGCCGAGCTGCAAGGGCAGCCGGAGCACGGCGGGACTTTCAAACTCAAAAATCGTACCACGGCGCGCGGCGAGAGAGCGGGGCGGACGTGTTACCTCAGTCGATATACATGTCCTCCAATACAAACCGCACTCAAAGATTATGCAAGGTCGAATTATGCAAGGTTGTATAATATCGCACACTCAATCTAGTAGAGCCGAATCCGGCATTTCATGTGCGCCACTAAATAGCTAAATGCCGAACCGCTGCTCGAGGCGGCGCACATGGCGGCAGGGTATAATTTGATTGCCATAGATAGTAATTTGGAGGTGCCCCATGAATGCCCCCAACGCGCTCCAAAACATCCGCTCAAAACACCCCGTTGCATATGTGGTTCTCTATCTCTTTGTCGGCTGGGCATTGCTGGTTGTCATCACCCATGCCATAGCTTTTGGAGCAGAACTGCTGATAGCCAGCTCGGACCAGCCCGTCGTCAAATGGGAGACGACCGATGAGTGCACCGACGGAACCCGAACCGTCTACTACAACAGCCCGTCCCTCTATCAAGAGTTCAAGGTCAAGATAAAGGACTTCAAGATTGTCGATGCCGAGCTAGGCGTTTATTTGGCAATCGGAGCAACCATTAACGCCGAGCAAGTCGAGTACACGGACAGCCATGCGACGTATCGTATCGACCTCAGCATCCTAGGCCGACCGTCACGCACCTGTCTGCTCAAATGCGACATACGCGGCACCACACTACACATGTCCGAAATACAGATGCGCCCGGACAAGGGGTCCTCTTCTTGAGCAGTATACCCGCCTGCGCAGCTACTCCACCGGCTTGAAGATGGTGGCCTGGCCAAAGACGCTGCGGATGAGGTCTTTGGCCTCGTCCTCGGTCTGCGGGATGCTCGGGGCTGCGCCCTGGTGGCCGAAGGGGCTGCCGGCGCCGGGGTTGGACTCCCAGGGAGCTGCAGAAGCGTCCTCCTCTTTGGGGGCAGCTACAGCGGACTTGGGCGCGGGCGTCGCACCCGGCACGTCGAACGGAGGAAGATCGTCCCCGCCAGCATCGGCAGCAAAGCCGCCGACCATGGCGTCGTCGTAGGGTACCTGCTCGGATTCCCACGGCGCGGACTGCGCGACAGGCTGAGCCTTGGGGGCAGCCGAGCGCTCGGGCGCACGGGGTGCGGGCTCGGTCGGGAGCTTACCCGTGGCAGGAGCACCGGCGGGGTTGTCGGAGCGTAGCCAGGGGGCTTTGCCCAGGTCAGACGACTTGGGCGCGGGCGAGACGGGCTTGGGCGCGGGTGTCGGAGCAGCCGGTTTGGGCGCCGCGGGCTTAGGCGCCGACGGGGTCGATGCCGCTACCGGTGCCGTTTGCTGCTGCGGCGCGCTGGCGCTCGAGGATACAGGGGCCGCCGAGGACACGGGTTGCGGGTCCGCAGATGCCGCAGCCCGTGCAGATGGAGAATGCTCCTCATGTTGAGGAGCCGGCGTGCCACCCCCATCCAGGACATAGTCGACGGTACGACGACCGAAGAC
>CAUEQX010000003.1 GCA_959020035.1 uncultured Collinsella sp. | reverse complement strand
CAGGCCGGCGGCGCGGCTGGCGATGCCGTTCTCGTCGCAACGGGCCAGCGGCTTGGAAATGCCCAGGTGCATCAGCAGCTTTGACGTCACACGCGTGTCTTCGCAGCAGATGACATCGGCAGCGGCAAAGGCTTCGCCAACGCGCGGGGACAGGTCGCCCAGGTTGCCGATGGGCGTGCCGACCACATAGAGTTTGCCCGTATGGGCGCTGTTTTGCGTCATATCAACCTATTCAATCATGCCGCGCTCGAGCGTACCGAGCGCCGCGCGGGCGTCCCATGCTGCAATGCGCTTCTCGGTCTTCCACGTTTGGAAGAACCAGCCGGCAGCCGGCGCAAACGAAGCCAGCTGGTTGGCGATAAACACGCGCTCGTAGGCATTGCGGCCCTCGGGCGTAACCGACGAGTTGGCAAAGATCGCCGCGCCCGACCATTCGCCCACCAGCACGGGGAACCCAGTCGAAATCGCTTCTTTAAGCTCGCGCTTGTTGCGCGAAATCGCCGTCGTCAGCCCGCGGGGGCTCGTGATGTCGAGCGCATACTCGTCGCGGTAATGGTACAGGTGAAGGTCCATGTAGACGTTCTTGTACTTGGCGCCGCGCATAAAATGCTTCCACTCGCTGGGATGCCCCGAAGACGAGAAGACGACGATCTTATCCTCGGGCATATACGAACGGACGAGCTCGTAGGCATCGCGATAGAAATTGCGCAGGTAGTGAGCAGGAATGCCATCCGTCATGGTAAAGAGGCTCTTGCGGACACTCATCTGCGGCGTATCCAGCAGCTCAATGCCCAGCAGACTCTCGGCCTCGCCGTAGCGATCGGCCAAGCGCTCGAGCACGTCGAGTGCGACATGACGACCGTTGGTGGACGAATGCCACTCGGCAACAGCCTCTGGCGTGGCGGGCGAATCATTGGAATCGCCCTGGCCACCGGGCACAGTTGCTAGATCAAGCAGCACGCGGATGTCGTACTTGGCAGCCCACTCAATTGCACGGTCGATGTAGTCGACAACCGAGATGTAGGACGCATCGGACTCCTGCGAGCCAAAGGCATACCAGGGCACCGGCAGACGCACGGCATTGAGACCGATCTGCGCCATGCGACGGAAATCGTCCTCGCTCACAAACGTCTCGTAATGACGGCGCATGCGCTCGTTATAGGCGGCGGTGCCCATGGCCTCCTGCAGCTCAGCCGCGTTGGATGCACCGGTCGCCGCGTATAGCGACGGGGTCACCCAAGGCTCGGGAATAAACCAGCCAGAGAGATTAACGCCGAGTATCCTCTCCATCACTGCCCCCTTCGGATCGTGCAGGCCGAGCCTGCATCGTATTGCATAGGAAAAGTATCGTTTTGAGTATACCCGCGCGTGCGGACAGACGACCGAACGGTCTGTAAAGTGGCGCAAAAGCGGGAGGAATATCTGGGCGGGCCCGAGATGTGCACGCACGTCGGAAGTAAGCGCCGGAAAGCGCATCCCACTCTGAAGCCAAATTCCGGGACGCAATTTCCGCAGAGCCCTCGATAAAAGAAAAGGACCCCTTTGCAGAGGTCCTAGTCAATTCAAGGTGGCGGGAAGGGAATCGCGTCCGCGCGCCGCGCGGACGGACCGCTGCGGCGCTTACGCGTTTACTCAGCTCCACGCCCTCACGGGGTTCGATTCCATGTGGGGGCTGTATAAAAGAAAAGGACCCCTTTGCAGAGGTCCTAGTCAATTCAAGGTGGCGGGGAAGGGAATCGAACCCCTGACACGAGGATTTTCAGTCCTCTGCTCTACCAACTGAGCTACCCAGCCATTTGAGGTGTGCCTTGTTTCAAGGCTTGATTAGTATAACCAAGGACGCGTTCCGGTCAACCGAGAATTTTAAAAAAGTTTTTGAGCACAGCCTCGGTTCTATAAATCGGCACGTCAGAGGCATCAGCCGGCAGCAAGAAGTTTTTCACTCAGAGCCGCACGGGCAAACTCACTTGGCGTCATCCCCTCGGCAGCCGCCCGTCGACGAATGGCCTCCTTCATTCCCAGAGGAATCTTGACCGACAGCGTTGCCGTCCCCTCACCTGAGAGCGGGGGCCGTCCATGCACGATCCCACCAACGGTGTGTTCGCCATCCGGAAACTCTCCGCGCTCGTACGACTCGCACCACGCGTCAATCATTTCATCCGTTACAACCTGACCATTAGCGGCCGTATACGTCTTGCCCATCATCGACCCCTTTGCCGAGCCTGTTCAATCTCCTGTCAAAATTTCTTCTGGACTGGAGACAAGGCATGAATGATAAGCCACCCACGGACAAGCTCGACCGCGACAAGCTCCACGCTTCGTCCGTCTGAGAGCCATCCAATTGCAAGCCATCTCGGCGGCTCGTCCTTCGGCTCGCGACGAATGCACTCAGTAACCGCAAGCCAAGCGCTAAGCACCTGCTTTTCCGTCAGGTGCTTTTTAGCGTTGGGATGGATCTCAACATCCATGCATCTTCTCCTCCATCTTACCCAATTTCGTATGACGAAAGTCCACTGTCGCCAATTCTTAAGCCGGCACGCGTTGGAGAGCAGGAGTCGAAACAATGATTGAAGGACGCTCTAGTACGGCCCAGGCGCCGAGGCAGGAGCACATGCGCCAAGGACGAACGTTTTCGTAGCGCGCGAGGATATTGCCGTCGCGATCGATGAAGGCGATGTCGATGGGATAGGCCATAAAACACGTATGGACCGAAGAGCAGCGTGGAAACGCCATGACGAACGGCAGGCCGTTGGCGGCAACCGGACGCCGCCCCAGCATGCCGCGCAGGCGCACGACAAACGACTCCGCCACCACAAACTCGGCCGGCGTCCAACCCAGCCTGTTGAGTGCCCGCGCGTAAGCGATGTAGGACGAGACCGCGGTCACATGACCACCCCCGGACGCCACGGATCGACCGTCACCGCGCGCTCGTGCGACAACGTTGTCGGCGCCCCCAGCGGAACGCCAGCGATGCTGAGAGAAGTCGGCCACGGCTCATAGTGCATGGTGCAGGTGTAGGTCCTAAACGTACCGGATAGGGAGAGCAGGCCACCATCCGATGCCTCCGCGCTTTGCTCGCTCGACACTTCGATCTGCAAGTCATAGCCTTCCATGGCATTCAGAATTTGAGTCTGAACCGTCGCCGAGGCATCGGCAGAGCTCTCGTCACCCTCCCCGCCCGGCGCCACAGCGTGCGCCAGCACGATGTCGGGCACCACGCGGTCGAAGCGCGCGACCGCGCCGGCAAAGATCATGACGTTGTACGCGATGAGAGCCAGCACGAGCAGGACAGGCGTGACCATGGCCATCTCGACCGTCGCCTGGGCACGCTCCTCGCGAAAGCCCGTGCGAATGCCCATTACGACCCACCGCCAAAAGCACCCACCAGCGTGGCAACATCGACAGTGAGCGGGATGGAGCCGCCGCCGGGCAGCGGGATCTCCGCAAGTGTGAATATCGCGCCGCTGATGGTGCGCTCGACGTGATATTCCAAGGCCTCGCAAAGCGCCTTGGGGTCAGTCACGCCCAACGGAATACTTCGCAGTTTGTCTTGCGTTTGAGAGAGACCCGCAATGTCAGACCCCGGACTCTTAATGACGTTGGCGGAATCGGTCAGCACCGGCTTTCGCAGGCGCAAGTCGCACGGTTCCAAACCTAGCGCCGCCACGGACGCCGAAACGGTATCGCCGAGCCACGATGCAATGGAGCCCAACGCACCGCCGCCCCCTCCTAGGTCTTTAATCATCTCGTCCATAAGTTCGTCGGCCGAACCTTGGATGTCTCCGTATCCCACGAGTAGCCGTCCCCAAACATCCATGACGCCGTCGAGCACGCCGGCAACGCCGCCCGAGCGTTCCTTCAATGTCGAGAAAAATCGCGAAAGCACGTTGTTTTGCGCCGTCGCCTCATCGGGGGCCAGCACCGCGGCAGAGATAGCACCGCGATCGCCAAGCCTGACTGCCGCGTTAAACGAGGAGTTAAGTTGATCGGGGCTGGTAATGTCACCCGAAACTGCAAAGGCGACCACGCCGTTACGGCCAGGTGGGGCGATACGCGGGCGCTCGCCGGAAAGCGCTTTAATGGCCTGGTCAAACGCATTGCCCGCACGGTCGGCCTCATCCTCGGTCTGACGCTCAAGTTCGAGTTCTTTGTTGCGGCATTCGACGTAGTCTTCCAGAGCCTCTTTGAATCGATCAAAGTGGTACTCAAAGCCGTTTTCGATAGAAGTCGAAGGAGCCGCAACGGCACCGAGCGACGAAACACCAAAATGGCATCTATTGCATTTGTCCTGCCCGTCATAAGCAGCAACCGAGGCCAGCCCGCATGGCGCCCCCTTCTTATAGTTGGGGCAACTCGTTCCGTAATGCAGATACGTCTTGCCATCGATGGCACTGGTTGGCCACACCGTATCGGTATAGAGTTCCGTCGCTCGCACCTCGTCAGTGTTGCGCGGCAACAGCGGGATATAGGAAGCGACTTCATCTCCGTCCTCGGTTACATATGCACGATTGACCTCTGTACTCGCATAGGTGTAAAACGCCTTGCGCGCCGCCGACTCCGCCTTCGTCTCGACGCTTGAACCATGCGGTTTTTCGTCTGCCAGGCGTTGACGGTAGTAGGTCTTCGCGCGGTCGAGCGCCACCTGTGGCTCCCACGAAATGCTCGAGGCATAATGCGGGTTCTGCTCACCCGAGAGCTTTGCCAAACTCCTCGCACGTTCCCACATGCATGAACAGCTACCGACCGAAGCCGGAACCGATCCACCACAATCCGCCAGCCAAGCGCGCTCTTTAGCCTTCGCCGTGTCCTCAGAAGCCTTCCGCAGCTCCTCGGCCGCACGCTCTAAATCATCTGATGTGTCTTTAATGGTATCGGTCGAGATCTCTGACCCTTTGAGCGCAGCGAAGTCCGATTCGGATGTCCTGGGCACGGCAAGCGCCGTACCGGTATAGGCCACACTATCGGTATCCTGCGCCGACACCGCCTGCGTGGCACGCGCGGCGATCAGATATGGCAGAGCCGTCTCGATTTTCTGTAAGCCTTCCGATGCGCTTTTGGCAAACTTGTTGCGCGTTTTAATGATCTCAATCCCGGTGTCGACCATATTGCCGGCAACTGGTTCGGCACCTGGGATGAGGATGGCGACCAGGCCCGTCCCGATTGTGGCAAACCCCGCCAGCCCCAGACTCAAGATGCTCGCATCAACCACCGTGGCAGCCGTGTGATAGGACGACACTACGTTGGCACCCGCCAGCGCGCCGCTATCGGCCGCCACCTGGGTATCCCCGGCACGCGACATGCTCCATATCGCCGCGGTCGACGAAAACAACAACGTGAGCACCACTAGGATGACCACGGCAGAAGAAAGCGTGGTGTAGGCACCGTCTTCGATAAACAGATCGACACCGGCGCGGCCCATAAAGCCGCCTCGTTTGCGATGGCAGCTCGGACGGCGCGTCAAAACGCATCTAGACCAGAAACGCTTAATCCCATGCAGCAATCCACGAATCATAATCTCCCTCCAGCCATTCGGGACGCGATTGATACGAGACATCGACCTTGAGCTCAACGTAGCCGCCCTCGGCGGTACCACCCATAGCCTGCGCAAACGCACCGATCACAGGCAACGGCTTGACCTCGCCGGAAACGGACACGGACGAGACGCCACCCGCACCGGCCCGGCCAAGCTCGATATCCCACGACAACGGCCCGCCGGCATGAAAGATCGAAACGTTGGGCACTGCGGCAAGCCGGCGGCGGGTGAACTCCTTAAGATCGTCGTCCTCCGCCGTCGTCGTGGTCATGAGCCGCGCGGTCTCGGCGGCGGCAGACTCCATGACCGCGCGCGTATAAAGCAGGCACACCGGTTGCAGTGCGAGAAGGATGAGCGTCAGAAACGTCGGCAGCAAAAAAGCAGCCTCGACCGTAGACTGCGCCCGGTCCTCGTGCGCGATATCAATACAACGCGATGTCCTTAGCGCCCGCGGCGGCGTCGATAACCGACATCGAGGCAACGCCATGGGATGCCGCCCGCTCAACCAGCGCCGCCAAGCGTCCATCGGTGCCAGCACGCCAAAGTCCCGCAATCGCCAGCACGATCGATAGCAGCGCCACCGTGACGATGGCGTATTCCACAGTCGCTTGGGCAACCTCTTCACGCAGAACGCCATGCATTTCACGATCCCTCCTTTGAGCTTATTGTTTGCGGGACCAGGCGCACCGCGCGCAGACGACATGAAGCATCGCCAGCATCCGCGGCAACCGTCACCATATCGACCCAGCCGCGCCCATCGCGCACGATGGCGCCCCATACGTTGCCCTTAATATCGAGATAGCCGCTCAGGGCGAGCTGGGCCGTTGGCACCTCGCGGTAGGCGCGTAACATATCCGCCGCTGCCTCGGTCATCGGTCGGTCCTCGGACCATGCAAGCCGGACCGCAATCGCGTTGTCCTCAGGCGAATCCGTCGTAGTGCCAGACCGCTTGTCGAGCGTCCGCAGAAAGGTTTGCGCCGTGACAGCGACATCCGAATCGTCCGCATCTCGCATCTCATCTTTTTGAGACGCCACCGCCGAATCTGAGCCCGAATCGAAGGCGGCCCCAGGACGCTGCTGCCGCGCGGCGTTAAGCCCCCAAAGCACCGCCGCCATCGCCACGATCAGGCAAGCAAACACCAGCAGCACCCCGATGGAGCGCTCGCCCTCTACAGGCTGTTGATGCCCTCGCTGATCGCATCCCATAGCTCTTTAACCTTGCCCTTAAATGCGACGATGGCGATAATCGCGATCACCACGAGCACGCCGACCAAGATGGCATACTCGGTGGTACCCTGTGCACTCTCCTCCTGCAGTAGCTCCTTGGCGCGCTGACGAACATATGCCGCCCGGCAAAACGCCCAGCCCTGGACCTTGCCAGCAGCGTCAGTCATCGTGTTCATGTATTCCTCCCTACATCATCCCGCCTGCTCCCAGCAGCGGGCCCAATATGGACAGAAGCAACGCCGGCAAGATGAGCGTGCCGGTGGGAATCAGCAGCTTGACGGGCGCACGCTCGATCTCGCGCTCGACCGCGGCGCGATGAGCCGCACGGATCTCGCGACTTTGAGCGGCCAGCGTCTCGGCAAGTGGGGCACCCAGGGCGAGTGCCTGCCCCACCGTAATGGCAAAGGTCTCGAGCGCTCGCACGTCCAGGTCGCGCGCGGCGACCAACAACTCGTCCTCACGCGTGCCCACGCCCACCTGCCACGCCATGCAGGCCCGCTCAAGGCGAAGAGCCAGCACTGACCGGCGGTTGGCGCAGAAAATCTCAAGCGCTGCATCAAACGAAAGACCGGCCGAAAGACCCAAGCGCACAACATCGATCATCTCGGACACTTCGCCGAGCGAAACTCGCGCCGGGCCGCCCGCTCCAACCGCGCCCTTCACTCGCGCGGTCAGGGCATCGACCACCGAGCGACCCGCGGCAGCGACCAGCACCGCCTCGCGCTTGCAGGCCCCTGCGATCTTGCGCGCATCCGCCCGATCCAAACCCGTCGCGACAAATACACTCAGGGCGCACAGGCAAGCCGCAACTGCAACTGGGGCGCTCATAGCTCCACCCTCATAATGCGCCGGATAACCACCAGGGCAACGGCGTTGAGGGCAAGACCCAGCACCACAGCGCCCGCGCCGGCAGGCGTCGCAAGACCGCGACGAAAATCTGCCGAAAGCAGCGCCAACACCGCGCACATGCCCGCCGGCATCGCCGCGACCATATGCGCAGACATGCGAGCCTGCGACGTCTTAACATCCAGGCGGCGCTTGAGCTCAATGCGCTCCCCCACCATGCTCGACGCCTCGGACAGTAAGTCGGCAAGCGGAGCACCGGTGCGCTGTGACACCTTAAGCGCCAAGGTCACAAGCGAAAGACCGGGGGCGTCGATGCGCACGAGCAAGTCATCGAGCGCGTCGGTCGCCGAGATACCGCAATCGATCGCCGCCGCCACCCGCAAAAACTCGGTATGCACCGGCTCTTGCGCATGAGCGCCCACAAAGCGCATGCCCTGGGCCAGCGAATGTCCCGAGGCAAGCGACATGGAAAGTGCGGTAAACGCCTCGGGCATGGCCTCTTCTGCATCGTGTTGCTCGCGCCGGCTCTCAAAGCCATCCCGAGCGGCGCCAACGGCAATCGGAGCAACAAGTCCCAAGGCAAATCCGAGGGGCGATAACGACACCATCGTTAGTAAAACGCAGCAGACACCGCTCGATAGCAGCAGAAACGCCAAACGCCCCGAAGCATCCTCGATCACGAGGCCAAGGCGATGCGCCGGAGCCAGCGATGCCCACGAACGGGCGATCTTTTTCAGCAGATCGTTTTCCACCAGCTCACGCGGCAGTTTCTCTGCCACCGTCTCGAGCACCTGACGCGCCAGCTCCGCCGGCGGTATCTGCGGCACACGAGGTTCCGCCCCGCACGCCGTCGCGACAGAAAACGCTGCTAAACCCCCTACGACGAGGGGCACAGCGACCTCCATTCGTCCACCTCCTCTTGTGTGAGCGTCCCCGACCGCAGGCCTTCTGCGATAAACGGCGGCTCGCGGTCAAGCGTCCAGGTGCGCTCGGCGGCATCGAAAGTCACATAGCGCTCGAGCTCTACGCCGCCCGACGCGGCGCGACGCACTCCCGAATACGAGGAGACGAAACGCCTGCCATCGGCGTGGCGCTCAGACATCACGATGCCGTCGAGCGCCATGGCAATCTGCTCCTCGATGAGCTCGCTCGGCAGATCGATGCCATAACGTGCAAGCAACGTCAGACGCACCACGGTCTCCTGTTCTGAGCCCGCATGAAGCGTGGTGAGCGACCCGTCGTGGCCCGTGTTCATGGCCTGCAACATGTCGCAGCACTCGGCACCACGCACCTCGCCCACCACGATGCGGTCGGGGCGCATGCGCAGGGCATTAGTTACTAGGTCGCGAATCGTCACCGCACCCTCACCCTCAATTGAAGCCTCGCGCGCCTCTAGGCGCACCACGTGCGGATGATGCGCAAACTTGAGCTCGGCAGAGTCCTCGATCGTCACGATGCGCTCGCCGGTGGAAATCTCGCATGACAACGCGTTGAGCAGGGTGGTCTTACCAGATCCCGTGCCTCCCGCAACCGCCAGGTCCTGTCGCAGCGACACCGCGCACGACAGCAGCTGCGCATACCAAAGCGGCAGCGACCCCAGCCCCACAAGCTCGTCCAGTGAGCAGATGCGGTCCGAGAACTTTCGGATGGTGAGAATCGGTCCGTCAATCGCCACAGGCGGAATCACCGCGTTGACGCGATAGCCCGTTTTGAGGCGGGCGTTGACGATGGGGCTGCGTTCGTCGATACGGCGGCCAAGTGGCGAGATGATGCGGTCGATAAGCACACGGATCTGCTCATCATCCTCAAACGCATGCTCGATGGGGTACAAGACGCCGCCGCGTTCAAAGAAAGCCGAGCGGCAGCCGTTGATCATGATCTCGGTAACGGTGTCGTCCTCGATGAGCGGCTGCAACGGCCCCAAGCCCACCACGTCATCCAAAATCTCGTCGATGATGGTCTCGCGCTCGGGCGTCGCGAGATCGGTCGGTTCCTCAACATTGAGCGCCGCCTCCACCGCGGGACGCAATTCCGAGCGGGCAAGTGCCGGGTCGATATAGGCGCTGATACGCGCCACTTCGTCGTAACCCATGCGGTCCATCACGGCGCGCTTGGTGCGTCGTTTCACCGCGCGGCGACGCCCCGCATCTACAGGCGCTGCCGCCGCTGCAGCGCCGGCAGCCTTAATCCTCGTTTGCAGACTCATCGCTGATCACCCTCGCGCGACCAGGGAAGGCGGATACGCGGGCGCTCGGTACGCGTTGCACGGTCGGCGACCATATCGCTCCAAGGGCCGACGGCGCACCCCAGTTCCACGAGCATCTCGCGCGTAGCCTCGCGCACGCTGGTCGCAAAAGCGCTGGTCTGCCCCACTGCCTCGTCAGCGCGTCCAAACGCCATGAGCGCGGCGAGATCCTGCCCGCCATCGGCGATATGAATCTTGGAGCTCAACGCACAGGCAATCTCAAAGCGCATGGCGACGTCCTCGTCTGCCCCGCGCGCACCGAACCGGTTGAACACGGCGCTCATGCGCGTGCGCGGCACACCCACTCGACTTGCCAGTTCAATGACGCGCGACGCCGATGTCGCGGACGACACCGCCGCATCGCCAACGACCAGGCAGCGGTCGCTCGCCGCCACCGCAGCCGCCACGGCATCACCCCAAAAGACCGAGGTGTCGACAAAGACCACGTCGGATTCGCGACGCAGAACATCAAGCAGTAGCTCCACCGGACGTGCCATGAGCTCGGCTTGCTCGGGCGCCGCGACGGGACCCCAGAGCGTAACGCCCGGCGCCACGCGCATCGATGCGGCTACGATATCTGGCTCGGCGAGGACGCCCGCCGCCGACGGCTCGATAAGTGCCGCCATATCGCGCGGAGCATCGACGCCTAACAAGTCGTAAAGGTTTCCAAACATCAGGTCCAGGTCGAGCACGGCGGCACGCAAGCCCAACAGCGACGATGTGTGTGCCATGGTGGCAACGATCGTCGACTTGCCGCAACCGCCCGAACCCGAAATGGCGCAGATGACCGGAGCTCGGTGCGGCGAAGCGGCAGCGTCTGCCGGCGGCATCGGAGGCGGCGGGGCGGGCGTCGGCGGCAGCGTCCCCGTCTCCCCCGCCGCAACCACACGCTGCGTCCAAGCCGGCATGGCAGCTTGTTCGGTCTGCGAGGCAGGCTCGTTCTGCACAATCTGCTCATGCTGCATCAGCGACAACTCGCCGCACCCGGCAAAGCCCTCAACTTCGTCGAGTTCATCCGCCAGATTCACGCCGTGCACGTATCCCAAATCTACAGCCGGGGAGTCGCCAGCATGCTGCGCCGGCCCTCCAGCGTCATCGTATACAAGGGGGTTCCGGGGGCGCCGACCATGCTCGGCTTCCGCTTTTCCATAATCATCAACACGCGGGCCTCTTGTAGCGCGAGGCGCCCCGGGTTCCCTATCAACAAAAGCATCGGGCTCAATCGTCATGCGCCGATCGGAATCAACCGCTCCCTCGCCCGCGCGCCCGTTGCCGCATATACTGTGCGCAGCGATGACCTCGGTCGCCCCCGCGCGAAACAGTCCCTCGATATCCGACGGATCGAGCACTTCTATCAACACGACCACGCGACTCACGCGGCCTTCGGCCGTCAGGCGCGCAACAGTCTTGCGCACATCTTCGATATCAAACAGAGACGCCGCGATGATGGCAGCCCCGCGGCGCGACGGAAACGCCCGCGCCATGGAAACCAGCCCGTCCAGGTCACCCACGCGAAGCACCTGTGCACCCGCATCACGGCCCTCGACTTCCCGCTGCAACAGCCCGTAATCGCCGCACGCGCAGCACGCAAGCCAGATTGCCTTCATCACTCGTCGCCTCCGCTCTTTTTGCCGCGCGCCGTGGCGGGAATCGTCAAGCTGACCGTTCCCTTGCCCGAGGCTCCCAGCAGTTCCTTGACGTCTTCGGGGTCAGCCGCCAGCGTCACCCATTCGATCTTGCCCTCGCGCGTGGCACCGGAATTCTCACTGGTATCGATCACGTGCGCGCCGCACAGTCGATCGGTTACGCCATCTTTTTGCACGTACACGTCCACATAGCTGCCCACGCCCGTGGCACCGCCGACCGAGTGCTCGGCATCGACCGCCACCGAAACGGCGACCTTGCCCTTAGGCACCTCGAGCTTGTGGCTCTCGGCCTTGGTGTAGACATTGCAGATCACGGCGTTTTTGGGAATACGCGAAGTCGTCACGTCGCCGCGCACCTGGCGCAGCTCGGTCGCCGCGTCACGCGGCAGCAGACTCGTCAGCCATTCCTGGGTTATGACATTGGTCTCATCGAGGGTCTCGCCCACATCGATATCGCGCGCCGCGACGCATACCTCGACGCGATCGCCACCGTACTTGGCCAAGGTCTCAGCCTGGACCTGTTCGGCTTGCGAGCGGATCGACGAGCCGTAAACCATGCAGAGCAGAGCAGCGAGCACGCCCGCGACCAGACTGATGGCGATGCGCTTGCTCTTGTTCACGGCCGCTCCTCTCATGGCAGTGCCGGGCGAATGCCCGTACCACCATTGTCTGGGCGGTCAGAGCGCAAAGCGGCGCAATCGCGATCTTGGTTTTCGATGTCAAACCAATCGCTGACCAAAAGCTGACCAGCCCGTCAAGCTCGTGGCAAGGTTTTGGCCAGCACGTCAGCAAACTGCATGTTTCGAGGCTTTTCCGCAGCAAAAAAGCCGTCTCCCGAACAGTTGGGAGACGGCTGTCATAGGAAAAATCAATTACAGATGGACATCGGGATCGAGCATTTGAGCACTCACGCGCATGGATGACGCCAGGTTTTGGAACGTTTCCAAACGCAGGCTGTCGATCTGCCCGGCGTCCTCGGCCTCGCGAACGGCACAACCCGGCTCATGGGTATGCGTGCAATCGCCAAACCGGCACGCGCGCGATGCCTCGACAATCTCGGGGAAGGCGCGCGCCAGACCCCGCTCGTGACCCACGAGCGGTAGGCTGCGCAGGCCCGGGGCATCGGCGATCACGCCGGCGTCGCCCGGCAGTGCCACCATCACGCGCGCGACGGTAGTGTGACGGCCCTGGTCGTCGCGTTCGCGCACACCGCCAGTCGCCAACGTATCGTGGCCCAGCAGCGCATTGAGCAGCGTCGACTTGCCGGCACCCGACTCGCCCAGAATCATGGCGCAGCTCCCGGCAGGCACGCAGGAACGAACCTCGTCCAGGCCGCGCCCCTCGGCAGAGGACGTCACGATCACGCGCACGTCCGGACCCACCAGGCGGCGCACGCGGTCCAGATCGCGCTCGAGCTCCTCGGCATCGCAGCGGTCAGCTTTGGTGAGCACCACCACCGGCTCGGCATCGCAGTCGAGCGCCAACACCAGCGAGCGCGCCACGCGGTCGAGCAGCACCTCGCCGGCACCGAGCGCCTGCACGATTAGCACGCTATCCACGTTGGAGCAGAGCACCTGACGCTCTCCGCGGGCACGGCCGCGCCAACGCTCAAAGCTCGTACGGCGCGGCAGCACGCACTCAATCACACCCATATCGTGCCCGGGAGCGCGGCGCACCGCCACACGATCGCCCACAGCGGGCAGCAGGACCTCGTCCTCGCCGCGCGACTTGGCAAACCCCACGGCATGCTCGGCACGAAACGTGTCATCGGCAGTCGCCACCAGTGGAAACCCGCGATCCAAGCGCACCACGGCGCCAAGCTGCATCTGCTCGGGTTCCTCGGCATGTGCGCAAAAATCGTCAAAGGCAGTCTGCTGGGCTTCATCGACCGGCAGGTCATCAAACGCCGGAACGTCCTGCAGCGCGTCGAGTCCCGGCACGCTTGCCAGCAGCTCCTCGGCAGACGCGGGGGCCTCGGTCGCAAGCTTCCGACGACGATCGCGCTTAGCCCGCGCCCCCGTCGTCTTTTTCTTCGCCTTAGCCTTCGCCTTGCCCACAAGCGCCTCCCAGCACCATAAATCACAACTGAGCAGGTATTTTAAATCAAAAAGAGCTGGCCGGGCAAAGCCCGACCAGCTCACAAACTTTCCCTCAGCCCTTTATCATCCGCGCGGGAGAAAAGCCAGCAAGGATACCGCAGGGCCCGCCCGCCGGGAGGGATTTCCTAAGGGCACATCCCGCAGCCGCAAAGCGGCGAGGACGTGCCCGTGGAAACCCCGCAGGCGGTCGGGCCCGGACAGGAACGTTACTCTTTTTCGACCGCGCGCATGATCGCCTTGTAGATCTCCATCAGCGGGATGATCAGGAAGGCCAGGCCCAGCGCGGCAAGAACGCCCTTGAGCTCAAGCGTCACGGGGCCAAAGAACATCTCGGCAAGCGTCGGCTGCACGGTCACGATCACCGTCAGCACCAGTGCCAACGCGGCAGAAGCCCACAGCCACTTGTTCTGCTTCTTCATGGTGAACAGCGACGCACGACGGCTGCGCATATTGAAGCAGTGGAAAATCTCGACCATGTTGAGCGTGATGAACGCCATCATCACGCCTTCCTCGTCGGCATTGCCGGCGATCATATCGGCGATGTGGATGTAGCCCATGTCAAAGTACACGCCCACAAAGAAGCTCGCCAGCACCAGCACGGTGATGATCAGACCCTGGACCACGCAGTCCAGGCCCATGTGACCGGCAAAGACACCGTCCTTGGCGTTGCGCGGCTTGCGCTTCATGATGTCACCCTCGGCATCCTCCATGCCCAGCGCGAGCGCGGGGAAGCAGTCGGTGACCAGGTTCACCCACAGCAGCTGCACCGGCTGGAAGATGGTAAAGCCGATGAGCGTGGCGATAAACACCGAGAACACCTCAGCAAGGTTGGCCGAAAGCAGGAACTGGATGACCTTGCGGATGTTGTCGTAGATGCGACGGCCCTCTTCGCAGGCACCGATGATGGTGGCGAAGTTGTCGTCGGCAAGCACCATGTCGGCAACGTTCTTGGTGACGTCGGTGCCGGTGATGCCCATACCGACGCCGATGTCGGCGCGCTTGATGGACGGGGCGTCGTTGACGCCGTCGCCGGTCATGGCGACGATCTGGTCGCGCGACTTCCAGGCCTCGACGATGCGCGTCTTGTGCTCGGGCTGGACGCGGGCGTACACGCCGTAGTCCTCGATGTGCGCGTCGAGCTCCTCGTCGCTCATGCGGTCGAGGTCGGCACCGGTAATGGCATGGCTGCGATCGGTGACGATTCCCAGCTGCTTGGCAATGGCCACGGCGGTGTCGATATGGTCGCCCGTGATCATGACGGTGCGAATACCGGCGTCGTGGGCCTCGCGGATGGCGTCGGCGACCTCGGGGCGGACAGGGTCAATCATGCCGGACAGGCCGCAGAAGACCAGGTCGTGCTCGAGCGCAGCGGGGCTGCAGTCGCTCGGGACCTCGGTGTAGGTGCGGCTTGCCAGCGCCAGCACGCGCAGGGCCTCGTCGGCCATGGCCTTGTTGGCGGCCACGAGCTCGGCGCGACGCTCCTCGGTCAGCGGAACGACCCTGTCGCCGTCGTAGATATGGGTGCACAGGCCGATCACCACGTCGGGCGCGCCCTTGGTGTACTGCTCATACTCGCCGTCCAGGGTCTCGACGACCACGGACATCATCTTGCGGCCCGAGTCGAACGGGGCCTCGCCCACGCGCGGGTGCTCGGCAGTCAGGCCAGTGAGGCCCGCCTTGCCGGCGTCGTTGACGAGCGCGCACTCAGTCGGCTCGCCCACGGCCTCGCCCAGCTCCTCGTCCCACTGGGCATCGGAGCACAGAGCCATGCCGGCCAGGAACTTCTCCTTAGGCGCGGCGAGCTCGTGCTTGACGACGGTCATCTTGTTTTGGGTAAGGGTACCGGTCTTGTCGGAGCAGATGGTCTGCGTGCAGCCGAGAGTCTCGACGGCAGAGAGCTTGCGGATGATTGCCTGGCGCTTGGCCATCTTGGTCACGCCAAGCGACAGCACGATGGTCACGACGGCGACCAGGCCCTCGGGGATGGCAGCGACGGCGAGCGAGACGGCAACCATAAAGGTATCGAGCAGGGCGGTCGGGTCGGTAAGAACGTTGCCCACGCCGTGGCGGATGATATCAACGCCAAAGATGACGACGCAGATGACGATAACCATGATGGTGAGGATGCGGCTGAGCTCGGCAAGCTTCACCTGCAGCGGCGTGAGCTCTTCCTTGGCCTCGGCCAGGGCGCCGGCGATCTTGCCCATCTCGGTATCCATGCCGGTACCGACTACGACGGCGCGGCCACGGCCGTACACCACGGTGGAGCCCATGTAGCACATGTTCTTGCGGTCGCCGAGCGGCACGTCGTCGGTGCCGGCGGCGAGCTCGATCACGTTGGCATGCTTCTCGACGGGTACGGACTCGCCGGTAAGGGCGGCCTCCTCGATCTTCATCGTGGCGCTCTCGAGCACGCGGCAGTCGGCCGGGACGGAGTCGCCCGCCTCGAGCATGATCACATCGCCGGGCACGAGCTCGGCGCTCGGCAGGTGCACGAGCTTGCCGTCGCGCAGAACCTTGGACTGCGCGGCGCTCATCTCCTGCAGGGCCTCGAGAGCCTCCTCGCTTTTAGCCTCCTGGACCACGCCCAGCACCGAGTTGACGATAACGACGAACATGATGATGGCGACATCGGCAAAGTCCGCCTCGCCCTTGACCATGCCCGTGAGCGCGCTGATGACGGCGGCAACGATCAGCATGATGACCATGGGGTCGGCCATCTGCTCAAAGAAGCGCTTCCACAGCGGCGTCTTCTCGGCTTCCTCGAGCTTGTTAGGGCCTGTCTTAGCGAGGCGCGACGACGCCTCGTCGTCGCTCAGGCCGAGGTTCTCATCGACACCTTGGTCGCTGAGCACCTCCGCCGCGGCGGACAGGTATTCCTTTTGCATATAGAGTCCCCTCCTGGGATTCGGGCCACTCAGCAGATTGATGCCCGATCATAATTCCCAGGAGAAGGGCAAGGGCTCATCAAGGCTGCCGTGCTGAGCGGCAGTTGATAGTGGAGCTATGGTACCCCAAAGCAACGCGTCTAGCCAAAACAATCCATTTGGAAATATGGTCCATAAGCAACGGTGCAGACCGTGTGATGCTCAATACTGATAAAACGTTTTTTCTTCGGCGCATCATCAAATTGAAATATCGCCCAGATAGCAGCGGTTAGAACGGTTGGTAAAGTTTTTGCATATACCGTTTTTCCGCAAAAAATGAACTTCTAATTCGGCATACGGTCGATTTTTTGGGGTATTCGGACGCCATTTCGTTATAATCAACTCGGTTTTATTTCTTATGGTTTATCTATCAGCGCAAGACGATGTCAGATGGAGGTCTGAATGTACAAGCGCACCAAGATTGTATGCACCATGGGTCCCGCCTGCGATAGCGACGAGACCATCCGCGAGATGATCAAGGCGGGCATGAACGTCGCCCGTTTTAACTTCTCGCACGGCTCCTACGACGAGCACCACGGTCGCATCGAGCGCGTCCGTCGTATTTCCAAGGAGCTCGGTATGCCCGTCGGCATCCTGCTCGACACCAAGGGCCCCGAGGTCCGCACCGGCCTTCTGGTCGACGGCAAGAAGGTTGCCGTCAAGACCGGCGACAAGATCGTCGTCACCGCTCAGCCCACGACCGAGGATTTCCACGGCACCTCTGAGCACATCTCCCTCGACTACCTGGCTCTGCCCTCCGAGGTCGAGAAGGGCTCCCTCATCCTGATCGATGACGGCCTGGTTGCCCTCGAGGTCGAGTCCGTCGACGGCCAGGACATGACCTGCGTCGTTAAGAACGACGGCCTGATCGGCGAGCGCAAGGGCGTCAACATGCCCAACGTCAACATCTCGCTGCCCGCCATCACCGAGCGCGATCGTCAGGACATCCTCTTTGGCCTGACCGAGAACATCGACTACATCGCCGCTTCCTTCATCCGCGACGGCGAGTCCGTCCGCGGCATCCGCGAGCTTTGCCGCGAGAACGGCGGCGAGCACGTGACGATCTTCCCGAAGATCGAGTGCGCCCTGGGCGTCGAGAACTTCGACGAGATCCTCGAGGCTTCCGACGGCATCATGGTCGCCCGTGGCGACCTGGGCATCGAGATCAAGCCCGAGCTCGTTCCGCACATCCAGAAGGAGATCATCGCCAAGTGCAACGCGGCCTACAAGCCCGTTATCACCGCTACGCAGATGCTCGACTCCATGCAGCAGAACCCGCGCCCGACGCGCGCCGAGGTTGCCGACGTTGCTAACGCCATTTACGACGGCACCGACGCCGTTATGCTGTCCGGCGAGTCCGCTGCCGGTAAGTACCCGGTCGAGGCCGTCAAGATGCAGGCCAGCATTGCTCTCGAGACCGAGAAGTACCTCCCGGCTCACGCTCCGCTCGAGGTTCCGGCTGACGCTCACGGCACCCGCGTTGTCAACAACGTTGTGGGTATGTCCGCTGTGAACATGGCCACCACCGTTGGCGCCAAGTGCATCACCGTGCCGACGACCACCGGCCGTACTGCTCGCCTGATCTCGCACTTCCGTCCCAACATGCCGATCTGCGCGTTCTCCCGCCACGAGTGGGCCGTCCAGCAGATGATCATGTACTGGGGCGTTATCCCGCACCAGGCCGAGATTACCCAGGGCACCGTCAACGGCACGATCGTCAAGGCGATCGAGACCGCTAAGGAGCTCGGCTACGTCGAGGCCGGCGACCTGACCGTCGCCACCGCTGGCGATCCCCGCATGAGCGTCCAGCTCGAGGACAAGGTCTCCTCGACCAACGTCGCTTACGTCGCTCAGGTGCGCTAAGTCGTACTTGCAAGCACACTTGCATCGCAAAGGGCCCGGAAGGCGAAGCCTTCCGGGCCCTTTTTCTGTGCCAATGCCGGCGCACGGCAAAACACACACTCATTTCTTTACCAAAAGCGCGAAATCCACCCTTCGAGACCCAATGAATAAAGTCCCAAGCGCTAAAAGTGTTCGCCCGGTGGCAAACCCACACCTTAACCGACGCTGCTAAATCGTTTTAGCAAGAGCCGGATTGACCTGCTTTTCGGAAGTATGCGGCAAATTCTGATACCTCCGAGCACACCCCGTTTTTTCGCAACAAAATGCCTGATAAACTAGCCTCAAAAGCCAGGTCTGCTCACAAGGTTTAGATTTTGCCGCATACTTCCGAATTGACACTGGCATCGCACGGTCCAAAAGCATATTTCGACCAGGAGGACGTCATGGACCTGACGCTATGCGGTCAATCCGCTTTTTACTATCACCGTATCCCGCCACAGATATTAGGCCTTTACCCTGCCATTAGCCTTGGCAATATGGATCGCAGATGTTGCGGCCTCGGAAGTCATGCAGTTGTAAAAGACCTGCTTCACGCACCGCTTCACAGGATTGTATTCACTCGGGCACAATCCGGGTCGCGAAGCCTGTTTAAATCGCACCTCCTGACCCAAGAGCCGCCTCCCGGGTCGTTTAGGCAAACCGAGCATGGGTTTGATGTCACATCGCCCGAGTTCACACTGCTCAACCTTGCTACGCAGGTCTCACGCAACCAGCTGCTTATGGCGTGTTATGAGATGTGCAGCTCGTTTGCTGTGTATACACCCTGCAAACGAGCGCAACGGCAACTTGATGAAGCTATTTCGCTTAAGCTCATTCCACCCAACTGCGGCTGGGAGCGGGTTATCGACGTCAACGGCAAGGATACCAACCTGTGGAAGCGCACGCCGCTTCTTTCCGCAGCGGATATCGCCGCGTTCGCCAAGCAGGCCGCAGGCCTGCGCGGTGTTAAGCAGCTCCGCTGGGCCGCCGAACGCATGACAGGACAGACCGCCTCGCCCTTCGAAGTACAGACCTCCATGCTTATCTCGCTCCCCCGCGACGAGGGCGGCATGGGCATCAACATCGCAAACAACGTGCGCATCCCACTCAGCGACGCCGCGCGCTCGCTGTATGACAAAACCTGCTGCTACGCCGATATCCTCATCGAAAGCGCCACCGACAGCATGGGTGTCATCCTTGAATGCCAAGGCCGCTCCGCCCACGACAGCGAAGCCGCGAGCCTCTCCGATGCCGAGCGCGCCACCGCGCTCACAAGCATGGGCTACGACGTCATCCAAATTACCTTTGGCCAGATTAAGGATAAGAAGAGCTTCGACCACATAGCCGAGCTCTTCCATAAAAAGGCTGGACTTTCCTACACCCCAAAGACCAAACAGGAGCGCGCCGCCGAAGTCACCCTGCGGCAAGAGCTACTTGTCAATTGGGTTGAGCTATTCACCGCCAAGCCGGCCAGCTAGCAGCTAGCAATCAGGGGAAGCGCAGGCATATCGGGCGATTCGACGCGAGCCGCAAATCCCGCCTCGGTTAGCTCGATGACCTCGGTAAACGTTGTATCGAAAAACTCCTCGGTTAGCAGGCGATACGGCGGATGATCGGACTCGCCGGGGTTTTCGCGTACAATCTCGTGCATAACGCCGATGGTCTTGAGCACATACTCCTTATGGATGGGATACTGACCAAAACGGGTCGCCGCAGTATACAGGCGATCGGTCGCGCGCGGTATCGAAACGATGCCGAGTGTCTTGCCAAACCAGTCAAAGTCGCCTTGCTTTTTAATGCGGAATTCCTCGCACGGCTTGCCGCCGTGCGCCTCCAGGTACTGATTCACACGCGTATTCCATACGGTATCGGCCACCAGATGCGACCAAACGCCCAGCGTCAGATCGAGCAGCGACTGCGCCACGTCATCGGGCGCGAGCGAAAGCTCGCTAGCACCGGGACCGGCGACCGGCTCGGCGTCCTTGTAACGTTGGGGATAATGCACCCGATTGAGTCGCTCGCGCTCCTCGACAATCGAGGTCGCGGCAGCTGGCGCACCGGTGGGCGAACTTTTAAGCAACGGTGCCACATAGGTATCCCAGAACTCATGCTCACGAGGCTTAGGGATAGGCTCGGGCTTTGCAAAGTGCGTAATGCGGTACGGGATGGGATCGGCGATGCCAGGGACCATATAGCCCACGAAGATATCCGGAACCACGCAGCCAAACAAAAAGGCATTGCGGTCGCGCACGCTATTGGCAAGCGCACCGGTGCGCTCCAGCAAACGCTCCGTCTGAGCGATATGAATGTTCCAGCTTGGCATAGCCACCCCCATAAAAACCTGGATAACTATACCATCACGGCAAAGCCGCGCGGGCGGCTACGCACGCTCCACGCAGCAACTATTCCACAACGCCGCTCTCGGTTCCATACGACGATACCGGCGCCTCGACCACATGGTGATATCGATCGATAAAGATTGCACGGGCACCCAGGCGTCGTACCAAATCCTGATGGTGCGTGCTCATCAAGACCGTCTTACCGGCAGCAACATAGGCCAGTAGAAAGTTGACCACGATGTCGCAAGAGTCCTCGTCAAGTCCGTTGGTAGGCTCGTCGAGCACCAGGATATCCGGGTTCATCGACACGACGGCAGCCAGCGCCACGCGCTTCTTTTGCCCGCCCGAAAGCTGATAGGGCGAGGCATCGACCAGATCGGCAACCTGGAACAGCTCCATGGCGTCGCGGACGCGACGCTCGAGCTCGTCTGCCGGCAGCCCCATTTGAGCCGGGCCAAACGCGACCTCCTCGCCCACCGTGGCGCAAAAGAGCTGCGCATCGGCATTCTGGAACACAAAGCCCACGCGCTGATGGAACCGCTGGGCCGTCGCGGAATCCTTGAGATATGCCGCATCGACCGCATGCCCGTCAAACAGATACGCACCCGCGTCCACAAGTTCAAGGCCGTTGATAAGGCGCATGATCGTCGTCTTGCCGCAGCCGTTGGGACCGAGCAGAGCAACGAGCTCCCCACGGTTCACCTGCAATGAAATGCCGTCGATCACCGTATGACCCGCATAGGAAAACAGCACGTCGCGAAACTCGATGATCGGCGTGACCTCGGTGCCGGCAGCACCGCTCGCACCCATCGCGTTATTCGTATCGTTTGCCAAAACGTCGCCCTTCCCTACTCACATCGACGGTTCGACCGTCCGCGCTACAGCACCGCGCACAACACGGCGAGCAACGCAACGCCGGCCGCGTAAACCGCATCGCGCCAGCCAAAGCCGCTCCGTGCAGGCGCCGGATACACGCCGGCGAAGCCGCGGCACAGCATGGCCTCGTCCATCGCGCGGCTGCATTCCATCGCCTTGATAAACGTCATGCCCATGATACCCGCCAGCGAGTCGGTACGCGAAAAACCCGCGGGCGCGGAACCGACGCTGCGCAGCATGACCGATTCGCACAGATCGTGCGCCGTGCGTCCCAGCACCTCAATATGCTTGAGTGCCATATCAAACGTAAAGATAACCTCGTCGGGCAGGTGCAGCATTTTGAGCGCCGCCGACATGCGGCTCCAGGTAAGCGTCCACGAAACACCCAGCACCAGCGACACATTAATAAACGTCTTGAGCGCGATCTTGAGCATGGCGCCCGTGGCAGACGCGCCCAGCAGCAGGGCAGGCAGTGCCAGAACCACGGCAAGCCCCGTGGCGCCGAGCGCCGGTACAAAGGTCGCACGCAGCCCGCGTGCGGGGCGCACCGCGACCAGCACCAACGCGATTGCCGCCATCAGCATCAGGTACAGCGGACTCTGCGTCAGGCACACGCACAGGACGCAGACGAACATCCCCACCAGGCGCACCGGAGCCGAAACGCAAGAAAGGGCGCGGTCGACCATCGACCCGCCCTCGTGCGCGCCTCCACCCAGGCGAACCCGCTCAAGCAGGCTCGCCAGGTGCAGGACATTCTTTTGCATCACACGATGCCGAGCCCCCGCGGGCTCGTAACGCTGCTCGGTCGCAAGCCAGCTAGGCAGCTCGGCTATTGCCATGAGCACCGCTTTCCTTGACCGTCAGCGAGATCAGACGGAATGCGATGGTGAGCACCGCCACGCCAATCACGCCGGACAGGATATACATGGCAGCCTGACCGGCAAAGCCAAGACCCTGCTCCTCGGAATAAGCCTGCAGGTAATCACCCGTGGGCAGCGCGTCGGCAAAGGTCGGGGTATCGAGGCCGACCGAAGCCTGCAGGCTGTCGTCGCCAGCCTCCTGAACGGCGGTCGCGGCGCCCTCGGCATCCCACTCACCCCAGGCGTCACCGGTGGCAAGCAAGCCCAGCGGCGTGGCCACCACGAGCACGGCGACCAAAATGAGCGTGGGGACCAGCGAGGTCTTCTTGGCAGCAGCGCCCTCGGCAGCAAGCCGGCCATCGACGGCCTCGGGCCCGACGATAATGCTCGGCGCCGTCTTCTTAATGAAACCGTAGATGGCGGCCGTCGCCACGCCCTCGATCACACCGGCAACCAGCATATGCGGGATCAACATGGCCGGAATAGCCACGGACAGCGGGAAGGGGCAGTACAGCGGAGCGCCCGAAGCGTTGGTGAAGAGCATCGGCTGAATACCGAACTCGACCGCCGCGCACAGGGCCGCCAGGCACAGGCCAACCCAGCCGCTCACGATGGCAGAAACCGAGGTGCCCCAGCTCTTGTCGTGCAGACGGCTGTTGAGCGCACGAAACACGATAGCAGCGACAAACGGCAGCACAAAGGCCATGTTAAAGCAGTTGGCGCCAAACGACAGAACGCCGCCGTCGCCAAATAGCAGCGCCTGCAGCGCCAGCGCGACCGAGACAGCGATAGCCGCGGCCTCGGGGCCCAGCAGCAGCGCGATGAGCGCGCCGCCGACGGCGTGACCTGTGGTGCCGCCGGGCAGCGGCACGTTGAACATCATGAGCAAGAAGGAGAATGCGGCGCAGATGCCCAGGAACGCCATATGCTCGCGATCGAGCGTGGCACGCACCTTCTTGATGCAGTGAACCCAAACGGGCACCATCGCCACCGCCATGACGGCATCGGTCTGCGGGGACAGATAATTATCTGGAATATGCATGCACGCCTCCCGGTTATCGGCGCACGGAATTGCAACGCCGTTTGAATCACCTTTCCAGTGTTACGTAATGTCAGATTCGTAACACGACGCGGGCTATCATAGCAAAACGGCGCACTGCCGACAAAGCAGCACGCCGTTATGTAATGCGCGTGTCATATATGCAGGCTCAACGGTGCCTTATACCGGGCATAGCGGTCATGTAGGATTCGGCAGCAGCCACCGCTAACCCATACCCCAGCGCAGGACCTAGCCGCGGACCTCGCCGTTTACGCCCTTGCACACCTTGGTGACGATCTTCTGGTGCGCCTTTTCGACCTCTTCGCTGGTGAGCGTGTGGTCGTCGGAGCGATACGTAAGCGCAAAGGCCATGGACTTCTTGCCCGCTCCGATGCGGATGGGATCGCGGTAGACATCGAACAGGCGCACGCCCTCGAGCAGCTTGCCGCCGGCACTCGTAATACGACGCTCAAGATCCTCGCAGGTCACAGTGTTGTCGACCACGATAGCAAGGTCGTGCTCAACGGCCGGGTACTGCGAGAACTCACGGTAGTTCTCCTGGTTGCGGGCGCCCTTGATCAGCTTGTCCAAGTCGAGCTCAAAGGCAACGACGACCTCGTCAATGCCCATAGCCTCGCGCGCCTCGGGGTGAATCTCGCCAACCCAGCCCAGCACGGTGCCGCCGGACAGGACCTCGGCGGCGCGACCCGGCTGCAGGAAGGCATAGCCCTCGCCCTCGACGGGACGGAAGCGAACCTTCTCGATGCGCAGCTGGGCAAGCAGCTCCTCGACAATGCCCTTGCCAAAGAAGAAACGCAGCTTACGGTACTTCATGTTCCAGGACTGCTCGCTCCACTGGCCCGACAGCACGCCCGCTACGGACTTGGTCTCCTTGGGCAGGCTGGCGTTCTCGCGACCGTGGAACAAGCTGCCGACCTCGTACAGATGCACGTTGGGCGTGCCGTGGGCCTCGTTGTAGGCCACAGACTGCAGCAGACCCGGCAGCAACGAGCGGCGCATCTCGGTCTGCTCGGCCACCAGCGGGTTCATGAGCACCACGGGGCAGCCGCGGCCTTCGGTGGACATGCCGATCTTCTCCAGGTCGCCCGGGGCGGCGAAGCCAAAGGTCGTGGTCTCGTTGAGGCCGCAGGCGCGCAGGATCTCGCCAACCTTGCGGGTGAGCTTCTGCTCGCGGGTCAGGCCGCCGATATGGTTCCTGGCAGCCGGGATGGTCGCCGTCACGCGGCCCATGCCCCACAGGCGCAGGACCTCCTCGATCAGGTCGATCTCGCGCGGCAGGTCGGGACGGAAGCTCGGCGGCGTGACCATAAAGTCCTCGCCGTCGCGCTCGACGGTGCAGCCCAGGCGGGTGAGCGAGCGCTCGATAAAGTCGGGCTCGATGTCGGCACCGCAGATGGCGTGCACGCGGGCCAGGCGCAGCTTGATGCTGTCGATGGTCTTGGGCGCGGGGAACACGTCCACATAGCCGGGGGCGACCTCGCCGCCGGCGATCTCCTCGATGAGCGCGCACGTCACATTGGCGACGTCCACGCAGCCGGTCTCGTCGACCTGGCGCTCAAAGCGGATGGAGGCGTCGGAAATCAGCGATAGGTCACGGCTGGTGTGCGAGGTGCGGCCGGCGTTGAAGCAGGCGCTCTCGACCATCACGTCAACGGTATCGTCCTCGATCTCGGAATCCATGCCGCCCATGACACCGGCCAGCGCCACGGGACGCTCGCCGTCGGTGATGAGGCCCATGCCGGCGTCGAGCACGCGCTCCTCGCCGTCGAGCGTCGTGAACTTCTCGTCCTGCTGGGCGGCGCGAACCACCACACGACGGTGGCCATCGCGCGCGGCAAAGGTGTCCAGGTCAAAGGCGTGCAGCGGCTGACCGGTGAGCATCATCACATAGTTGGTGATGTCGACGATGTTGTTGTGCGGGCGCACGCCCAGGGCGTTAAGGCGCTTGACCATCCAGTCGGGCGACGGGCCGACCTTGACGTTGCGCACGATGCGGGCAACGTAGCGGTCGCACAGGCCCTCGTCGGCAATCTCGACGGAAAGCTCGTCGTCGGTCGCGCGGCCGGTCTCGGCCTTGATGGCGGGCAGCTCAACGTGGAAATCGCGGTCGAAGATGGCGCCGGTCTCGCGAGCCATGCCGATCATGGACAGGCAGTCGGGGCGGTTGGGCGTGATCTCGCAGTCGAGCACGGTGTCGCTCGAGCCCACGTACTCGGCAAACGGCATGCCGCAGGGCGTATCCTCGGGCAGGATCATAATGCCGGAGTGGTCGCCACCCAGGCCAAGCTCGCGCGCGGAGCAGTTCATGCCCATGGACACGACGCCGCGAAGCTTGCTCTTCTTGATCTTGACGTCGCCGGGAAGCACGGCGCCGATCATGGCCGTGACGATGTGGTCGCCGGCCTCGAAGTTCTGCGCGCCGCAGACGATCTGCAGCGGAGCGGGGTTGCCGTCGGCGTCGAGGTTCTTGTCACCCACGTCGACCGAGCACACATACATGTGGTCGCTATCGGGGTGCGGGGTCTTGGTGAGCACCTTGGCGGTCACCACGTGGTCGAAGGACTCGCCCACGGTGTCGATCGCCTCGACCTCGGTGCCGGTACGGATATATTCGTCCGAAAGGGTCTTGGGATCCTCCGGAATATCGATCATGGTCTTGAGCCAGTCGTAAGAAACACGCATCTAGCTCTCCTTTCATACTGAAAGCCTGCGAAGAGATGCAGGTGGAAACTTCAACTTTGTGAACATTCCTTACAAAGCGAGGGTTGTCCAAGTGCGGCAGATCGGCCCGAAAGAGGAGCGCCGCGTACTTTGGTACGCAAGCGACGAATGAGCGCCGAGGTGCCGTGCTTGGGCAAGCCGCAGCCTAGAACTGATTCAAGAAGCGCATATCACCCGTCATGAGAGTTCTGAGGTCGGGCAGGTCGTAGCGCAGTGCCGCGACGCGCTCGGCGCCAATACCAAAGGCGAAGCCGGTGTACTTCTCGGGGTCGATGCCACAGTTGATCAGGACGTTGGGGTCGACCATGCCGCAGCCCAGAATCTCGATCCAGCCGCTGTGCTTGCAGAAGTTGCAGCCCTTGCCGCCGCACACGTGGCAGCTCACGTCCACCTCGCAGGAAGGCTCGGTGAAGGGGAAGAAGTGCGGGCGATAGCGCGTCTTGCGATCCTCACCAAACATGCACTTAACAAAGTAGTCGAGCGTGCCCTTAAGATCGCCAAAGGTGATACCCTCGTCGACGACCAGGCCTTCGATCTGGTTGAACTGCGGCAGGTGGCAGGCGTCGGCCGTGTCGGGACGATAGACGGTGCCCGGGCAGATCATGTAGATGGGCGGCTTTTGCGACTCCATGGTGTGGATCTGCACGCCCGAGGTCTGGGTGCGCAGCAGCACGTCGGACTCGCCGTGAGCGTGAGCCTCGGGATGCGCAACGCTGCCGGGGTTGTTGTCGACCACATAGAACGTGTCGCGAGCCGAGCGGCTCGGGTGATCCATGGGCGCGTTGAGCGCGGTGAAGTTGTAGTAGGAGGTATCGACCATGGGGCCGGACTCGACGGTGTAGCCGATGCCGCAGAAGATGTCCTCGGCCTCCTCGATGATCTGCTTGATCAGGTGCTGGTGACCGATCTGCGGACGGATACCCGGCAGCGTGATGTCGACGGCCTCGTGCTCGAGTGTGTGCTTGAGGGCGGCGGCCTTCATCTCGGTGGTGCGCTCGTCGAGCATGCCCTCGATCAGCTGGCGCATCTCGTTGGCGCGTTTGCCCATCATGGGACGATCCTCGGGGGCGAGCTTGCCCATCATACGCATCAGGCCGGTAATACGACCCTTGCGGCCGAGCAGCTCAACGCGCGCAGCCTCGAGCTTGGCGGCGTCGTCGGCGCCTGCGACGAGCTCCTTGGCCTCTTCCTCGAGTTTGACCAGATCATCAATCAGACTCATGTCTTCCCTTTCGTCTCTCGCGCATTCGCCTGCCGGGACGACCGATGCCGCTTGGCGCTGCGAAAACGCGGCCCGGTTCGGTAACAAAAAACCGCCCTCGGGCATGTGCATTGCCCAAGGACGGTTGAATTCCGCGGTACCACCTTGTTTGACCCGGCGGATGTCTGGCCCGCCGCGCCCACTCTGCGCCCCTTGTCGCGAGGCTCACGGCTTCCCTACTGGGGCTTCGCCGCCGCTGGCCGCGCGCCCGTTGAGGTCGCTGCTCGGGAGTGAACGCTTGGCCCTTGCCACCGCAGGAAGGCTTGCAGCCCATGACCTTCCCTCTCTTGCCGGCGACGCGGCGGGCAAACCCTCTCCGTCAACGCATTGGGCTATAGGATAACACATTCTGCGAGCATATCGCCGCGTTCCGTTTTGTTCGCACTGGGTACAAGACGGGTAGCTGTGCAAACTGGCCGCACGCCTACCCGTGGCGTCCGGTCTGCGAGATCAAGGATATAGGTATGGGAAAGAAACTCGATAAGAAGGCCAAGGCCGCCGTGGCCAAGGCCTCTAAGAGCGCCAAGGCGGGCAAGGGCATCAAGAAGCTCCGCAAGCTCGAAGGCAAACTGTGGACCCGCGAGTACCTGCTCAAGATTGCCGAGTTCGATGGCGCGACGATTGCCCCCGCCAACGGCGCCGCGGCCCGCGCCGATGCTATGGGCACCCTTGCCGGCGAACATCACAAGCTCCTGACCAGCAAAAAGTCCGTTGAGCTCGTGCGCTCTCTCGCGCGTGAGACGGTTGCAGGCGGCAAGATCGACGACCCGCAGCTGCTCGACGAGATTCGCGTGCTCGGCCGCGACCAGCGCGAGGCAAGCGCCATTCCCACCGAAGAAGCCGAGGCCTGGACCAGGCTCACCTGCGAGGCCGACGCCGTGTGGCACAAGGCCAAAACGGCCAATGACTGGGCGAGCTTTGAGCCCTATGTGGACAAGATCGTCAGCCAGCTCAAGCATCAGGCCGAGCTCATGGACCCCAAGCGCGACCCATACGACGTGTGGCTCGACCAGTACGAGCGCGGCCTTTCCACCGAGAGCTTCGACGCATTTTGCGAGGAGGTTAAGGCCACGGTCGTGCCGCTCGTTCACGCCATCGGCGAGCGCGGTCAGCAGCCCGCTGCCGACTTTTTGCATGCCCGCGTGCCCGAAGCCGCCCAGCGTGCCATGAGCTTCGACCTGATGAAGCTCGTCGGCCTTAACCTGGACGACACCACGCTCGCCTTTACCGAGCATCCGTTTAGCGAGGGCTTTGCCGTGGGTGACGCGCGCATCGCCACGCACATCTACGAGGACGACTGCATCTCCAACGTCTACAGCATCATCCACGAGGCCGGTCACACCATGTACGAGCTGGGCGTGAACCCCGCCTACGCGCGCACGTGCCTGGAGGGCGGCACCTCCATGGGCATCCACGAGAGCCAGAGCCGCTTCTTTGAGAACACCGTTGGCCGCAGCCGCGCCTTTATGGGGCCGCTGCTCGAGGTGTTGCGCCGTCACGCGCCCGAGGTCTACGGCAACGTGGACGAAGATGCGCTCTACCACGCCGTGAACATCGCCCAGCCGTCGCTGATCCGTACCGAGGCCGACGAGCTCACCTACCCGCTGCACGTTATGGTGCGCTACCAGATCGAGCGCATGCTGTTTGCCGGCGAGGCCACGGCCAAGGACATCCCCGCGCTTTGGAACCGCTTCATGGATGAGTACCTGGGCATTCCCGTTCCCGACGACACGCACGGCTGCCTACAGGATACGCACTGGAGCGGCGGCTCGTTTGGCTACTTCCCCACGTATGCGCTGGGCAGTGCCTACGATGCCATGTTTGTGCCGGCCATGTGCCGCGACGGTGTCGACCTTAACGGCGCCTGTGCGAGCGGCGACCTGGCGCCCGTCCGTGCCTGGCTGGGCGAGCACATTTGGCAGTGGGGCCGCGCCAAGGACGCGCCGGAGCTCATCAAGGGCGCCTGCGGCATGGACTTTGACGCCCGCTACTACTGCAGCTACCTGCAGGACAAGTTCACCACGCTGTACCAGCTGTAAGGCATAACCGACACGCCAACGCAAAGGGGGCGCCGCGGAACCAATCCGCAGCGCCCCCTTTTTTCACCTAGTCGTTTAAGAACGTCCCCAATGACTACAGCGTCGAGCAGTTACGCGGTTTGGTAAAACCGCGTAACTAAAAAGCCTCCAGAGCACTTGCGATGCGCTTCATGGCGGCATCGGCAGATGCTTGGTCGGGCGCCTCGGCCAGCACGCGGATAACCGACTCGGTTCCGCTCTTGCGCACGAGCACGCGGCCCTCGCCTGCCAGCGCAATCTCGGCCTCGGCGATGGCGTTCTGCACGCCCATGTTCTCGAGCGCGGCGTCCTTGTCCGCCACGCGCACGGCCACCTGCGCCTGCGGCAGCAGCTTGCACGGAGCCGTGAGCTGCGAGAGCGTCTCGCGCTCGGCACGAATCACTTCCATCACGCGCAGCGAGGTCATAATGCCGTCGCCCGTGCGCTCGATATCGCCAAAGATCGTATGGCCCGTCTGCTCGCCGCCCAGGCTGTAGCCGCCCTCGCGCATCTTGGCATACACGTGACGGTCGCCCACGCCGCTGGTCACGGCGCTCAGACCGGCAAGCTCCAGCGACTTGACCAGGCCAAAGTTGCTGGCAATCGTCGGCACCACGGTACCGCCCGAGAGTCGCCCGTGCTTGTTCAGATACACGCCGCACACGTACAGGATCTGGTCGCCGTCTACCACGCGACCGCGCTCATCCACGGCCAGGCAGCGGTCGGCATCGCCGTCGTAGGCAAAACCCACGTCCAGGCCCTGCTCCACCACATGGCGCTGCAGACGCTCCATATGCGTGGAGCCGCAGTCGACGTTGATGTTAAAACCATCGGGCGCGGCGTTGATCACGCGCACGTCAGCGCCCAGCGCGTCGAACACCGGCTTGGCCACCGAGGAAGCCGAGCCGTTGGCGCAGTCGATACCGATCTTGACGCCCTGCAGCGAAAAGTTCGCGCTGGCGATGAGCGAAGCAATGTAGCGGTTGCGGCCCTGCATGTAGTCCACCGTGGCGCCGATGTGGTTGCCCGTGGCCAGCGGCACCTCGCTCTTGCCATCGATGTAGTCCTCGATGAGCTCCAGTACGTCCTCGTCCATCTTAAAGCCGTCGCTGTTGACGAGCTTAATGCCGTTATCGCAAAACGGGTTGTGGCTCGCGCTGATCATGATGCCGCAATCGAAGCAGCCCTCCACGGTCTGATGCGCCACGCCCGGCGTGGGGATCACGTGCAGCATATAGGTGTCCGCACCGCTCGCGACCAGACCGCTCACCAGCGCCGCCTCGAACATATAACTCGAGCGACGCGTGTCCTTGCCCACGATGACGCGTGCCTTGCGCTCGCGGTTGGCGCCGTAATACCAGCCCACAAAACGGCCAATCTTATAAGCGTGCTCTACCGTCAGCCCAACGTTGGCCTCACCGCGAAAGCCGTCGGTGCCAAAGTACTTCATGCGCTCTCCTTACAAAATAGGGGCGGACAGATTGCCTGTCCGCCCCAAAATGGTACTCGATTATCTGCGCTACCAGAAAAACCCTACGCCGACGCGCTGTCGCGAGCCGCCTGGCATGTAGGGGTCTGACGCAGCGTAAGAGGCTTGTCCCCCGCCTCGGCCGACGTGGTCAGCGTATACGTGATCGTCGTCGTCTCGCCAGCATGCAGGTCAACGGTGCCCGAATAGAAGGGGATTCCATGCCACGTAGCGGCACCAAGACCAAACTGGGTACCCTCAACCGTAAGGTCACTGATGTTGCCACCCGTCGGGGCAAACAACGAGACATTCAGACGCTCGTCGTCACGCGCGGCATCGGGCGCGCTCGCCGCAACGTAGTCGGGCAGCTTGCCAGCCTCCTCCTGCGTCATGATGTTCGTCAGGGTAACGGTGATGCGATAGGAGCACGTGCCGTCGCCGTTCTTCACGCCCTGACCAATCTGAGCGTCGGCGTTCAGATACCAGTCGAGCTTGGAGAAGCTCAGGTTGTTAAAGTAAACGCCGGCAACGGGATCGGCACTCGGATCATCCGGATCGGGCAGCGAAGCGTCAATGCCCGTCTCTTTGATGGCATTCTGCTCATCATCGTTTCTCATCCACGCGATCAGGCGGCCCTCTTCGGCACCGCGCTCAACGGCGCTGACAAGCTTCGTAACATCGACATCGCCGATACCGCCAAGGACCTTGTCGAAGGCAGCGCTGGCGACGGATGCAAAGATGCCGTCCGACTCCTCGACCGGATAGTTCCAGTACACATCGTGCATGAGGACCTTTGCGGCGTTGGTGCCGTCGACAACCGTTCCGTCGGGCAGTGACACGTTACCGACCAGGCCCAGCAGATACTGCAGGAACACCGGGTCGATACCGATGACGCCATCAACGTCCTGTCCATACTGGGACTTCCACAGCGCGGCGACACGCTGCGAGTTGCGGGGCCAATCAGGCGAATAGGTATTGCCCGAGTTGTACAGGTTGCTGTGGTTGCCGAACAGCGCCTCATCCTCTTCGTCGACGCTCTCGACCGCCTCATCCTCGCTGAGTCCAATGCGGGGAACAAACTCGCCAATCGACATCTGACCGTCGGTGACCCGCAGCCGCGGCTGGCCGAATACCC
>CAUEQX010000002.1 GCA_959020035.1 uncultured Collinsella sp. | reverse complement strand
CCAGATGACCGTTGGCTTTACCGGTGCCGATTTGGCGAACCTGCTCAACGAGTCTGCATTGTTGGCTGCCCGTCGCCATCGTTCCGTGATTTCGATGGACGAGGTCGAGGAGTCGATGGAGCGCGTGATTGCCGGTCCGCAGCGTAAGGGCCGCGTGATGACCGAGGCCGAGCGTACCACGATCGCCTACCACGAGAGCGGTCACGCCCTGGTGGGCCACATCCTGGAGCATTCCGATCCGGTTCACAAGATCTCGATTGTCAGTCGCGGTCAGGCCCTGGGCTACACGCTGCAGCTGCCGCAGGAAGACCACTTCCTCAAGACCAAGAACGAGATGCTCGACGAGCTCGCCGTGTTCTTGGGCGGTCGCGTGGCCGAGGAGCTCATGTGCGATGACATTACGTCGGGCGCGAGCAACGATCTGGAGCGCGCAACCAAGATGGCGCGCGAGATGGTCACGCGCCTGGGCATGAGCGAGGAGCTGGGTACGCAGGTTTTCGGTGAGGCGCAGCATCAGGTGTTCTTGGGTCGCGACTATGCCGATCATCAGGATTACTCCGAGGAGACGGCGCGCCGTATCGACATCGAGGTCCAGCGCATTATGCGCGAGGCCCATCGTCGTGCTGTCGAGATCCTGGATGCCCGTCGCGATCAGCTCGACCTGATGGCCAAGGTGCTGCTCGAGCGCGAGACTGTCGAGGGCGATGCCGTGAATGCCCTGCTCGATAACGAGTGGGACGCCTACCTTGAGCGCGAGGGCGATATCCTGGCGGCCAAGGAGGAGCGCAACGCCAAGGCAGCCGGTATGCCGGTCAAGAAGCGTGCGCCTCGCATGAGTGAGGAGGAGCTGGCGGCCGATGCCGCGGCTTTTGCGCAGGCGGCCATGCAGGAGGATGCATCTGATGGTGGCGAGGATGCTGGCGATGGCAATGCCGTCAATGCTGACGGCAACACCGACGCCGACAAATAGTTCTTGTAGCGAAAGCCTCCGCGGGGAAACCTGCGGAGGCTTTTCCTTTTGGCCGATATGGGGCCGTCAATGTTGATTGGGGACAGACTTAAATGAGCGTTTTCACGCATTTAAGTCTGTCCCCAATCAATTGACGGATATCGGATAGCGGATTGATGAATTTCAGTTGGCTTTACTGCGGTACTTTGCTCAACTAAAGCGTACAATACCGCCTATGCGAAAGGGGAACAGATGATCAACGAAACTATGTATGCTCGCGGTGCGGAAAGCTCCATCATCCGCGAGATCTTTAGCTATGGTCTTGAGCGCAAGGCACAGATCGGTGCGGAAAACGTGTTCGATTTCTCGCTGGGCAACCCGAGTGTTCCGGCGCCCGCTGCCGTGGCTGAATCCATTAAGAAGGCCCTGGAGCTGCCGAGTGACCAGCTGCACGGCTACACCCCCGCTCCGGGCCTGCCGCAATGTCGAGCAGCCGTCGCCGAATCGCTCAACCGCCGCTTTGGCACGAGCTATGAGCGCAAGGACGTCTTTATGACCGTGGGCGCGGCGGCTTCGCTCACCTGCACGCTCAATGCCGTTACGAACCCGGGTGACGAGGTCATTGTTATCGCCCCGTACTTCCCGGAGTATCGCGTGTGGATTGAGAAGGCCGGCTGTACGTGTATCGAGGCGCTCGCCGATGAAGATACGTTCCAGCTGAGCGTGAGTAACGTGCTCAAGGCGATTACCGATAAGACGGCTGCCGTCATCATCGACTCGCCCAACAATCCGACCGGTGCCGTATATACACGCGACACGCTGACGCGACTGGCCAATGTTCTGCGCGAGGCTAACGCTCAGCGCGATCCCGAGAATCCGATTATGCTCATCTCTGATGAGCCGTATCGTGAGATTGTCTATGGCGCCGAGGTGCCTTGGGTGCCTTCGATCTACGAGCACACCATCGTGTGCTACTCGTATTCCAAGTCGCTTTCGCTACCGGGCGAGCGCGTCGGGTGGATCCTGGTTCCCAATACGAATCCTCAGGCAGCTCGTCTAATGCCGGCCGTTGCCGGTGCCGCCCGCACGCTGGGCTTCGTGTGCGCACCGGCCCTCTTCCAGCGTGTAATCATCGACTGCATTGATGAACCGAGCGATGTCGAGGCCTATGCGCGCAACCGCACCGCGCTTACCGACGCACTAGCGGAGTACGGCTACACCTATGTTGAGCCGGATGGCGCGTTCTACCTGTGGGTGAAAACGCTGGAGCCCGATGCAAATGCCTTCTGCGAGCGCGCGAAGAAGTATGAGCTGCTCGCGGTGCCTTCGGATAGCTTTGGCATGCCGGGCTGGTTCCGCCTGGGCTACTGCGTGAGCTATGAGACAATCGTCAACTCGCTGTCTGCCTGGAAGCAGCTGGCCGACGAATATCGTCGAAAGTAAAGCGCTCTGCTTACAATGTTTTACGTGAAACGGGGTTTGGTTTTAAGCCAAACCCCGTTGTCTATGCCGTTGTGTGATTGGGATGAAGCAGTTTTACGACTGCCGAAAGCTATGCGTACAATGAATATACGCGACGGCCATACTGGACAAGGAGACCCGATGCCCTACCTTCTTTCTTGTGATATTCATACTCATACGATGTTCTCTGCGCATGCGTACTCAACCATCGAGGAGAACATCTATTGGGCGGCAGAGCGCGGCCTTCAGGTGCTCGGTTCCGCCGATCATTTAAGCTCGATGGTTACGCCTTGTCCCAATGACCTGCGCAGTTTCCAATTCTTTATTAACCAGGATATCTGGCCGCGCATTCGGAGCGGCGTGCTGGTGCTTCGCGGCGCCGAGGCCGATATCGTTTCGCTGGATGGAGGCCTGTTTGGCGAGGACATTCCCGTTTCGCTCGATATTGCCGGCGATTCGTACAGTCACCAGCATTCGCTGTTCGATTTGGTGACGCGTAATTTGGATTATTTGGTGGCAAGCGTGCATAACCCGCAGTTTGCCGAGGGCGCGACGCTGGCCCAGACGACCGAGATGTATATCAATGCCCTGGAGCACCCCAAGGTGTTCATGCTGGGTCACACGGGGCGTTCGGGCGTGCCGTTCGATATCGACGAGGTGCTGTTGGCAGCTAAGGCCAAGCACAAGATTATTGAGATCAACAACCATAGTCTTGAACACGGTGTCGACACTGAGCATTGGGCCGTATGCCGCAAGATCGCCGAGCGCTGCGCCGAGCTGGGCGTGGGCATTGGCGTTTCGACCGATGCGCACATTGGCATGGCAATTGGTAAGCTCGATTACGCTCGCAAGATGCTCGACGAGATTCACTTCCCGTTGGATCTGATCGTGACGCGCGATCGCGAGACGCTGCTGCGCGAGATGGCGGCAGCCGGCGTGTGCGACCTGTGCAAGGGGATGTAGCGGAATTTATAAACCAAGCGAAGGGGGCGGCCCAGACGGGTCGCCCCCTTTCTTGTCCCAAAAATCTACTGAGGTTGGTTAGCGACGTTCGAGGACCGCTACGGTTTCGGTGTGGTCGGTGTGAGGAAACATGTCGACGGGCGTGATCTTGAGCAGGCGATAGCCTCCGTCGAGAAGCTGATGCAGGTCGCGCTCTTGAGTCACGGGGTTGCAGCTGATATAGGTGATGCGGCGCGGCTTAAGCGCGCAGGCAGCTTCGAGGAACTCGGGGGTAGAGCCGGCGCGCGGCGGATCGATGGAAAGGACATCGACCCGCTCGTTGTTGTCGGCGGCATCTAGGATGTAGTCGGTGGCATCGTCAGCCATAAACCAAGCGCTGCGGGTGAGGCCGTTGAGCTCGGCATTACGACGTGCGTCGGCAATGCCGGCGTGGTTGCGCTCCACGCCAAGCAGCATAATGCCGACGCCCTTGTCCTGGGCGGCTTTGGCTGCGCACAGGCCGATAGTTCCGCTACCGCAATAGGCATCCATGAGTACGTCGCCCTGCTGCAGGTCCATGCCGTCAATCGCGAGCTGATAGAGCAGCTCGGTCTGCTGCGGGTTGGTCTGGTAGAACGCGGTGGGGGAGATATCGAACTCGCAGCCGAGCAGCTGGTCGCGCATGCACTCGGCGCCATATACAATGCGGGTTTCCTCGCCGAGGATGGCGTTGCCGGGACGTCCGTTGATGTTTTGGGCGACGGTGACGATGTGCGGATTGAGTGCGGCGACAGCCTCAAAGAACTCCTGCGCATGCGGCAAGTCGCGCTGAGCGGTCACGAGCGTGACCATGACCTGGTCGGTACGCCAACCGCAGCGGACGACGGCATAGCGAAGTAAACCAAGATGCTTGTCCTCATTAAAGGCGGGAATATGCAGCCGCTCAGCTTCGCGTGCGATGCCGTTGAGAATCTGACGGGCACCCGGTGCCTCGACAGGACACTCGGGTACGGCAACGATCTTGTGCGTGCCGCGCTCAAAGAAACCGCAACGGACAGCACCCTCCTTGCCGGGAGCAAAGGGAGTGGCAGCCTTATGACGAAAGCCACGCGGCGCGGGATATTTACCCGGGTCGCCCAGGGTGACGCCCATACCACGAATGGGGTCGACGCTAATACCCTCGTGCTCGCAAAGAGCAGCAAAAAGCTCCTCCATAGCAGCCTGCTTGGTCGCCAACTGCTTCTTATAAGGACGATTGAGCGCCGTACACCCACCGCAAGCTTTCATGATCGAACAAGGAGACTTGGGATCAACGGCCTTGCGCGCAGACGGAACCGGATTCTTATACGGGCGCTTGGAGCGAGTCTGAGATGCCTTATCCTCGCTCCGACGAGAGCCGGGACGCTTGGCCTTAGCCTTGCTCTTGGCCGACTTACCCTTCGCGTCCTGAGACGACTTGGATTTCTGAGAAGATTTTTTCTCCTCTGACCCCTCAGCCGCCTCGGTCAAAGCACGACGAGCCTTACGCTCCGCACGAGATTCTGCCATGAATTAACCCCACTAATTTACAAATTGAAAGCTGAAAGCATTGTACCGTGCCAAGCTAGCGGACGATATACAAGCGCCTATTTCATGTCAGTGATAAGTCCAACGATGTTTGCCCGGCGTGGGCGGGAAGCGGCGCGTAATTAAGTTTATCGCGAGTTCCGCACGCAAAGGAAAGCACTTAATGTGCTTTCCGTCTTGCGCAGGACTGTAGAGCAGGAAACTTAATTACGCGCCGCTCCCCGCCCACGCCGGGCAAACCCTCCCTTGTACTCCATCTCACTAAAGTGTATGATTCTGGACGTTACACGAATCACTTTACTTAACTAAAGTGCCACCAAGGGGGAATACCATGAATACAGATATGTCTCGTCGTCAGTTTGTTGGTCTAGCCGGTTCGCTCGCCACGGTGCTTGGCCTTGGTCTTGTCGGCTGCGGCGGTGGCGCCGGCAAGGGCTCCGCTGCTGGCTCTGCCGCGGCCAAGGACGTGAAGGGCGCTGCGGAGTCCAAGAAGCTCGTGGTGGGCTTTGATAAGTCCTATCCTCCGTACGGCTTTGTGGGCGACGACGGCGAGTACACCGGCTTTGATCTCGATCTGGCCAAGGCTGTTGCCGACAAGCAGGGCTGGGAGGTCAAATACGAGGCCATCGACTGGGATGCCAAGGATACGCTGCTCAACTCGGGTGCCATCAACTGCATCTGGAACGGCTTTACCATGGAGGGTCGCGAGGACGACTACACGTTCTCCGAGCCGTACATGCTCAACGAGCAGGTGCTGGTGGTAAAGAAGGATGCAGACATCAAGAGCTGGGACGATCTTGCCGGCAAGACCGTGATTACCCAGACCGATTCCGCTGCGCAGGATGTGCTCGAGGGTGACCAGAAGGATCTGGCGGCGACGTTTGCCACGCTCGACACGATCGGCGAGTACAACACGGCCTTTATGCAGCTCGAGAGCGGCGCGGTCGATGCCGTGGCTTGCGACCTTTCGATTGCCCAGTATCAGCTTGCCGCCAAGCCCGATGCTTATACGCAGCTTGATGAGCCGCTGTCCAGCGAGCACTACGCCGTCGGCTTTAAGAAGGGCGACACCAAGTCGGCCGACGCCGTGACCGAGTCGCTCAAGGCACTCTACGATGACGGTACGGTTAAGGATCTCTGCGACAAGTATTCAAGCTATGGTCTATCTTTCGATAATTGGGTGCTCAAGTAATGTCTATTCAGGTCATGATGCAGATGCTTAGCCAGGGGTTCTTGGTCAGTTTGCAGTTGTTTGTGCTGACGCTGTTGGGGTCGATTCCGCTGGGAATTCCCGTGGCGTTTATGCGCATGAGCAAAATCGCGCCGCTTCGCTGGATTGCGCGCATCTACATTTCGGTCATGCGCGGTACGCCGCTCATGCTGCAGATGTTTGCCATCTACTTTGCCCCGTACTACGTGTTTGGCATTTCGCTCACGCCCGATTCCAAGTGGACGGCGTGCGTCGTGGCGTTCATCATCAACTACGCCGGTTACTTTGCCGAGCTCTATCGCTCGGGCTTGCAGTCCATTCCGCGCGGTCAATACGAGGCTGCCGAGGTGCTGGGCTATTCGCGCGTGCAGACGTTTCTGTATATCGTGATGCCGCAGGTCGCCAAGCGTATTCTGCCGGCGATGGGCAACGAGATTATCACGCTGGTCAAGGACACGTCGCTGGCGTTTGCCATTGGCGTGGGTGAGATGTTCTCGACGGCCAAGGCGCTGGTCGCCTCGCAGGTGAGCATGGTGCCGTTTGCGATCGCGGCGCTGATCTACTGGGTCTTTAACTTTGTGGTCGAGATGCTGCTGGGCGCCGCCGAAAAGAAGCTGGACTATTATCATGACTAACTCAGTGATGAAAATCGAAAACGCGCGCAAGGCGTTTGGCGGCAATGAGGTGCTCAAGGATATCTCGCTTGAGGTGAAGCGTGGCGAGGTCGTGGCGATTATCGGGCCTTCGGGCGGCGGCAAGTCCACGCTGCTGCGGTGTGCCACGCTGCTCGAGACACTCGACGGAGGCTCGCTCTCGTTTGGCGACCTTACCGTTGCGACGGATGCGGGTTCGGGCGCGGTCTATGCGAAGGGCGATGTGCCCAAGCAGGCGCGCTCGCGATTCGGTCTGGTGTTCCAAAATTACAACCTGTTCCCGCACTATACCGTGATGAAAAACATCATCGACGCGCCGATCCGCGTGCTTAAGCGCCCGCGCGAGCAGGCGGAAGCCCGCGCTCACGAGCTGATTGCGCAAATGGGGCTGACGGGCAACGAGAACAAGGTGCCGTGTGAGCTTTCGGGTGGCCAGCAACAGCGTGTGAGTATCGCCCGCGCCTTGGCGCTCGATCCGGAGATCCTGTTCTTTGACGAGCCGACCTCGGCACTCGATCCCGAGCTGACGGCCGAGGTGCTGCGTGTCATTAAAGACCTTGCCGCGCAGAATATGACGATGGTGATTGTGACCCACGCAATGCAGTTTGCGCGCGATGTTGCCGACCGCGTGGTCTTTATGGATGGCGGCCGCATTGTCGAGGAGGGGCCTGCCGAGCAGGTCATCGACCATCCGCGCGAGCAGCGCACGCGTGAGTTCTTGAGCCGTATCGAGGGGTAGGCTCAGGTATTTACTCAACTATTAATTGAGGCGAAGCCGCCGCAGGTCTTACGGTCTGTGGCGGCTTTTTGTTTGCATCGACGGAGTTCAATAATCGCCTCACAAGTTTGTCTCTTCCTCTCGCCGCCTGTATTCATACGTGCGCCGAAAGGTGTGCATGGACAGCCGCCCGTGAGGGTAGGGTGGTGGCATAGGACATTTGGAGGGTGAGTCGGCTCGGTTGCCGACCATGCTGCTCCCGGGATGGCACCGACCGCGAACTCTCCCCGTTGGCGTCGCGCATTGCGCGCGGCCCTGCAAGGAGGTCATCATGGGTGCTCCCAAGACCGGCAATGTAAGGAACGTGGTGCTCGTAGGCCAAGGCGGGGTGGGCAAGACTTCACTCGCCGAGGCCATGCTCCACCTTTCCGGCAAGACCGCCCGCCTGGGCGGCCACGACGGCACCAAGCCCACGCTCGACTATGACCCTGAAGAGGTCAAGCGTTCATTCTCCATCTCGACGACCATCGCGCCGATCGACTGGAAGGGCGCGCGCATCAATGTGCTCGATGCCCCGTGCTACCCCGATTTTATCGGCGACGCCTTTGCCGCGATGAGCGTCTGCGAGACGGCTCTGTTTGTGGTCGACGCCGAGGCCGGCCCGCAGCCTACGACGGTTAAGCTCTGGTATGCCGCCGAGGACCTGCGCCTGGCGCGTGCGGTGTTCGTAAACCGCCTGTCGCGCTCCGAGGCCAGCTTTGCGACCACGATGGACCTGCTGCAGGAGCGCTTTGGCACGCGCCTGGGCGCCGTGACCCTTCCCTGGGGCGAGGGCGAGGACTTTGACGGCATCATCGACCTGGTGCGCATGAAGGCGCGCCATTGCAACGGCACCGAAGCCGTTGAGTCGGAGATTCCCGAGGAGTATCGTGCCCAGGCCGAGGAGGCCCATGACCATCTGTGCGAGCTGGTGGCCGAGGCTGACGATGAGCTGATGATGAAGTACCTGGAAGGCGAGGAGACGCTGACGCAGGAGGAGCTTGAAGGCCTGCTGTCGAAGGCGATCGCCGAGCGCATCTTTGTGCCGGTCTTTGCGGGCGATTGCATTAAGGAGCAGGGCGTCAACTCGCTGATGGACGACATCGCCACGTACTTTCCGGCGCCGACGGACTACGGCGAGATGCCGCTCATCGACGGCGATTCGCTTAAGATCTCGAGTGACGATGACCGTCCGGTGGCATTTGTGTTTAAGACCCTGGCCGATCCGCAGCAGGGCCGCATCAGCTTTATCAAGGTGCTGACAGGCACGCTTGAGCCGGGCCTAGAGCTGATCAATGCACGCACGCGTAAGGGCGAGCGTCTGGCTCACCTGTATGTGATGTGCGGCCGCGACATGACCGAGGTCGGCCACGCCTATGCCGGCGACATCATCGTAGCGCCTAAGCTGGCTGCCGAGACGGGTGATACGCTCTCGATTACCGGCAAGGTCGAGGCTGCGGCGTTTAAGTTCCCCAACTCGCAGTACCGCATCGCCATCGAGGCCGAGAATCGCGGCGATGAGGAAAAGCTTTACACGTTTATCGAGAAGGCCTGCAAGGCCGATCCGACTATGAGCATCGACCGCGACGAGGAGACCGGCCAGACCATTATCTCCGCCGTTGGTGAGGCGCAGGTTTCGGTGTTGCTTAACCGTTTGGAGGATCGCACCAAGGTCGTGGCCAAGAGCGTGCCGATCCGCATTCCGTATCGCGAGACCATCCGCCGCACGGCGAGCGCCCAGGGTCGCCACAAGAAGCAGACCGGCGGTGCCGGCCAGTATGGCGACTGCTGGCTGCGCGTTGAGCCGCTCATTGGGCCCGACGGCACGAGCGATGGCTATGAGTTTGTAGACGAGGTCGTGGGTGGTCGCATCCCGCGCTCGCTCATCCCCGCCGTGGACAAGGGTGTCCAGGAGACCATGAAGGACGGTATTATTGCCGGCTATCCGCTCACGAGCATTCGCGTGGCTGTGTACGACGGCTCGTATCACAGCGTCGACTCCAACGAGATGGCGTTCCGCGCGGCGGCTCGCATCGGCCTGCGCAAGGCATGTGCCGATGCCGACCCGGTGGTGCTGGAGCCCATCGAGGAAATCACGGTGACTATCCCCGAGAGCTACGCCGGCGCCGTGATGGGTGACATCTCGGCATCGCGCGGTCGCGTGACGGGCATGGAGACCGATGAGCGCGGCGACACCGTGGTCATTGCCCAGGCACCTCTCGCCGAGCTGACGGATTACTCGACGCGCCTGCGCTCTATCACGCGCGGCACGGGTGACTTTACCATGAAGCCCGCTGGCTACGAGCAGGTTCCCTATGACGTTCAGGCCAAGCTGGTCGAGCGCTATGAGGAGGGTCGCGCCAAGTAGCGTGTGGCGTTGCCTGCAATGTGGACGCTGACGAAAAGGCCGCCCTGGGTAATCCAGGGCGGCCTTTTTTGATCCTATGGGGACGGAGGAAAACGAATCATTTTTGGGTTACGGGCGGTGCGGTCGGCACTAGTCTCCGGATGCCTGGTTGCGGCCGGTGGCGTAGTCGATCTGCACGTGCGGCTGCAGGTTGTAGCAGTACACGTGGAAGCAGAGGGTCTTGCCGTGGTCCTCGACCGATTGCGCCTCAAGGCGCACGCCGCGGCAGACAAGTTCCTCTTCGTTATACATGGGTGTGACGCGATAGAGCACGTGGTTGCCCGTCTCGCGGATGTAGCCGAGAATCTGCTCCTCAAACGGCAGCATGCCTGTCTCGTTGAGATAACGCGTGCCGGTGAGGAGATTCTTGCGGTTGGCGTTTTCGCCGCAGAGCGACCAGGCGATGAGATGGCAGCGGTTGTAGAGGCTCTGGCCCGGAATAAAGTCGTAGCGCTGCTGGCGCCATCCAGCGGGATGGATGCGCGAGATATCGCCGCGCTCGCCTTGACCGAGTGATTCGGGGCCCACGCAGGCGAGCGCTTTGCGGGTGCGGCCCAGGCTGTCAAGCTTGGAGAACTTCTTAAAGCAACCCTCTTCTGTAGCGCGTTCGTATTCATCGAGCGTGAATGATGGTGTGCCGAGCGGGTGCGTGCTGTCGGCGCGCAGGGCAACGTAGGGGTTGCCGGCGTAGTCGGGAATGCTGCTGAGATAAACACCGCGGGCGCGGTTGAGGTCGGGGTTTTCGACCTCGTCGATGGGGGTGGCGGCGCTGTCCGCGGAAGCGCCATCGCCGGTGTCGGTTGCGGCGGAATCGGAGCCATCGCCAGAGTCCTGGCTGTTTTGAGGGTCCGGGGGGCTCGCCGTTCCCGATTCGAGCCGGGCAACCAGGTCTGCCTCGTCGTCGGTGCGGCTGGGGCTCTCGTTTTGTTTTTCGGCCAGAGCCGCCGCTTGCTCATCGCTTTGCGGCGACAGCAGCTTGGGCGCCCCGTCAAGCGATCCCGTAAACAGCGCAAACCCTAGCACCACGGCGGTGCCGATGGAAAGTATTTGCTTGTAGGCGGGCTTGCGCGACATTGAGGCTCCTGGATGGACGGTTGGGAATCTACCAGTCTAGCAGGAGCCGGCAAGGGCCGTTCTGTCGAACAAATACTTAAGATTTGAGACAAACGCTACTGATTCATTTGTCTCATATGGAGCTGCGGCAGTTGTTGATGTGGGGCTATTCGGCGTTTCCCCAGATAAAACCTACCAAAAAAACCTGTTCCTTTTTGGCAGGTTAATCGGGGACTATTTCACCGCAACTTAGGGCACGGTTAGGAAGTGTGCACCTTAAAGAGTGGAGCCCATGATTAGAGAGGTCGCGCTCGTCTCTCTAAAGAGAAAGCCAGTTAAAGAGATAACATTGGGCAATCTACCAGAGAATTCGATACATCTCTCTAAATGTCTCTCTAAAATAAGGTGCTTATCTCTCTAAAGTTAGAGAGATATACTACACTTTAGAGAGATAACTCTATTGTTTTAGAGAGGCGGAATGCCAATGCTGCTGGATGAACCTCTTGGCCTTATCGTTGAGCGCCTTCGCAGGCGGGGGACTGATGACGCATCGGTAGAAGTTAAAGCCTGCACGAATAAATTGAGCGCAGACGTATGGGAGACAGTGAGCGCTTTTGCGAACACTGCGGGTGGGCTCATTATTTTGGGCCTGAATGAAGCCGAAGGATTTGTTCCTTCGGCTAACTTTGCTATCGATAGGGTGCGCGATCAGTTTGTTTCGGGTATCGGAGACGGAGGCTCAGCGGCAGTGGTGACCCATGCGCCGCGGTACGAGCTTGATCGAGGCGAGGTCGACGGGCTCCAGGTGCTTCTAGTGCGCATCTTTGAACTTGAGCTTAAAGCGAAGCCTTGCTATATCGGCGCGCGCGGCGTGCAGAACGGTAGCTACAAGCGCGTGGATGATAAAGATATCAAGATGTCACCCGCTGAGCTATATGAGCTGCAGAGTGCGTTGCTTCCGAGCGATGCAGACGGCACGGTGGTTTCGGAGGCAACGGTCGAGGATTTGGATCCAGATGTCGTGCGGTCTATTATCGCAAATCGCCGGCTGCAGACCCCGCGCGTTTTGCGCGGGGCCGATACGCTGGAAAAGCAGCTGGTCAGACTCAATATCACTACAAAGGATGGTGCCGTGAAGCTCGCGGGGCTTCTGTCGGCGGGAATTTACCCCCAGCAGTTCTATCCCAAACTGATGATCGATGTCGCCGTTCATTCCGATGTGGAAAAATCTGCACCCGGGCAACCCCGGTTTATTGACCGCCAGTTGTGCGATGGCCCGATTCCGGCTTGCATCGAAGATGCCCTTGCCGCGATTGGACGAAACTTGCGCAAAGCGACGATAGTGCAAGGCGCTGGCAGAAGGGAGGATTGGGAAGTTCCCCAGGAGGTTTTGCGCGAGGCCTTGGCAAATGCCTGCATCCATCGAGAATATTCGCCCATGTTTGTGGGGCAGGCCGTGAGTGTCGATATCTATCCAGACAGAATAGAGATCAAAAACCCCGGTGGGCTTTGGGGCGGAAAGACGGTGGACAATCTTGCAGACGGGGAATCGCGCTGCCGAAACCCAAAGCTCATGAGCCTAATGGGGGCGACGCCGTTAGAGCATGCCGAGGGGGCCGTTGCAGAAAGCCAGGGATCTGGTATCCCGGCTATGATTCGCGAGATGGAGTCTCGTTCGCTTGGAAGGCCGAAATTTATCGTTAAGGCCGATTCGTTTACGGTGCTGCTTTCCCGGCACGGGGCGGAGCTTGCTGAAAACCGCACGTGGATTCAGAGCCAGGTGGGCACCGAGCTGACGGATCGCGAGGAAACATTGCTCATGTTTATGCGGGAGCATGGGTGCGTATGCGATGTTCAAAAAATACGAGAGGCCCTGAAGTGGGATTCGGATGACATTCGCCTGATCTGCGGGAATCTTGTCGATAAACATGTCCTGTCAAAATGTGGCAAAGACACGTTTGAGATTATCGATATGAGCAGAGAATCGTCAGCTTCGACAGCGGATAGGATCCTGGAGGCTCTCAGAGCCGAAGTGGATATGACGGCGCGAGAAATAGCGGTTGCATCGGGGGTCAAAATTTCGTCCGTCCGCTACCATCTGCCAAAAATGGCGGATAAAGGACTCATCGAAGTAATGGGTTCATCGACGAGCCGCAACCGCCGCTATCGGAAGAAGTAGATGCAGCCGAGTCGCCCCTCTTGTGTCTCTCGAAGTGAGATGGGTGCTAGGGGGGCGACTGCCTCGCGATATTTCCCCAGATAAAACCCGCCAAAATAAACCTGTCCCTTATTGGCGGGTCAGTTAACGCAGTGCAGGTTGAGCATATGCGAGCGAGCGGTCTCCGGGTGCGGTAAGGTGACGTGAAACAAGCGGGCGCTGACCTTTTGGTCGCGCCCGTGAAGTTGAACGTCAGATTGCCGTGTCCGGAGCCCGCGCAGCGCCGAGCAGTTACGCCGTTTGTAAAACGGCGTAACCTAAAGGTTCATGTTGCCGTGAATGTAGGGGGTGACCTCGGGGGAGATATGGTCGCAGCCCAGCTCGCGCAGCGCGGACTCGATGGCGGCGGGCAGCAGGGTCTTGCCCTTGTCGTCGACGGCGGCACCGCCGAGGGTGGCAATCTTGGCGACATCTGCGGGTGCGGCCTCGATATGCATGCAGCCGCCGACCAAGCGCGCGCGTACCTGTGCCAGATCAAGATCGTGCAGGTAATCCTCGCAGGCGCGGATTAAATCGACTTTCTCGCGCGTAAGCTCCTCGCCCGTGGGGACGCGGGTGGCAAGACATGCTCCCGCCGGTAGGTTCCAAACGGGATAGCCCCATGCGCGCAGCAGCTCGCGCTCTTCGTCCTTGGTAAAGCCGACCTCCATAAGGGGTGAGCGTACGCCGAGCTCTTCTGCCGCGCGCATGCCGGGGCGGTAGTCACCGCGATCGCTTGCATTGCTGCCATCGATGACGGTGGGAAAGCCGAGCGACTTGGCGTGGTTGACGATGGCGGTAAAGCCGGCGTGCTTGCAGTGGTAGCAGCGATTAGCATCGTTGCAGGCTACTTGGGGGAGCTGCAGCTGATCCACCGAAAGATTGAGCACGGGGAGCTTAAAATGTGCCCCTTCATTGGCTTGTCCATCAACGGACCGCTCAAACGAAGCCTGCTCGGGCGTGCCGATGAGCGGCGTGGTGAGATGGACGAGGAGGGTATTGGTAGGCATGATGCGGGCGCATACGGCGGCCAAAAAGCTGCTGTCAACGCCGCCGGAAAACCCGATAGCCACGCGCCCGTATGCCAAAAGCAGCTGTTCGAGCGCCGATAGCTTGTCTTGAAGCTCCTCTGCGGGTGCCGTGGTGTCTAAAATCATGAAACGATCCTTATCGTTGAGTACTCGATCGAAAACTATAATCCTAATGCGTTACTTGCCATAAGACTTCTATCTGTGTAACGAAAGTGCAATATGGCATATACGTTATATACAAGTTGCCAAATGCGGTAGAGTTGCAGCAACGCGACAGCGAGAGTCGATGGGGGACCGATATGATCAAGGCTGTTATTTTTGACATGGATGGAACGCTGGTCGATACCGAGCGTTTGGGGATTAAGGCCTGGAAGGCAGGCGCCGCTGAGCTGGGGCTCGCGATTGATGAAGCGCTGATCCATCAGTTTATCGGCCGCACGCTGCCCGATGTTATGGACATCCTCGATAAGCATTATGGCAGCCACGAAACCACCGAGGCGATCTATCGTCGCCACAAGGAGATTCGCGACGAGATGGTCAAGACCGAACTGGAGCTTAAGGCCGGCGCCGCCGAGTGCCTAGACGAGTTGCTAGCTGCGGGCTATCACGTGGGCCTAGCGACGTCGTCGCGCCTCGTTACGGCCGAGCGCAACCTTAAGATGGTCGGTCTTTTTGACAAGTTTGAAACGGTAACGTGTGGCGAGGACGTCGTGCACGGCAAGCCCGACCCCGAGATGTATCTGCTCGCCTGCGAGCGTGCGGGCTTTGCCCCCGAGGAGTGCGCCGTGGTCGAGGATTCGCGCAATGGTTGCGTCTCGGGCATCACGGCCGGCTGCCACGTCTTTGCCGTCCCCGATATTGTGCCGCTGCCGCAGGACGTGGTGGATGGCTGCGAGGCCGTGCTCGATACGTTGTTCGACCTGGCGGCGGCAATCAAGACTGTGCGCTAGAAAATTGCGGCGTTGAAACGAGCGATTGCTCACGTTTGCGCTTAAGCAAAAGGGGTCCGGCAATGGTCGGGCCCCTTTTGCTTAAGCGGCGACTTAGCATACTCGCGGGCGTGCTATAGATACGCACCGAGGTTGATGGCCGTGGCGTCGGTCTGGCTGCTTGCCTGGGTGCTGGCGCGTTCCAGTAGGAACGGACGTACCAGTTCTTGGCGGTTGATATCCTCGGCGGCGACTGCGGTGACGGTACGCGCTGCGGAGCCGACACGGATATGCTTGATCTTTGCCGGGGCCTTGTTCTCGATTTGCTCCATCAGCAGTTGGACACCCTTGCGGCCAATCTCGTAGCCCGGGGGCGCTACCGTAGTGAGCGGGACCGATCCGCTCCAAGCGAGCGGGTTGCCATCGCAGCCTGCTACGCGTACTTGCCCGGGGACAGAGATGCCCTTGTCGACCAGTGCCGAAACGACGCCCGAGGCCAACACATCGGTCAGGCCGACGACAAAATCGGGACGTTCGTCCGCGGGGCGCTCGGCGATTTGGGCACCGATGCCGTAGCCGTCGGCAGCGGTATTCCATTCGCCGGCGTCGATGACTTCGATCTTGATATCGGGGTGCAGGGCGAGCGCCTTATGAATGCCAAGGACGCGCAGGGTGAGTTGCATAAATGCTGCTCGGCCGACGACGACAATATGGTGCGCGCCGCGGGCGATGGCAAGTTCGGCAATGATGCGACCCTGGGCCTCATTGTCGGCCGCTACGTAGTAGCCGGGCTCGGAGCAATGGATGTCCAGATGGACGATCGGCACGGGCATCTTGGTCATGGCGGGGTGCCAGTCGGGGGATGCCATGGGCTGAACCATGACGCCGGACATCTGGGTGCCCATAAAGTAGCGCAGGTAATGATCCTCGAGAATATCGTCGTTATCGGCGTTGGCGATGAGCAAGTCGTAGCCGTGCTTGCGGGCCTCGTTGTGGGCGCCGCTGGCGATTTGGAGCGAAAAGCCGTGATCGAGACGGGGGAGCACCAGGCCAAAGGACTTGGTGGCGCCGCCCGCGAGCTGACGGGCGCTTTGGTTGGGCAGGTAGCCAAGGCGATTGATGGTCTCGTTGATGAGCTTGAGGGTCTCGGGGCGCAGCTTTTCGGGGTGGTTGAGCGCGTTGGAAACCGTGCCCAACGAAACCCCGGCCTCGCGCGCGACGTCGCTGATTTTTACCTTTGCCATAGCGGCCCCTTTGATGCGTTTCAAGTACAAGCCAGATTGTAGCATCCCAAACCTACCAAAAAGGGACAGGTTTATTTTGGCAGGTTTATCTGGGGAAACGCCGTTGCCAGCGCGATCACCACGAAGGGGGCAGGTACCTTTGTGGTGGTTTGGACCGGCTGGACGTGTGTGCATCGAGTGGTATCTAAGTTGAGATACCACCTCTGGTATATCAGCTTGCGTTTGCGTGAGTACAATACTCGAACGTTATGCGTCTCAGCGCCCCCTGTGCGTGGACGTTTTGCAGTCAAGCGGACGAAGGGATTTATCCTATGTGCGGAATTGTCGGCTACACCGGCTCTGATATTGCAAAGAACATCCTGGTCACGGGCCTCAAGCGTATGGAGTATCGCGGCTATGACTCCTCGGGCGTCGCGCTCGAGGTGGGCGAGGGCGCCGCGGCGCACCTCGATGTCATCCGCCGCGTGGGTAAGGTCGCGGGCTTGGAGAGCGAGCTTTCCAATATCGACAGCGACGCTACCTGCGGTATCGGCCACACCCGTTGGGCCACCCACGGCAAGCCCTCCGTCGTTAACGCTCACCCCCACACCAGCTGCGACGGTCGTATCGCCATCGTCCACAACGGCATCATCGAGAACTTCGCCGAGCTGCGCGAAGAGTTGGAGGGTCGCGGCCACCACTTTAAGAGCGAGACCGATACCGAGGTCTTCGCGCATCTGATCGAAGAGGCCTATGCCGAGACGCACGACCTGATGGCCTCCGTGCGCGAGGCTTGCACCCACGTGGTCGGTGCCTATGGTCTGGCCGCCGTGTGCGCTGACGAGCCCGGCGTGATCGCCGTGGCCCGCAAGGATTCCCCGATCGTAGTCGGTGTGGGCGAAACCGGCTCCTATGTTGCTTCCGATGTCATCGCGCTCATCGACGCCACCCGCGATGTCGTGGTGCTCGAGGACGGTCAGTTTGCCAAGCTCACGCCCGCAGGCGTCGAGTACACCGACGAGGCCGGCAACGTTATCGAGCCCAAGGTCACCCACATCGACTGGGACCTGGACATGGCAGAAAAGGGCGGTTATCCCGACTTTATGCTCAAGGAGATTCACGAGCAGCCGCGCGTTGTGCGCGACACGCTGGTTGGTCGTATGACGCCGGCCGGCGAGCTCGACATCGACGAGCTGGGCCTTTCGCTCGAGGAACTCAACGACATCGACCGCGTCTACGTGATCGCTTGCGGCACCAGCTATCACGCTGGCCTCATTGCCAAGAATCTCATTGAGGGCTGGGCTCGCATCCCCACCGAGGTGGAGGCGGCCAGCGAGTTCCGCTATCGCAACCCCATCATCACGCCGACGACGCTCGTCGTGGCCGTGTCCCAGTCGGGCGAGACGGCCGATACCCTTGCCGCCATTCGCGACGCGCGCATCAAGGGTGCCAAGGTCTTCGGCATCACCAACGTGGTGGGCAGCCCCGTGGCGCGTGAGAGCGACGGCGTCATCTACACCAAGGCCAACAAGGAGATCGCGGTCGCCTCGACCAAGAGCTTCATCGGCCAGGTCGTGAGCCTTACGCTTTTGGCCCTGCTGCTGGCGCAGGTCAAGTACCGCTTGACCACCAAGCAGGCGCGCATGCTGTTCCGCGAGCTTTCCGATACGGCCGAGCAGATCCAGTGGATTTTGGATACCCAAACCGAGGCCGTTCATGAGGCCGCCCTGCTGTGCAAGGACGCGCAGTCGGCGCTGTTCGTGGGCCGTGGCATGGGTGCCGCTATTTCCTACGAGGGCGCGCTTAAGCTCAAAGAGGTCAGCTACCTGCACGCCGAGGCCTACGCCGCCGGCGAGATGAAGCACGGCCCCATTGCCTTGATCGACCCGGGCTTCCCTGTCATCGCCGTGGCCACCAAGAGTGCCACCTACGACAAGACCGTGTCGAACCTCATGGAGTGCAAGGCGCGCGGCGCCAAGGTCATCGTCGTTGCTACCGAGGGCGACGAGGAAATCAACAAGATTGCCGACTGCATCATTCGCGTGCCGGCCGTCCGCGACGTGTTCAGCCCCATCACGGCGAGCGTCCCGCTGCAGCTGCTCGCCCGCGAGGTTGCCATCCTGCGCGGCTGCGACGTCGACCAGCCCCGCAACCTGGCAAAGAGCGTTACCGTGGAGTAGTTGGTTCCGCCATTCTGGCGACCAAGGCCCGGCTCCGTTGCAGCGGAGCCGGGCCTTGTTTCATTTGCCCAGATAAAACCTGCCAAAATGAACCTGTCCCTATTTGGCAGGTTAGCGGAGCTTGCTGGTCTCGAAGTACTCGGGGAACTGGTCCAGAACCTCGGTCTGGTTGCGGAACATCATATGCAGGTGCTTGCTGACCAAAAAGCTCGCTTCGATGGGGTCGCGACCGGCGATAGCGCGGCGAATCTGCTTGTGCTCGTTCACGATGTCCTGATTGTCGAGAACCTGCGTGGCGGCGCGCAGCCAGCGGAAGCGCTCCAGGTCGGCATTGGTCTCTTCGAGCCACGACCACACGGTGCTGCGACATGCGATGCTAAAAATCATGTGATGCATGAGGTTGTCGCTCAAAAAGAAGCCGATGCGATCCTCTTCGGCCATGGCCTTTTCCTGCAGCACGATGGCGCGGTCGAGCTGCTCGATGCCGGCCGACGTGGCGCGCGCACAGCACTCCACAATCACCTGCTTTTCCAGATGCTCGCGGATGTAACAGGCACTCTCGGCAAGGGTGAGGTTGATGGGCGAGACGTAGGTACCGCTCTGGGGCACGGTGCGCACCAGGCCTTCCTGCGCCAAACGAACCAAAGCCTCGCGCACAGGGGTGCGCCCCATATCTAGGTCGTCGCAAAGTTGCTTGACGCCCAGCTTTTCGCCCGGCTTGTAGTCCAGGTAGACGATTTTGCGTCGAATGGTGTGGTAGGACTGGTCCTGTAGGCTCGTTTCCTGCTCGCCGACGTGCATCGATTCTTCCATAGCGCCTCGCAACTGTTCTATCAAACTCATATGTCAGTTGTTAATTATGCCGCGAATCAGCTCTCCGCGGTGGGCAATTCGGCTGTTGCCTGAGAACTATTGCGGCATCTTAGTCTGTGTTTGCGCAAGGCTGTGCTCAATGTTGCCGTATCATAAGCCGTCGCAAACGTGAAATAGAAAGAAGGAATCCCATATGCAACTGGCAAATATCGTTCGCGAGCGCTGGAAAGGCGTCTTGTTCTGCCTGATCATTGCCATTCCCGCGACGTTGCTCGGCAAACAAATTGAGGTGGTCGGCGGTCCGGTATTTGCCATCCTCTTTGGCATGGTCCTGGCGCTCGTCTTTCCCAGGAAGCGTCGCGAACAGCTCGCCGCCGGCGTCACCTATACGTCCAAAAAAGTCTTGCAGTACGCGGTTATCCTGCTTGGCTTTGGCATGAACCTCTCCCAGATTCTGTCCAAGGGCGCCCAGTCGCTGCCGATTATCGTGGCGACGATCTCGACCTCGCTTGTCATCGCCTTTGTGCTCTGCCGCGTCATGAACGTACCGGGTAAGATCGCGACGCTTGTGGGTGTGGGTTCGTCGATTTGCGGCGGTTCGGCCATCGCTGCGACCGCGCCCGTCATCGATGCCGACGATCGCGAGATTGCCCAGGCCATTTCGGTCATCTTCCTGTTTAACGTTATCGCGGCGCTCGTGTTTCCGACGCTCGGCGGCATGCTCGGGCTGACCAACGAGGGCTTTGGCCTGTTTGCCGGCACCGCCATCAACGACACCTCGTCGGTAACGGCTGCGGCGAGCGCCTGGGACAGCATGCATCCCGGCGCCAATGTGCTCGAGAGCGCCACAGTGGTCAAGCTCACCAGGACGCTGGCCATTATTCCCATCACGCTGGTCCTCGCATGCTGGCAGATGCATCTGGCACGCAAGGCCGGCGGTGACGCCAAAAGCACGTTCTCGCTTAAACGTGCGTTTCCCATGTTTGTGCTGTTCTTTGTGCTGGCGAGCGTGATCACCACGGTGCTTCAGCTTCCCGCGTCCATCACGGCGCCCATCAAGGAGCTGTCGAAGTTCTTTATTGTGATGGCCATGGCGGCTATTGGTTTTAATACCGATATCGTCGAGCTGGTCAAAAAGGGCGGCAAGCCCATCGCGTTGGGCTTTTGCTGCTGGATTGGCATTGCGTGCATGAGTTTGGGAATGCAGCACGTGCTGGGAATCTGGTAGAGAAGTAGCTTATTCGCGTGCTGGCTGCCGGTGAGCGCAAGCCTTCGGTGGAGCGATAGGAGCTCTTGCGGGTATGGCTTGTCCGCAGGTTTATAAGTCCCGAAGAGCTCTTATCGCCCCGCCAGGATGGCGATGCGGGGCAACACCTATACTCGCAGGACGGCGCTTTCTGCCCTATAGTGTTTGGTGAGCAATATCGTTCAATTTTGAAACACTCGGTCGTGCGACCGTCGGCGGTTGCACGTCGCCGCGGACAGGGGCAAATCATGGATAGCAATGCTAAGCTGAACATCTTGACCGATGCCCTAGCTGCTGCCGGGGCCTCGGCATTGGCAATCGATGCGCGTGGGGACGTCGCGATCTCGACCATGAATGACGCGGCGCTTGAGCGGGATGTGGCGGCTTTTGTCGCTGAGCGTCTCGACCGTATAGGAGACGGCGCGCGTCTGGTTATGGGGCGTGAGGGTACGCGCCTGAGCCTGACCGTTCGCCCCACCGACAAAGAGGGCGGGAGGCTTTGGGTCGTTGTGGTCCGCGAGGTGCGCGGTGCCGCGGCGCATGCGGGCATCGAGTGGCTCAACGCCGACGAAGTTGAGGTCCGCTATGAATCGAGCGCGTACGGCATCGTTGAGGGGGCGGCCTCGGTGGCTGTACCGGTTACCGAGAGCTATGCGCGCGGCGTGCCCCTTATGCTCGAGGGCGAGCTGGGAGCGGGTCAGGTCGAGATTGCCAAGCGCCTCTATCTGGATGGCCCTTTTGTCGATCAGCCCTTTGTTTCCGTCGCGCTCGATGAACTCACCGATCGCGGTTGGCGCCATGTGCTCAAAAGCTCCGAATCGCCGCTGTTCCAAACGGGGCTGACCCTTTGCATTGAGGGCTGGAATGCGGTTGGCCCCCAGCGCCTCCGCGAGCTGGTCTCCACGATGACCGACACCGCGTTGGCGACGCGCTGCCATGTGGTGCTGACGGCGAATGACATGCCGGGCGGCGGCGAAAGTGATCAAGCCGCCTTTGTGACCGAGCGCTTCGCCCGTGCGGTGAGCGTCGCGCCGGCAATCGCCGAGCAGGGAGCCGCGTCGACGAAGGTCGCGCGCTATTTGGAATATCTCGCTGATGCATTTGGGACGGCAGCGCCCACGCTGTCTGCCGCGGCGACGAAGACGCTCGATGCTTACCGCTGGCCGCGCAACTATCTGCAGCTCCGCGAGGTCTCGGAACGACTGTATATATTGGTGGGGACGGGCACGGTGGACCGCGCTGTGGCGGAGGAAGTGTTCGCCCAAGAGGACGTGATTAAGACCGCAACCTTTGGCGCCCCGACGCTTGAAAGTGACCTGTATATCCTGCGACCGCTGGCCGATACCGAGCGAGATATCGCGCATCTGGTTGTAGACCATCTCCACGGCAACCGAACCCGTGCGGCGGAGGTGCTGGGCATAAGCCGTACAACGCTGTGGCGCTTGCTGAAGGACGATGACCGTTGAGCGAGGCGCCCGTGACCGCACGCGACGCGTGTGCTACAGTCCAAAGCGTTATTGTTTCGATTTGGTTACGGCGTGCGAGGGCATATGGCTGAGACTTCAAAACCGAGCCGCAGAAGGCGGAGTGCCGCGCCGGTCAACCGACGCACAACATCGGTGACGTGGGGCAAACACGCCTCGGGGTTTGATGGCTCGTTCAAGCGCACTAAATACGGCTATCCTTCGGCAAGCGCCCGCTTGGCAATGCAGGCAGAGTCCTCGCTGTGGGGCCGCAAACGCGTGGTGGGCTCAAAGCTCAAGCACGACGGAACGCTCGGCTACATCAGCCGCGGGGCGGCTCGCCGCAGCGGGCTCAATCCCGCCGGCTGGCATCGCTACGTGCCGATCGTGGCCGCCGTTGCAGTGATCGTCATCGCGCTCGCTGCGCTCGGATATGCCGGCGGTGGCGCCAACTTGGACGCAATGTTTAAATCGCCCGAGCTCGCGCATGTAGGTACAGAAGTTGTCGAGGGCGCTCAGGCCCAGACGAGCGTCGCGCCCCAGCGTGGTATCGTTGCGGCGGCCTCCACCATCGCCGATGCGCAAAAGGACGAAGACAAGCAAGGCGACGACGCCGAAACGGCCCAGGCAAATGAAACGGCAACAACTCCATCGGCGGGATAAGTTGCGAGCGGAACAGCAAATTTTGGACGGGGCCTTTCAGCGGTTCCGCCGTTCGTTAGAACGGCGGAACTAATTACTTTACGTACACCACGTTGTCGCGGCGCGGCTTTGCCTCGGGAAGCGTGTCCTCGGCATAGCCCAGAATGCAGTTACCGACACCGCGCAGGCTGCCGTCGGCGGGTAGACCCCAACTGGCCAGTAGCTCCAGGCCCTCGGGCGAATCGAAAACCTCGTGGGCGCGATGAATCCAGCACGAATCAACGCCCAGCGCATAGGCAGCGTTGAGCAGGTTGCCCATGGCGAGCGAGCCGTCTTCCAGATGTGTGGGCACGCTGCGGTCAACCAGCACCACCACAACGGTCTTGGCGCCATAGAAGGGGTCGCTGTTGCTGCCCATGACTTGCGCGTTGAGCTGCGAGAGACGCTCGACGGTCGCGGGGTCGGTGACGGCGACAAACGTCACCGGCTGGCGGCCCATGCCGCTCGGTGCATATTGGCCGGCTTCGATAATACGTGCAAGCTTTTCGGCCTCGACGGGACGATCGCTGTAGTTGCGGCAGCTGCGGCGGTGAATGAGTGCTTCGATAGTCTCCATGGTGTCTCCTTGCGGTGGCGTTGCAGATGCCCCGTTCATACCCGTCGGGCTCAAACGATAGACGGTCAATTGCCCGGCCAAAAGGATAGATTCCAATTGGGAAAGTAGGTTTGCATAAAAGTACCTTCAGAATGTGACAAACAAATGGGATGGTTAAACGTTTTATCCCGTCTACCCTGCGGTTTTTTACCACTTGCCTAAATGACGAACGCATAACCTCTGATAAGGGTTTTACTAAAGGAGTACCAACGTTTATCAATGCGCCGTGGTGGCGCCGGGCCAGGAGGTAACATCATGTTCCAGGCTGGAGATGTCGTCGAGACCGATTTCGAAGGATTTCTGAAGCTGCTGCGTTCCAAGACGCGCGCTTTTGTGTCGATCAACGATCACGAGTACTACATCACGCACACCGATGGCTATTGGCGTGTTCAGGATTGCGAGGCCCTCAACGACAAGGGCCACTTTACTGACTGTTCTGAGTTGGTCAACACGGTCTGCGAGGTCGTCGAGCTGCCGTGGATTGCCGGCAAGAGCCTGCATGACAGCTTCTCGGGCGCTACGGTCTATGAGGCCGTCGCCGCTTAACAGGCAATAAAACCCGATTTTCACGTGACCGCTGGCGCCGCCCCCGCGCCGGCGGTCTTTTTCTGCCGATAGGCCATAAAAATGCACGCATTTGCGGAGAGCCTGTGACGATAGTCAAAACTCGGACTAATCTAGAGACACATAATTGGTCAAAAATCGGACAATTGAAAGGTGGGATAGATGAATAGTGCGGTTACGCTGGTCGACTTCGATCGGTTGCTCAATGGACTCGACCATATCTATTCGGAGTTCTCGCGCGCCTGCGGCCTTTCGGACTGCGCCTACTGGATGCTCGTCGACACGAGTGCAGCGGGCGGAAGCGTTGCCGTGAGTCGGCTGACGAGTGAATGGTTCTACAGCAAACAGACCATCAATTCGCCGATTAAAACGCTTAGGGCGCGAGGGCTTGCGACGTTGGAGTTTGCCGAGGGCAGTCGTAAAAACAAGGTTGTACGACTGACCGAAGAAGGCGTGCGGTTTGCCAAGCGCTACGCGTTGCCGGCGCAAAAAGCCGAGCAACAGGCATTCGAGGCGCTCGAGCCGTGGGAACAGTGCGAGATCATGCGCTTGGTCGGTAAGTTCTCCCATGTTCTTAACGAAGAGTGCGAGGCATTTAAACGGCAAGTGGCCGCCGAGAACGAGACTGACGATAAGGGCGAGGGGGACGCATGCGACTCTTAATGAGGTTTATGAGGCCGTACCGCGGTCTGATTGCGGTGACGCTGTTTGCGGTGCTGATAGATAACGTCGGTACGCTGTTGGTTCCCACGATGCTGGCGAACATGGTCAACACCGGTATTACCACGGGTGATGTCGACTATATATTACGCAACGGCCTGTACATGCTTATCGCGACCGGCATGGCCAGCGGCGGCACGGTGCTGGGCTGCTATCTTTCGGCGCGCCTGGCCGCCAACGTGGCCTGCGATATCCGCAATGCCGTGTACGACAAATCGCTCGAGCTCGCGGCCAGCGATTTTGAGCGCTTTGGCACCGGATCGATGATCACGCGCTCGCTCAACGACATCAACGTGATTCAGCAAGCTGTCCTTCAGACGATTCAGCTGGTGCTGCCGGTGCCGTTCTTGGCCGTGGCAGGCATCATTTTTGCTTGGTTCATCGATCCCGCCATGGGTACGCTGCTGGGCGTGGTGGTTGCGATCGTGCTGGTGGCGGCGGTCTTTACCGTTGCCAACGCCGCGCCGATCTTTATGCGCCTGCAGAGCTTTATCGACCGCATGAACGTGGTGCTGCGCGAGAACATCGTGGGCGTGCGCGTCATCCGCGCATTTAACAAGGAGCGCCACGAGGAGCAGCGCCTGGACGAGGTGTTTAGCGATTACGCGGCCAATGCCATCAAGGTCAACCACCTGTTTGTGGGTCTCGACAGCTCCAGCTTCTTTTTGATGAATATCGCCGAGGTGGCGGTGCTGTGGGTGGGCGGCAACCGCGCGGGCGTCCATGCCATGCAAATCGGCAGCATCTCGGCCGTGTTGGAATACGCAATCCTGATCCTGTTCTTTGTGATGATGGCGCAGATGGTGATTCTGACGCTTCCGCGCGCTGCGGCGTGCCTCAACCGTGCGCAGCAGGTGCTCGAAATCGAGCCGAGCATTGTGGACGGCAAGTGCACGCTGGACACGTGCGCGGCGGAGCCTGTTGATGGTGCCGACGCGGTGGCCGTGTTCGACCATATGTCGTTCCGTTTTGACGATGCCGACGAGGACACCCTGTGCGACCTGAGCTTTGCCTGTCGCCGTGGCCAGACCACGGCAATTGTGGGCTCGACGGGTTCGGGCAAGTCGACGGTGGCCAAGCTCTTGCTCCGCTTCCACGATGCCACAAAGGGCACCATTCGCCTGAACGGCGTCGATCTGCGCGACCTTTCGCAAGGTGAGATTCGCGGGCATATCGCTTATGTGCCGCAGAAGGCGTGGCTGTTCTCGGGCACCGTTGCAAGCAACCTGCGCTTTGGCAACGAAGGCGCGACTGAGGCTGACATGCTCCATGCGCTGGAGGTTGCCCAGAGCACCTTTGTGCTCGACCAGCCCCAGGGGCTCGATACGCCGGTGGCCCAGGGCGGCACGAACTTCTCGGGCGGCCAGCGCCAGCGCCTGGCCATTGCTCGCGCACTCATGAAGCGCGCCGATCTATATATCTTCGACGACAGTTTTTCGGCCCTGGACTTTAAGACCGATGCGGCACTGCGCCATGCGCTGCAGGACGAGACGCGCGATGCCGCGGTGCTCATCATCGCCCAGCGCATCTCGACGATCTTGCACGCCGACCAGATCGTCGTGCTCAAGGACGGCGAGGTTGTGGGCTTGGGCACGCATGGCGAGCTTATGGAAACCTGCGAGGTGTACCGCGCCATCGCGGAATCGCAGATGAAGGGAGGTGAGTAGCATGACCGAGGAGCTCAGGAAGCAGGCCAGCGTTGATGACGCCGTTGCCGCGGGACTGGTTGAGGAAACGGCTGCCGTAGCACCCGAGCTGGACGAGGCCGCCAAGGCTGCAGCCGAGCGCGAGGCTCGCCGCCAAGCGCTCTACGAGGAAAACGAACGCGCCGAGGACGAGCGCGCCCGCGCTGAGGCAGAGCGCATGCGCGATGTGGACGACGAGGACGAGGACGAGAAACCCCGCGACACCTGGGCGACGGTGCGCCGCCTGTGGAGCGAGGCTGCCGGTGACCATTGGCGCTTCTATATCGTGTTCGCGAGCATCGTGTTCTATGCCATCTTTAACACCGCTGCGCCGGCATATAGCGCCCGCGTGATCGATGAGCTGTGGGGCCACATTCAGGTGGCGTTTGCCAACAACGCTACCTTCAGCGTTACCTGGGAGAACTGCGGCAGGACCATCTTCATCTACTTTATGATCTGGACGGCCGCTGCCTCGTTCTACGCGCTCCAGAGCTTTTTGATGTCGAGCGTGGCCGAACGCCTTAACCTGCACCTGCGTAACCGCATCGCTCAAAAGCTCAACCGTCTGCCGCTTGCCTTCTTTGATGTGCATCGTCCCGGCGAGGTCGTCAGCCGTGCGACCAACGACTTAGACAAGATGTCTGAGAGCATGCAGCGCGGCTTGCTGCAGCTTCTGGTGTCGATCGGTACCGTGGTGGGCGCCGTGAGCGTGATGTTCGTGTTTAGCGTGCCGCTCACGCTTGTCTTTTTGTTCTTTACGGCGCTTTCGCTGCTGGTGACGAAGGTCGTTTCGCGCCGCACGCACGATGTGACGGGCGAGCGCCAGGAGTGGGTGTCCAAGATTACGAGCGCGGTCGAGGAAGGCTACTCGGGCCGTCTGGTGATCCGTGCGTTTAACCGCGAGCGCCAGAGCTCTGCCGAGGTGCACGAGGCTTCGAAGGAGCTGGCGCGCGTGAGCACCAAGGCCGACTTTATGATTAACGCCGTCGGTCCCGCGGTGCGTTTTATCGGCCGCTTGGCGCAAATCGTGATTGCGCTTGTGGGCTGCAGCATGTTGGTTGCCGGGCATATGACCGTCGGCGTGTTCCAGGCGTTCTTCCAGTTTATCTATGAGGCGTCCGAGCCCATGACGCAGCTGTCGTTTACCTTTAACTCGCTGCAGAGCGCTCTGGCGAGCGCCGAGCGTGTATTCGACCTGCTCGACGAGTCCGAGATGGAAGCCGATCCGTTGCCGGCGGCCGCCGCCAAGCTGCCGGGCAAGGTTGAGGGCCGTGTTGCCTTTGAACACGTGCGTTTTGGATATTCGCCCGACAAGCCGCTTATGCGCGACGTGTCGTTTACCGCCGAGCCGGGTCAGAAGATCGCGGTGGTGGGAACCACGGGTGCGGGTAAGACCACGCTCATCAACCTGCTCATGCGCTTTTACGAGATCGACGGCGGCCGCATTACGCTCGACGGCGTGGACACGAGCCGCATGGACCGCGGCGAGCTGCGCCAGCAGTTTGGCATGGTGTTGCAGGACGCCTGGCTGTTCGATGGCACCATTGCCGAGAACATCGCCTATGGCTGTCCCGAGGCGACGCGCGAGGAGATTGTCGCGGCCGCACGTGCCGCTCAGGTCGACTTCTTTGTGCGCACTATGCCGCAGGGCTACGACACGCGTGTGGCTAACGATGCCGAGAGCATCAGCCAGGGCCAACGTCAGCTGCTGACCATCGCGCGCGTGCTGCTCAACAACCCGGCGATCCTCATCCTGGACGAAGCGACGTCGAGTGTGGACACGCGCACCGAGCTCGCCATCGGCCGCGCCATGGACGCGCTCATGCGCGGGCGCACGAGCTTTGTGATCGCGCACCGTCTGTCGACGATCGTCGATGCCGACCTCATCCTGGTCATGGATCATGGCAATATCATCGAGCAGGGTACGCACAAGGAGCTGCTGGCTGCCGAGGGCGCTTATGCCGACCTCTACCTAAGCCAGTTCGCATAAGGTGGCAAAGGGGGCGGTCCCGCATGTCACATCGAAAAGAAGGCGCGCCGGGGGCGGATTCCCCGGCGCGCCTTTTGTGCTGGCGTCAATGTTGTCGGTGGCCGTCCGCTTCTAGCGCTCGTCCACGAGCTTGGCGACGAGGGCTTTGAGCTCGGCCACCTCTTGCTCGAGTTCTTTGACGCGACGGGCGTTTTCGGTGATGCCCTGACGGTTGAGGGCGCTCTGCTCGGCGGCATCGTCGGGCATATACTCGCGATGCTGCTTGGCGTCGAAACTCTCCTCGAACACGCGGCAGCCGTTGCGCTTGATGATGCGCCCGGGCACGCCCACGACGGTGCAGTTGTCGGGCACGTCCTTGACGACGACCGAGTTGCCGCCGATTTTGACGTTGTTGCCAATGTGGATGTTGCCAAGCACCTTGGCGCCCGTGCCCACCGTGACATTGTTGCCCAGGGTGGGGTGGCGCTTGCCGGTCTCGTTGCCGGTGCCGCCGAGCGTGACGCCCTGGTAGAGCACACAGTTGTCGCCCACGATGGCAGTCTCGCCGATGACGACGTCCATGGCGTGGTCGATAAAGAAGTGCTTGCCGAGCTGCGCGGCGGGATGAATCTCGACGCCGGTGATATGGCGGGTGATTTGCGAGAGCACACGGGCGAGTGAGCGATGGCCGTGTTTCCAGAGCCAGTGCTCGGGCACGTGGTTCCACTTGGCGTGCAGACCAGGATAGGAAAGGAAGATGACCAGACCGTTTTGCGCGGCGGGGTCCTGCGCCTGGACGGTCTTGATGTCCTCGCGAATGGTATTGATAAAGCTCACTGGCCGCCCTCCCTTAGCGCCATGGCAATGCGATTCACTAAAGTATAGCGATTCGCTAGGGATTAGGAAGGGCGATTTTGCTGTGCTTTGGGCGACAAGTGTCAGTTATGCAAACTTGCTGGTAATGGAGTCATGCTTTTGTGGGGTTGCGCACGAGGGGGCGCCGCAACCGTATACTGGTCAACTTGGACGTGTCCGCGCCCACAACTGAGAGGTTTTACTTCATGGGTTTCATCAATTTTATCGCCGAGCTGCTTAAAGACCCGCGCACCGCGATTGCCAGCTGGATCGCTGCCGGCCCGCTTATGGCCTACGGCTGCGTGTTCCTGATCATCTTTATCGAGACGGGCGTGGTGTTCTTCCCGTTCCTTCCCGGCGACTCGCTGCTGTTTGCCTCGGGCTTCTTTGCCCATAATGGCGGCTTTAACATCGTGGCGCTTCTGGCCACCGCATGGGCCGCAGCCATCCTGGGCGATCAGTGCAACTTTATGATCGGCCACTTCTTTGGCCGCAAGATCATCGCCTCGGGCAAGGTAAAGGCCATGACGCCCGAGCGCATCAAAAAGTCCGAGGATTTCTTGGACAAGTGGGGCCATCTGGCCATCTTCCTCGGCCGCTTCTTCCCGTTCATCCGCACCTTTGTGCCTTTTATCGCCGGCATGGGCGGCATGCACTGGCGCAACTTCGTCGTCTTTAACGTGCTGGGTGGCATTACCTGGTCGACGGTCTTTACGCTGCTGGGTTACTTCTTTGGTGGCATTCCGTTTGTGCAGGAGCACTTTGAGCTGCTGATCGTGGGCATTGTCGCCGTGTCGATCATCCCGACCGTGGTCGGTCTGGTTAAGGCTAAGCTCGGTAAAAAGAACGCCTAGTCCGAGCTTGTTTTCGGACGTTAATTCCAAGGCCCGTCATCGGATTCGATGGCGGGCCTTTTGTGTTGGAGGCAAGTGAAAATACTTTACTTAGTTAAAGAAAAACGTTTTATCCAAGGCGTGCGGGGAGTACAATCACCTGCATGCGAATCGACGCGCCATCGGCTTTGATGCTGCCCGCGTGTCCTGCCCGGCCCTACGCTCCGGGCGTGCGACGTTGCGACGCGGCCGGCTTCGGTCCTTGCGTGCGGGTTCGCGAGTATGCAACCGTGTATGTAAGGAGCGACATATGACTGTCGAGAAGAAGGATATCGATTGGGGTAGCCTCGGCTTTGGCTACATGAAGACCGATTACAGCTACGAGGCCCATTGGAAGGATGGCGAGTGGGATGAGGGCGGCCTGACCACCGACCACACCCTGCACGTCTCCGAGTGCGGCGGCATCTTCCACTACTGCCAGGAGGTCTTTGAGGGCCTGAAGGCCTACACCGCCGAGGACGGCAGCATCGTCTGCTTCCGTCCCGATATGAACGCCGAGCGTATGTACAACTCCGCCCAGCGCCTCGAGATGCCCCCGTTCCCCAAGGACAAGTTCGTTGAGGCCGTCAAGCAGGTCGTCTCTGCCAACGCCGCATGGGTTCCGCCCTTCGGCTCTGGCGCAACCCTGTATGTGCGTCCGTTTATGATCGGCTCCGGTGACGTAATCGGCGTGGCTCCCGCTCCTGAGTACACGTTCCGCATTCTCGTGACCCCGGTCGGTCCGTACTTTAAGGGTGGCCTCAAGCCCGTTAAGCTGCGCGTTTCCGAGTATGACCGCGCGGCCCCGCACGGCACCGGCAACATCAAGGCCGGCCTCAACTACGCCATGTCCCTTAAGCCCACGATGGAGGCTCACCGCGAGGGCTATGCCGAGAACCTGTATCTCGACTCCGAGTCCCGCACCTATGTCGAGGAGACCGGTGGCGCCAACGTCCTGTTCGTGAAGGAGGACGGCACGCTTGTCGTCCCGCAGTCGCACACCGACTCCATCCTGCCCTCCATCACCCGCCGTTCGCTCGTTCAGGTTGCTCAGGACCTGGGCATGACCGTCGACCAGCGTCCCGTCGAGTGGGCCGAGGTCAAGGCCGGCACCTTTGTGGAGTGCGGCCTGTGCGGTACCGCTGCCGTCATCTCCCCGGTCGGCGAGATCGACAACAAGGTCTACGGTGCCGATGAGACCGTGACCTTCCCGGCTGGCTACACCGAGATCGGCCCTGTGATGAAGAAGCTTCGCGAGACCCTGACTGGTATCCAGTCCGGTGCTGTCGAGGATAAGCACAACTGGGTTTACACCGTCGCGTAATTTGTCTTACGGATATGTCCGGCCCGAGGGCGACCTTCCTTTCCGGCGCGTCCTCGGACATGAAAGAGCCTCCGCTGCGCACTTCGTGCGGCGGAGGCTCTTTCGTCCTGCGGAGTGCGCCGGAAAGGAAGGTCGCCCTCGGGCCTGCGTCACCCTGGCGCTGTCGTACGGGCAATATAGATTTGAATTAAAGATGGTGCGCGGCCTTTTAGGCCGCGCTTGTGTTTTGCTTCGCGCCATGTGGGTGCGGTGGCGACGTGCATTTTTGCGAGTATTCTGCAATCGAAGGCCCCTGCATACCGACCTCGGGCAAAAAATCGGGATTTCTCGATGTTTTCTACGGATGATGGGCGGGGTTATGGGCTGACAGTGTTTGATTTGCAGGGATATTCGCGGTCTTTGGCATTTATCGTGGCGCCCGAAGCTCTTGGTTATGTTGAATACTCCTAAAAATGCACGGCGCTTAGAGGGGGACCTTCGCGAAAAAGGAAACCGCCCCGTCGAAGTATGCATTCGACGGGGCGGTTTATGCATTTGGCCGATTAAGGATGCGCTGCCAAACTACTAGAACTTGACGGTCGGGGCCTGGCGGGCTGCTTCGGCGGCCTCGAAGCCCTGGCGCTCCTTAAACTGGAAGATGCCGGCAAAGATGACAGCCGGGAACGTTTGAATGGCGTTGTTGTAGCTGAGCACGCAGTCGTTGTAGCTCTGGCGTGCATAGCTAATCTTGTTCTCGGTATCCTCGAGCGATGCCTGCAGCTGCGTAAAGTTGGTGTTTGCCTTAAGATCGGGATAGGCCTCGGCTACGGCGAAGAGCTGGCGCAGTGCACCGGTCAGCACGTTGTCGGCTTCCATCTTGGCCTCGGGCGTGGTGGCCTTGACGGCGGTGTTACGCGCGCTGATCACGGCGGAGAGCGTCTCCTGCTCGTGCTTGGCGTAGCCCTTGACGGTCTCGACCAGGTTGGGAATCAGGTCGTTGCGGCGCTGCAGCTGCGTATCGATGTTCTGCCAGGCGTTATCGATGCGGTTACGCTTGGTGACCATGTTGTTGTAGATGCCGGCGATGGCGCAGACAATCACAATGACAACAACGATGCCGATGATGACGGTAATCATGATGTCTCCGTTTCGAATGGCCGCGGCGGCATGCGCCAGCTGCCGTTGGTATAACGCTACTAGTATACCCGCAACGTTTTGCCGTGCCGAACTTTCCGGTAAGCGTTGTGTTTTCGGCGGGGTTGGCACCGGGGTAAAGCGCGCGAGGTACAGGTGTAAGATATGCGACAGATTGACGAGTGTTGTCTTTGCCCTGAGGATGGCGATACCAGTGGACCTTCGCATTAAGAAAACCTACCGCGCCCTGTTCGATGCCTTCACCGAGCTTCTCGAGGAGCATCGTTTTGAGGACCTGACGGTTGCCATGCTGTGCGACCGCGCCATGATTCGCCGTACGACGTTCTACAAGCACTTTCGCGACAAGAACGATTACTTTGCCTTTTATATCGATGAGCTTATGTCGGGTTTGCCGCAAAAACAGCCCGATGAGGCCGGTGCAGTGTCTGCCGAGGACGTGCGCGCGCTTCGGCACGCGATTTTGGACGATGCTATGGATTTGATTCTGACGCACGAGCGGCTCATGGATAACATTTTGGCAAGCAGCATGTCGGGCATGTTGACCAATGTTATTTGCGACCGCATTGCCCGCTCCATCCGCGAGCGTGTGATGAACGTGCTTGCCGAGGATGCCCTGGCTCCCGTGTCACTCGAGACGACGTCTGAGTTTGTCGCCGGCGGTATTATTCGACTTTTCACGATATGGTGGGAATCGGGCCACGATCTTGAGCGTCGACCTGAGATAGCCGACGTGGTCGATGCACTGTTTGAGCGGACCATGACGCCGGTGCATCACTAGGAGTGGCGGAGAGAGGGGGATTCGAACCCCCGGAACGCTCTCGCGCTCAACGGTTTTCAAGACCGCCGCATTCAACCGCTCTGCCATCTCTCCGTGAGTCGTAATGATAGCATCGTTTTGAATTTGCAACAGGGAAGGCGAACGATGACGATCACCGAAATCGACGAGAAGTTCATGCGCGAGGCGCTGGCCGAGGCGCGCGCCGCCGCGGCGGTGGGCGAGGTGCCCATCGGAGCCGTAGTGGTGCGCGACGGCGAGATTGTCGCGAGGGCGCATAATCGACGCGAGCTCGATCAGGATCCTTCGGCGCACGCAGAATTTGCGGCCCTGTGCGCTGCCGCTCGGTCGCTCGGTCGCTGGCGCCTTTCCGATTGCACGGTCTATGTAACGCTCGAGCCTTGCTGCATGTGTGCGGGGCTTATGGTCAACGCGCGCGTTGGACGCTGTGCGTATGGCGCGGCCGATGCCAAGGCGGGCGCGCTGGGATCCCTATACGATTTGAATGCCGACTCGCGCCTGAATCATCGGTTTAACGTGACGGCCGGGGTCCTGGCGGATGAATGCCGTGAGCTGCTGAGTAGCTATTTTGGCGGTCTGCGCGGAGCGGGCGGCGCTGATTGCGGTTGTGGGGCTGATCTTGAAGCGCACGCCGCTCACGCCGCAGCGCTTGCAGGTGTCGGTGAGGATGCTGGCACGGTGGTTGACTTTGGTCCTGCGTGCCGCCGGCCCCGCCGTGTGCTGCTGGCGATCGACTCCTTTAAGGGCAGCGTTTCGAGTGCGCAGGCGGAGGCGGCGGTTGCCGAAGGCGTGCGCCGCGTTTGGCCCGATGCCGAGGTGTGCACATTGCCGCTGGCGGATGGCGGTGAGGGGACGCTCGATGCCGTTGCCGCGTGCGGCGGTGAGCTCTCAACCTGCGATGTCGCAGGCCCCTTGGGCGACCGCGCGTCTGCCCGGATGCTGGTGGACGGCGAGCGCGAGTCCGCGGTCATCGAGATGGCCGAGGCGGCGGGTATTGGGTACTCGCCCTGTACAGAATCGGCGGCGCTTGCGGCTTCGACCTATGGCGTGGGCGAGCTCATGCTTCGCGCGGTTCGCACGGGCGCAAAGACTATCTATATTGGTTTGGGCGGCAGTGCCACCAACGATGGTGGCGCCGGCATGCTGCAGGCGCTGGGCGCGCGTGTGGTCGATGATCAGGGATGCGATGTCGCCCCCGGTCTTGCCGGCCTTGAGCAGGTGGCGAGCGTTGATCTGGCGCCCGCGCTGCAGGCTTTGGATGATGCTCGTATCGTTGTGCTTTCCGATGTCGAGAATCCGCTCGTGGGGCGTCGAGGCGCACTGGCGGTGTTCGGCGGGCAGAAGGGCCTGCCGGCGGATGATGTCGAGGTGCTGCGCAGATACGACGGCTGGATGGTCGGCTACGGTCGCTTGCTCGATGCGGCGATTGCCAGAGCTCGAGCCCAGGGGTTGTTGCGCACACCCGAGGGTGCTCGGACATTTGGCTCGGTGCTCGGAGTGCCCGGTGCCGGTGCCGCAGGCGGCCTGGGTGCCGCGCTGCTGGCGCTCGGGGCGGAGCTGCGTTCGGGCGTGGAGACGGTGCTCGATCTCGTGGGGTTTGACGAGCGCGTGCGCGATGTCGACCTGGTCATAACGGGCGAGGGCAATATGGATGAGCAGTCCGCCGCCGGTAAGGCGCCGGTGGGTGTGGCCCGTCGTGCGAAGCGATATGGCAAGCCGGTGATTGCTGTCGTGGGCGGTCGCGCTGATAACCTGGATGCGGTGTATGGGCAAGGCATCGACCTTGTACTGCCGATTTGCCGCAAACCCATGGGCCTGGAACAGGCACTCGATCCGCAAGAAGCCACAACCAACCTCATCTGCGCCGGCGAAGCGGCCGCTCGATCCTACGACCTTGGCCGTATCTAAAACCCATCCCCTCGATAAGTCGCGGTGAAATACGGAGCGTTTTTGCCTTTAAGGGGCCAATTCAGTCCGTATTCCACCGCAACTTCGAGAATGGCCATTCGAGGTTGGCCGCCTTGTGCCTTGGGTCGGACCGTTTGCCACGAAATGCGACCATCTACTACGTTAAACCGGCCACCTTCGACCATCCCGGAATTTGCAAAAACAAAACCGCAGGTAGAAAGCTTGCCGATTTTCGAAAAAGCCGGCTATGGTTGACCCCTGCGGCCTAAACGTAGTAGATGGGCCCTTTCTGTGGTGCGGCACCAAGCCGGTCATTTTGGGATGGGACTATTTTGACTACTCATTGGCTGCTCTGGCAATCGGGCTGCAAAAGTAGTCAAAAAAGCTCCGTCCCAAATTAGCTACCTTGCTCTGGCGGGCGGGAGCAGGTAAGATATACCGAGCGCCTAGCGCGTTCGATGGGTTCGGATGACGACATGTTCCGAATCTGGTCAGGTCCGGAAGGAAGCAGCCATAAGGAGCCTCTGTCGGGCATCCGAATCCATCGAGCGCACGGGCGCTTTTTGGTGCCGCGACATGGCCCGGCCGGCGGCGAGGTATTTGGTGTCTCGCTGGTCCTCGGCTTCGCCTGCGGGATCGCTCGACTACCAAACACCTCGCCGCCGGCCGGGCCCCGTCGTCCAAAAATCACCCGTAAAGGCGCGTTTATCTAATTTAATCTATCCCTTAAGGAATGCTGCTCGTTGGCGTTGTCTGGGCATTGATGGCTGCGTGGTTCAAGAGACGGCGGCATTACCATCTGTTTTTACAAGTAAAGAGGCTCGTTTCCCTAGGTTGGGGAAACGGGCCTCTTTTTGTCTCTGGGCTTGTGGATTGGTGAAGGCAGAATGCTCTGGCAGCTATTTTGAGTTCTTGATGCGGCGTGTGGCTGTGGCGGTTATTCCGAGGCCTGCGGCGGCGACTGCTGCGAGTGCGATTGCGCTCGGTGCTGTGTCGCCCGTGTTTGCGAGCTTGCCGGCGGTCATATTTGCTTGCTTGCCGCTGCTCGAGTTCGCCTGCTTGGTGGAGCTTGGCGGGGTATTTTTGCCGGTCGCGGGCGAGCTGGCGGGCTGTGTTGCCTCGGCCGGTTGCGCCGAGTTGGAGGGAGGCGTCGTCTCGGTCGGTTTCGTTATCTCGGGCGAGGCGGCCTTGTCTGCCGCGGCTTTCGCCTCTTCGTATGCCTTGCAGGCGTCGTCATAGGCCGTTTGCGCTTTTTTCAAATTGTCGAGGAGCGCATCTCGCCAGGCTGTGAACCGGTCGATATCGGCTTTATATTTCTCTACAGCACGTTCACAGTCATTAACTCGTCTTTCCTCTCTTCTGAGGCGGTACTGGAACTCGCGGAGCTCCGCTTCGCAAGAGTTTACTTGCGTTTTTGCCGATATCATCTCACTGTGCAACTGCTTTATTTGCTGTTTAACAGTTTCGACAAACTCCTCGTAGCCGAGTGCTTCGAGTGTCTTAAGCATCTCAAGTTTCTTGTCTAATTCTGCCTGGAGCTCGCTTACCCGGTTGATGGCCCCGTCGTATTTGGCTTGGGCTGCATCGATGTCCGCTTGCATGGTGGGAAGGAGTTCCCTCTCTTCGGCGGCTTGCGCCGCCATCTTGTCGCGGAGCTCTTGAAAACGGGCAATGTCATCATTGAATCTCGCAATTTTCTCGGGACTTGCGGCGTTTTTTGCGGCCTCGAGTTTTTTGAGCGCTTCCTGCATGGCTGCATACGCTTTTTCTTTTGCGGCGGCCGCATCTTCTGTCTGCGGGGCGCCCGAATTGCCGCTGGTGGCGCTCGTGTGCAAAACGGCCGCACCGGGGGGGGAACTGGTTTCTGCCGCGATCGCCGCTACGGGGGCGATTCCCGCGACAAGTGCTGCGGAAAGGGCGATGCCCACAGTTGCTCGTGTTGCTCTTCTTGCGAGAATGTCGTTCATCTCGGCACCTCATTTCAAGGGTCGGCGACTAACTTGGTAGCACTAATGTAAATATACCATGCTAGTTGACCCGACACTGGCTGGGTGTGCGCGTATACCCCTCCCCTGAAAACTGAATCCCGTTAGAAATGACGAGTTGTTTACGCTTCTTTTGGGGTGGCGGTACTATCATGGTTCGAATTGAATGTGGATGATGATAGGGAGCGCCTATACATGATTGAGCTGCTCAGGCGTTTTGGTGGTAAGTTTCGCCGATATATGGTGATCGGCCCTGCGTGCAAGCTAATCGAAGTGATCTTTGACCTGCTGACGCCGCTGGTGATTGCCCAGATGATCGATAAGGGCATTGGGGCGCACGACGTGAACGCCGTTATCCACTACGGTATGCTGCTTGCCGCCATGGCTGTGATCGGCATCTCGTTTACGCTCGTCTGCCAAAAGATGGCGGCGCTCACCTCGCAGGGCATGGGCACCGACATTCGTGGCGCGCTCTACCAGCATATCAACAAGCTGAGCTATGCCGAACTCGACCGTTTTGGCACGCCGTCGCTCATCACGCGTATCACCAACGACGTCAACCAGGTGCAGCTCGCTGTGGCGCTGGGCGTGCGCATGCTCATCCGCTGGCCCTTCCTAGCGGTGGGCTCCATGGTCGCGGCCCTTGCCATCGACCTTAAGCTCGGCATCATCTTTTTGATTTGCACGCCCGCTATCGGCCTGGTGTTTTGGTTTGTCATGGCGCGCTGCATTCCGTATTACAAGCAGCTGCAGGCAAAGCTCGACCGCATCGCGCTCATTTGCCGCGAGGGGCTTTCGGGCGCCCGCGTGGTCCGTGCGTTTGTGCGCGAGGACCACGAGCGCGAGCGCTTTGCCCAAGCCGCCGACGACCAGGCTCATACCGCCATCGCGGTGGGCAAGCTCTCGTCGATCCTTAACCCCGTAACGTTTTTGGTGATGAACCTTGGTGTGTGCGCCATCCTGTGGGTGGGCGGCATCCAGGTCAACGTGGGCGAGCTTACGCAGGGCCAGGTCATGGCGTTTGTGAACTACATGACGCAGACCCTTACCTCCATCGTCTACGTCGCCAACCTGGTCGTGGTCTTTACCAAGGCGAGCGCCAGTGCGTCGCGTATCAACGAGGTGCTCAATTGCGTGCCGAGCATCACCGACGAGGGCAACCAGCCGGTCGAGCTGCCCAAGCCGAGCGAACTGGCGGGTGGCGCTGCTCCAGTCCCTGCGCTGAGCTTTGACCATGCGAGCTTTTCGTTTGGCGCGGGCGCGGCAAATGCCGTGAGCGATGTGACCCTGGAACTGCCGGTGGGCAAAACGCTCGGTATTATCGGCGGCACGGGCAGCGGCAAGTCCACGCTCGTCTCGCTTATCTCGCGCCTGTACGACGCGAGCATCGGCAGCGTGAGCGTAATGGGTGCCGACGTGCGCGCCTGGCCGCTCGATCAGCTGCGCCGTGTGGTCGCGACTGTTCCGCAGCGCGCGTCGCTCGTGAGCGGCACGATTCGCAGCAACCTAACCTGGCGCGACGATGCGGCAACCGACGATGAGCTTTGGGCGGCGCTCGATATGGCGCAGGCGAGCGAGTTCGTGCGCAAAAAACCTCAGGGTCTGGACGCGCCGGTCGAGGCGGGTGGCAAGAACTTTAGCGGTGGCCAGCGCCAGCGCCTGACCATCGCACGTGCTCTGGTGGGCTCTCCGCAGGTCCTAATCATGGATGACTCTGCCTCGGCGCTCGACTTTAAGACCGATGCGGCGCTTCGTCATGCCATTCGCGAGCGCAGCGTGCGCGGTGCCGCCGAGGGCGGTCTGCCGCTGACTACGGTCATTGTGAGCCAGCGCGTCTCGACCGTGCGCGACGCCGACATGATCTGCGTGCTCAATCACGGCTCGGTCGCGGGCCTGGGCACGCACGATGAGCTGTACGCGGCCTGTCAGCTCTATCGCGAGATTTGCCAGTCGCAGCTGCGCCGCGAGGAGCTCGAGGGCCAGCAGGGGAGTACGACGCCCGCGTCCACCCCGATCGCCTCCGCATCCGTCTGCGCAAAGGAGGGCTGCTAAATGAATCCGTACACTTCCTCCGGTTCGGTCGCCACGATGACGGCCAACGTGTCCGGTAACGATAGCCTCAACGACCTGGGCGACGGTCCGCGCCAGCCCGGCGACCCCGAGCGCTATCCCGTGGGTGCGGTGACTCGCCGTCTGATGGGCTACGTTCGTCCGCATCGCATTTCGTTTGTTGCGTCGTTTGTGAGTGCCGCCATCTCCGTGATTCTGCAGCTCTACACGCCTATCCTTATCGGCGAGGGCATCGACCTGATCGCCGCCGCCGGGCAGGTGGACTTCGACGCGCTGCTGCCGCTCGTTACCAAACTCGCGCTCGTCGTGGTAGGTGCCGCGGCCTTCCAGTGGCTGCAGGGCTACTGCGTCAACCGCCTGTCCTACGAAACGGTGCGCGACATGCGCGTGGAGGCGAGCGATAAGCTCAGCCGCATGCCGCTCAGCTTTATCGACAGCCATGCCCACGGCGACCTCATGAGCCGCGTGGTCAACGACGTCGACCAGGTGGGCGACGGTCTGCTGCAGGGCTTCACGCAGCTCTTCACCGGTGTTATTACCATCGTGGGCACGCTCGCGTTTATGCTTTCCATCAACCTGACCATGACGCTCGTGGTGGTACTCGTCACGCCGCTTTCCATTTTTGCAGCCGGTGCTATCGCCAAGCTCTCCAACAAAAGCTTTACGGCACAGCAGCGTATTCAAGGGCAGCTCGGTGGCCATATCGAGGAGTATGTGGGCGAGCAAAAACTGGTGGATGCGTTTGCCTACGGCCCGAACGCCCAAGCGCGCTTCGACGCCCTCAACGCCGAGCTCTATACGGCAGGTGAACGCGCACAGTTTATGGGCTCGCTTTCCAACCCCGGTACGCGCTTTATCAACAACATCATCTATGCCGTGGTCGCCGTGATTGGCTGCGTGGGCGTGATCACGGGCGTGCCCGCTGCGCTCACGGTGGGCGGCGTGCAGATTTTCCTGTCCTATGCCAACCAGTACACCAAGCCGTTCAACGAGGTCACCAACGTCATTACGCAGATCCAGACGGCGTATGCCTCGGCGCGCCGTATGTTTGCGCTGCTCGATGCGCGCGAGCAGGAGCCCGATGCGGCGGATGCCGTGGAACTTGCCGCCCCGCAGGGTGAGGTGACCTTTGAGCATGTGGACTTTAGCTACGTGCCCGACCGCAAGCTGCTGCAGGATATCTGCATCGAGGCCAAGCCCGGCATGCGCTTTGCCCTCGTTGGCCCTACGGGCTGCGGCAAGACGACGCTCATCAATTTGCTGCTGCGATTCTACGATATCGATGCCGGTCGCATCGCAGTCGATGGCCGGTCTTCGCGTGGCTACACGCGCGCAAGCCTGCGCCGCGCCTTTGGCATGGTGCTGCAAGATACCTGGTTGTTCGAGGGCACCGTGGCCGAAAACATCGCCTACGGCTGTCCCGACGCTACGCGCGAGCAGGTTATCGAAGCTGCCAAGCACGCGCACGCGCACAAGTTTATCGTGCAGCTGCCAGGCGGCTACGATACGGTCATCGGCGAGGACGGCGGCACGTTTAGCCAGGGCCAAAAGCAGCTGCTGTGCATTGCGCGCGTCATGCTCACCGACCCGGCTATCTTGCTGCTGGACGAGGCGACCTCGAGTATCGATACCCGCACCGAGCTGCAGGTGCAGGCGGCATTCGACGAGCTCATGGCCGGTCGCACAAGCTTTGTCGTGGCGCACCGCCTGAGCACCGTCCGCAACGCCGACTGCATTCTGGTGATGCGCGACGGGCAGATTATCGAGCGCGGCACGCACGACGAGCTGCTAGCGGCAGGCGGCTTCTACGCCGAACTCTATCGCAGCCAGTTTGCCCAATAACGTAGCGCAAAGTAGTCTTTTTGGGACGGGGCTTTTTTAGCTACCCCCCATACAGTCAAATGGCCACGGGGTGCTTTGGGGCTTGGGGTAGCTAAAAAAGCCCCGTCCCAAAAAGACTACTGGGCGGCTCTGTACATCTGTCACGTTAGTACTAAGATAGTCATCTAATAAATTGCATTAGTGGCTTTAGTTTTTGGGGGAAACGAGGCAACGTGACTATGACGTGCTCTCTGGTGGTTAACAGCAAGAGCGGTAATACCAGGATGGTTTCGGGCGCGATCAAGCGCGCTCTGCAGGCTGCGGGTGTTGAGTTTGTCCATGCCGCGGCGTTGAGCGACGATGCGGATGCAGATCAGGTCGCGCTCGAGGCGCAGGGCGCCTGCGCGGCCGACACGGTGCTCGTCGGTTTTTGGTGCGACAAGGGCGCGTGCACGCCTTCGGTCGCGGCGTTGCTCTCCGCCTTGCACGGTAAGCGCGTGTTCCTGTTTGGCACCTGCGGCTTTTGGGCCGACCAGAGCTACTATCAGCAGATTATCGACCGCGTAACTTCCAATTTGGCTGGGGATGCCGAGCTTGCGGGCTGGGCGATGTGCCAGGGCAAGATGGGCCCCGCGGTCAAGCAGCGCTACGAGGCCATGCTCGAGCAAGATCCCGACAACGCCCGATTTAAGATGCTGCTCGACAACTGGGTTGCCGCAAAGGATCACCCCACCAAGGAGGATCTGGATAACATGGCTGCAGCCGCCAAGAAGGCCGTGCTGGGAGAGTAGCTTCGCCGTTCGCGGTCCTTCGTGCAAAACAATACAAATGGTGAAAGCCTCGAAATCCTCGAGGCTTTTTTCTTGACACTCGTGGGCGCAACGATGGCAAGCGTCTGGGACGATATTTTCCATCACCCCGATGACGAGGCCGTTCTGGACAACACGCTCGCATATGTTCGCTGGATGTATTCAGAGTGGGACGGGCTTTCCGGATGGGCGGGGTTTCGGAAAGTGCGTCCCGGAATTTGCCTTTGGAATGGGACGTAGTTTCCCGTTGAGGTGCTTTGCGGAAAGTGCATCCCACTCTGGGCGGTCGAAGTGGGACACACTTTCCCAAAGGCGCTCCAACGGGAAATTGCGTCCCATTATTCGGTCAAGAAACGGGATGCATTTTCCCAATGAGAGCAAAACCGGAAAATGCATCCCACAATCAGCCCTCAAAGTGGGACGCCGTTTCCCAATGAGATGGCGTGAATTTTTGTGGTGTAAGAGGGAGGGCCGCGTCAGCGCCCCCTGCG
>CAUEQX010000001.1 GCA_959020035.1 uncultured Collinsella sp. | reverse complement strand
TTCTAGGCGATGGCCCTCCCTTGCTTCTTACACCACGACTCTGCGCGCTACCCCCAATGAGGCTCAAGCGGAAAATGCATCCCGGAATTTGCGCTCAAAGTGGGATGCGGTTTCCGGTTGAGGGTCTAAGGGGAAATGCGTCCCAGAATCGACGCTTGAAATGGGATGCAGTTTCCCGATGAGGCACTCGACGGAAAATACATCCCAGAAATGGCCTTTGAGCTGGGATAAGATTTCCGCGGCATCTCGGATTCTCAAAAATGAGACACGCCGTTGGCGAAAATGAGACACGTGATATCGGGCATCGGATGTATCATTTGCAAAAATGAGTCCACTCCACTCGAATAAAGCGAGGTCCCTCATGTACGTTCCACACCCCCGTATCCGTAGGCTGTCGAAAATCCCGCTTGTTGGGACGGCGGCGCTTGCTGCGTTGATCGCCACGAGCGTCGCCTGCTTCACGGCCACGCCCCAGGTTGCCCAGGCGGCAGACGCGCCCGCAATCACCGATATGACCGAGCAGGATTATCAAGCCCTGGGTCTGGGCACGAGCGAGGACATTCCGGCCGATACCGTTGGCCCCTATTCCACTGATACCCCCACGACGTTTGCCACGCGCAGCGAGGTCTATATGGCAGCTAACGGTAGCCATGGCAATCGCTACACTCTGCGCGACAAGCTCGAGAACGTCGAGCGCGGTGACATTGGCGGCAGCAGCAAACTCACCGATGGCTATGGAAGTGTGTGGGGCGCCGCAAAGTTCTGGCAAAACGTCAACAACTTCGATACGAACAGCGATCTCTACAAGCATAGCGACTACGGTGGCGGCACCTGGTCGTACCTAAGCAACAATGAGTCCTCAACAGTACTCGCCAACGACAACAACGGTTTCTCGGGCATTCACGCCACGAGTGTTGAGTTCTGCAGCGACGCCAGCACGGGCAAAAAGAGCCGCGTTGCCGAGCTCCGTGCCTACGGCGACAGTTCCTCCACGACGATTGACGGCAAGTCATACGCCGGAAAGGTTGAGCTGGTCCTCTACTCGTTTAGCAACGGGCGTACGCGCACTCTCGACACACACCTGCCGGTGACGGTCAACACTAATATGATGTACGAAGGCCGTTTTAAGTACCTGGATGCCGGTTACCTGCAAGAGCACGACGCCGTCTTTGATGTCGAGGCGGGCGATGTCGATGGCGACGGCGTCGACGAGCTTTTTGTCTACGCGGGCTGCTATGTCGACGAGAACGGCGTGCGCAAGGCTGTAGTCGACATGTATGACTTGGAGGGCGGCAACTGGAAGCAAAGCGTCGTCAAGATCGATGCCGGTAACGCCGCGGACTACACCACGCACAACAAGGGCGGGAACGACTCCTGGACGCAGCTTCAGTCAGCTCCTGTCGTTTCGCTAGCGGCCGGCGACCTCGATCGCGATTTTTGCGATGACCTCGCCATCGTGGTCTCGGCACCCTACGGCAAGAAGAATATTGATAAGTCGACGCATTGCGAGCTGTTTTCGTGGGATGCATCCAAGGGTGCGCTCGTCCATGTCGATGCTCTGGGCGACGCGGGCGCAATCTCCCTCTCCGCGAACGGCAAGACCATGGTCGCTGCGAATGCGACGTTCGGCACGTTTGCCGCCTACGATGAAGAAGGAAAGAAGACGGGTGAAACCGTCACGGGCCTTATTCTTGCGGGCTATGACTGGCAACGCAGCGCTTTTGATTACGGCGCTTCTGACGGCAGCAAGGGGCTGTACGGCGCGCTGTACCGCTACGCGTATTTTGACTCGGAGTCTGGCGAGTTCAAGCTTTCCGATTGCAAGGAATACAGAGACGGGCTCCTCGCCTCCTATGGGCTGATGCATGTGCCCAACAGCGCATGGAAGGATAGCGCTCAGGATAAGCGCTATCCGTGCACCTTGGCGCCTATTGCCCTTGCCACTGCCAACCTTGACGGCCTGTCCGAGCAGCTGGCGGTCGACGAGGTGCTCGTGGGCGGCGATGTGTTCCGCGACTTTGCCTGCAACACGGCACAGAGCGGGGCTCAGGGCTTGGGGTCCATGGTCGGAACCATGAGCATGAGCGGTCAGCAATACAACAGCAGCAACAAGCATGACCACAAGGGTATAGAGCAGGTGTGGATCAGCGACGTCAAGGCGGGCAGCGTCTCGGGTTCGGACCGCTATAACGAGAGCTTTATCGCCGTGGTGGGCAAGCACCGCGACGAGGACCTGCGCAAGAACGATGACTACTATTGGATGACCGCCTCGCATTTTTCGCTCGACGAGAACGGAAAGGTGCGCCGCGGCGAGGAGCAGGTGATTAGCGAGAGCAACCGTCGCGGCACTACCTACGGCACATTTATCTCGCTCGCGCTGCCCGATGTCGACAACGACAGCGTCAAGATCACGTACAAGGACCGCTACAAGGTCTATACCAACCCGCGCGTGCTTGCCGTGCTGCAGGATGCGCCCTATGTTGAGGATCTGGAGCAGGCATACGGCTATCTGGTGTTGGGCGGCACGTCATACGGAGAGGAAAAGGGCACGGGGACATCCCAGGGCTATACCATTGGCGCCGAGTTGGGCGTTGCCGTCGAGGTGCAGACCGGTCCGCCCCTGGTCGCGATGAATGCTTCAGTCGATTTTGCCGCCGAGGGATGCTATGACTACCGGAGCGAGCGCACGGTCAGCGCAAGCGTAAGCTATGAGTCGCATGCCGGCGAGGGTGACAAGGCCGTGCTCTACACGATTCCGATGGTCTATTACGAGTATGAGATCGAAAATGAGGAAACTGGTGGCAAGGGCGTGATGGCGGCGCCCGTGTCGCTCGGCGCGCAGACCTCGGTCGTTAATGTCGAGGCCTATGACCGCATTGCCAAACAGCACAATATGACGCCGCTCAGCTACTTTTTGACCAACCGGTCGGTAGAACCCGGAACCTATCAAACGACGCTCAACGGCGAGACTCCCGTTGGGGATTCCTTTGGCCTGGGCAAGCCTGGCGTAACGCGCGCCTACACGCACGATGGGTTTAACGGCGCCGCCGCGCAGTCGGGGGCGAGCATTGAGCAGACCATCGAAGTCGAGGAGGGCAAGGAGCAGGAGCTCGAGCTCGGCTTGACGCTGAACGGCAGCGTTGTCATGGGCGCGAAGCTCGCAAAGCACGAGTTGTTTGGCGGCCTGTGCTTTGGTGCCAACGCCGGCTTTACTACGGGTAACTCCTCGAGTGAATCGACCGAATACGGCGGCACCGTCGACAACCTGCCCGAGGCCGCGCAGGGCAAGTACGGTTTTGTGTGGCGTCTGGGCGTCAACGCGGTGGATGTCGACAAGTTCGAGGCAGACTCGGGCGACAAGCTCGGCACCAAGGACACCGACCAGTTCTGGATCGTGGGCTATGACGTTAAGGACGTCGAGATGCCCGACGCGCCGGCCGTGACGGGCTTTACGGCAAACGCCGTCGATTCGACCAGCGTTACGTTTAGCTGGGACGATGTACTCGCAAACAAGAGTGGCTTTAGCTACGGCGTGGGCATGCTGCAGAGCAATGCGGCGGATGCGGTCGTCAATAGCTGGAAGATTGCCGACAACACGCAGACCTCGCTCAAGTGGGATGGGCTGCAGCCCAATACGGAGTATCGATTCGCCATCGCCGCCGTTAAGAATGGATCCACGACCGAAACAGGTATTCGCTCGGCAATCATCACGGTCAAGACCATGCCCGATGGCATGACGATGACCGTGAGCGGACCTGCAGCGGATGCTGCGGAGGGGTCGGATCTTGGATACGACTCTTCGGTTGAGCGCACGGCGGGAAGCCACCTGACGCTCTCGGCGATTGGCTATGTGAAGCAACTCGGTGCCGACGATAGCGAAACAGGGCTGGCACCGACCTATATGTGGTACCGCAAGGGCCGCGGCGAGACAGAGTTTAAGCTCGTGGGTGCCGATGGCAACCTCGCGGCTGGAACGGCCTCAAAGCTCGAGATTGACCTGACCGCAGACGATGACGGTGCGCAGTATTACTGCCACGTGGGATACAACGACGTGGGCCTCGACAACGGCACGACGCTCGTGAATATCGAGGCCGAGGAGACGGCGCTCACAACGGTGAACGCCACCCCGATCCGCACGCGCCGCCTGTTCTCACAGGCAAGTGCGGGCGCCAAGAAGTTCCTGGACCATACGCTGGTAAACACCGCCGGCCCAACCGATTCCGAAGGCTCAAAGGACCCCGAGACTCCTGAGACCCCGACGAACCCGGACAAGCCCAAGTCCGACAACGGAGCTAAGACCGACACCAAGGTCAAGACTACGACCACAGCGAAGAACCTCGCAAACACCGGCGACCAAACATTCGCCCTAGTCGCCACCGCAGCAGCAGCGGGAGCAACGCTCGTAGTGATAGCCCTCATCATGCTGATCAAGCGCCGCAAGACCCACTAGTAGCCAGTCGAACATATCGACAACCCAAAAACCCGGGTAGCCAAAAACAGGCCACCCGGGTTTTCTGTTGAGTGGAGACTCCGCAAGCGGAAACTGCATCCCACAATTAGCGCCCAGACCGGGACGCACTTTCCCAAAGGGTCCTCAACGGGAAACTGCGTCCCATAATTAGGCCGAGAAATGGGATGAACTTTCCCAATGAGAGCCAACCGGAAACCACGTCCCAGAATCAGCCCCCAAAGTGGGACGCACTTTCCCAACGAGCCTCAACCGGAAAATACATCCCGGAATCCAGCTGAATAGTGGGACACACTTTCCCAATCGGGTCCCAAGCGGAAACTGCATCCCATTCCAGACAAGAATTCCGGGACACACTTTCCGCAAACAAAGAAGGCCACATAACGTGGCCTTCGTCTTGCGCAGGACTGTCCGAGCAGGGAACCTTATATGCCTCCGCCCGGACAGACGTTTCAGTTATGAGTGACCCGCTACTTGATCTTGGTTGTACCTGGCGCCAGGTTGGGGTCGGTTTCGTTGGCCTCGGTCTGGAAGTGCTCGGTGTAGACGTTCTTGCCGTCGCGGAACATCTCGTAGTACTGCATCTTGGCGTAATCCTCGCGCGCCTTGGTGGCGGCTGCGGCAGCGGCGTCGTCGCCGGTGACGTTGGAGGAGAGCGCCCAGCGCAGGCTGGCGTCCTCGTAGCCCACGGAGTTGATAGCGGGCAGCGACTCGCGCAGCGTCATGTGCGCCTTCTGATAGTCGGTCAGCGGTGCGCCGATCAGCTGCATCAGCTGCGTGGACAGGTAGTTGGTGGACAGGTCGTCGACCTCGCTCGTCTGGTCGCAGCCGGCAACGTCGTAGTTAGCCCAGATGATGTAGTCGGTCTGCCACAGGCGCTCCTGATGCGTGGCATCGTCCTCGCCGGTAAACCACTTGTCGTTGAACTTGGACGGGAAGAACGGCTGGTGGTCGCCCCAGAACACCACGACCACCTTACGGTCGAGCTTGCTCAGGGCGTTGAGGAAGTAGCGCAGCGCCTGGTCGGACTGCTCGATGCACGAGACATACTCGTCGACATCGGAGAGCGTGCCGTCCTCGACGGCCTTGGCGTCCAAATCGGTCGTGTCGATATTCAGGTGCATCTGCTTGTCGACCGGCAGCAGGCCCGTATCGTAGCCCGAGTGGTTCTGCATGGTCACGTCGAAGATAAACTGCGGATCGGCGTTCTGGTCGAGCAGCTCAAGAATCTTGTCGTAGGTAGCCTGGTCGGTCACCATGCCGCGCAGGGTGTCGGCTCCCTGGAAGTCATTGATAGACAGGAACTGGTCAAAGCCAAAGTCCTTGTAGACGTTCTCGCGGTTCCAGTTGGTCGCGTGGTTGGGGTGCATGGCCGTGGTGGAATAGCCGAGCGATTTGAACTGTTCTGCCAGGTTCCCGGTCGTCTCCATGTTGTAGATGGTGTAGGGGTACACGCCCGAGCCCAGGTTGGCCATGGAGTTGCCGGTCATAAACTCAAACTCGGTATTGGCGGTACCGCCGCCGTAGGCGCTCACATAGAGCTTGCCGCGGCTGAGGCAGTTGGACAGGTTCTTAAAGTACTGCGGGCCCTCGTAGCCGGCGCGCATGTTCTGGTAGATCGAAAGGTCTGAGAAGGTCTCGTTCATGATGGCGATGACCGTGGGCTTCTCGCTGTCGAACTGCTCCTTTGCGGCGGCGCGCTCGTCGCTCTTGGCCGCGTCGGACTTGTCGTAGGCCTTGGCGTACTTTTTGAGCGTGGCCTTGGCATCGTCGACGGAGTAGTCGGCGGGTTTGGGCGGCTTGATGGACTGCGCCGCACTAATAAAGGCGGGCAGGTAGCCCTCGCGCCAGTAGCTCTCGAGCGGGCGCCAGGTGTAGACGGTGATGCCGAGGGTGTTGTAGTAGTCGATGAGCGTGACATGCGCGGTTACGCCGCCCAGGCACAGCACTGCCACGAGCAGGTTGGTGAGCAGCATGCGCTTGGCGTTGGCGGCACCCTTCTGACGGTGCGGTGCCACCAGGCCGGCGTACTCGCACAGCAGCATGGCGATGGCGGTAAAGCCCATGGACAGCACACAGAACAGCGAGATGGAGAAGGTGTAGCCGGTGCCGGCGACCGCGGCGGCGGTGGAGATGGCCGAAAGGTCGCCCGGCTGGATGGGCATGGATTTAAACGTGATGACGAAGAACTCGGCAATGCCCAGGACAAAGAGGGCAAAGGCCAGGACCGCGGGAGCTGCGCCGTGGCGCTGGAACAGGAAGAACAAGCCGATCATGAGCACGGTGATGATGGCCCACTCGAGCAGGATGCACAGGGGGTAGACCCAGGTAAAGTCGTGGTTGGATGAGACCTCCATGCCCAGCAGCGCAAAGACGCCGGCGAGCAGCAGGCACAGGACGGCGGCGACGAGTGGTTTGCCCACAAAGGCGCCGCGCAGGCGGGCGAGCTTGCCGGTGGGGGCGGGGGCGTCGGGCTTGGCGAACGCAAAGACGCGCGGGGCGATGCGATCGCGGGCGATGCTGGCCCAGGCGCATCCGGTGAGGATGGCGTTGGTCAGGATGAGCATCACAAAGGCGAGCGGCTCGTTTTGGGCGACGAGGCCAATGGCGCCCCAAATAGTCAAAAAGACCTGGAACAGGCCGAAGACGACGCTCCACCCAAGAGCGCTTTTGGCAACGGTGCCCGACTGAGCGCGAATGGCCTTGGCCTCGCGCAAGACAAGGTAGACGGTCGCCGCAAGACCGACGAGCGAGATGGCGGCAGCGAACATGCTGAGACTCCTCACAAACTAAAACGTACGAAAGCGGGGGTTTACCCGATTGTTACCAAGATATGCGCTGCAATTGGTGGCTGCGCACAACAACCAGCCATATTAACGCGCACGTGCGGCGGTGTGGCGCAATGTAGTGGCGGCCTGCGCGATAATGGACGGGAATTACACGGAAACGTAAAGGCTTCTTAAAGAATTAGCGAGGATAGAGCTATGGGCGAGCAGGTTTGTATGACGGGCACCGAGTACTGCGGCGGAGCTGTGGGCGTGGACGCGGGCGGCTATCCGGTCGAGACTACGGGCAACGCGGCGCTGGACATCTTGGAACACCGCTCGTCCACGCGTGCCTTCGCGCGTGATGACGACGACCGTCCCGTGGCGGTGACCGACGAGCAGCGGGCGGCGATCTTGCATGCGGCGAGCCGCGCGCCGTCGGCGGGCGCCATGATGATGTATTCCATCGTGAGCGTCCGCGAGCAGGCAACGCTCGACCGCCTGGCCGACCTGTGCGACCACCAGCCCATGATCGCCAAGGCGCCCTGGGCACTTATATTTGTGGTCGACTATGCCAAGTGGATCGATCTGTTTGAGCACGTGGGCTGCTTTGAGCCCGAGTTTGTAGAGCGTACGGGCAAGGCGCCCCGCCGCGCGCCGGGTCTGGGCGACTTTGCCATCGCGGCTCAGGATGCCGTGATCGCCGCGCAAAACGCCGTGGTTGCCGCCGAGGCCCTGGGGCTGGGGAGCTGCTATATCGGCGACATCGTCGAGAACGCCGAGGAAGTTGCCGCGCTGCTCGATCTGCCGCCCTATACCATGCCGCTGTCGATGCTCATCATCGGCACGCCCCGTAAGGAGCGCCCGGCAATCGCGCACCCCGTGGTGAACCTGGTGCACGAGGAGCGCTACTGCCGTGCGGATGCCGCGACTATGGATGCGCAGGTGGCCGAGATGGATGCGATGTTTCGCCCGCACGCCCGCGAGGTGGGGGAGCGCGTCGTGGATATCTACACCCGCAAGCACACGAGCCCCTTTATGGCCGAGATGAGCCGCTCCATGGAGTGGTGGTTCAAAAACTGGCTCGGAAAATGACGAATGTGACAAGGGGATAGTCCCTTTGTCACACTTCATATCGCCGCGGTAGCCTAAAGACTGTATAAATCTTTATCTAGCTGGGAAAACAGTGCATTAAAACATGGGCCGATTACCTATAATCCCTTCGAACATTAAAGTTGGGAGGAAACCGGCTTATGGAACAAAAGGCCAAGGAGGCAGCTTCGCACGCTGCGATTCCTGTGAGCATCTCGGCGATGCTCGTCACGCTGGGCGTGGTGTACGGCGATATCGGCACCAGCCCTATGTATGTAACCAAGGCGCTCGTTGCCGGCAACGGCGGCATCGGAAGCGTCACGGAGGAGTTCGTGCTCGGCGCGCTCTCCCTTGTCGTGTGGACGGTCACGCTGCTGACCACCATCAAGTATGTGCTCATCTCGCTGCGCGCCGATAACCATGGTGAGGGCGGCATCTTTGCCCTGTACAGCCTGGTCAAGCGCTGCGGCAAGTGGCTCATCATCCCCGCCATGCTGGGTGGCGCCGCGCTGCTCGCCGACGGCATCCTGACACCTGCCGTTACCGTTACCACGGCCATCGAGGGCCTGCGCACCATCCCGGCGGTCCATGCCGTGCTGGGCGATGACCAGGGTCGCGTCGTCGCCATTACGCTCGCCATCATCATTGTGCTCTTCTTGGTACAGCGCATCGGTACGGCCAAGATCGGTCACGCCTTTGGCCCCATCATGACGCTGTGGTTCCTGTTCCTGGGCGGCACGGGTCTGTTCTTTGTTTTCCAGCACCCCGCCGTGCTGCTGTGCCTCAACCCGGTGCGCGGCATCGCCTTTTTGCTGAGCCCCAACAACCACGCGGGCATCATGATTCTGGGCAGCTGCTTCCTCGCCACCACCGGTGCCGAGGCGCTCTACTCCGACATGGGCCACGTCGGCCGCGGCAACATCTACGCTACCTGGCCGTTCGTTAAGTGCTGCCTGCTGCTTTCCTATATGGGCCAGGGCGCTTGGCTTATGAACAACGCTGCCAACCCCGAGCTCATGGGCATTGCCGACCTCAACCCGTTCTACCAGATGCTCACTCCGGGCCTGCGCCCGTTTGCCGTTGGCCTTTCCACCATCGCGGCCATCATTGCCTCGCAGGCGCTCATCACCGGCGCGTTTTCGCTGGTGTCTGAGGCCAGCCGTCTGGACCTCATGCCGCACATGCAGGTCTTCTACCCTGCCGAGACCAAGGGTCAGCTCTACATCCCCATGGTCAACAACGTCATGCTTGTCGGCTGCGTCATCGTGGTGCTGCTGTTCCAGAACTCGGCGCATATGGAAGCCGCGTACGGCCTTGCCATTACGCTGACTATGATGTGCACCACGCTGCTGCTCTTCTTCTACCTGCACGAGGAGCGCAAGCTCAAGGTTGCTCCGTGGATCTTCGCGGCCTTCTTCCTTTTGCTCGAAGGCTTCTTCTTCGTGAGCTCACTCACCAAGTTCTTCCACGGTGGCTACTTCACCATCCTCATGGCTGCACTCATCATGGGCATTATGGTGTGCTGGTACAACGGCACGGCGGTCGAGCAGCGCCAGTTTACGCTGCTGCCGCTGCGCAGCTACCTGCCGCAGCTCAAGCGCCTGCGCGATGACGATCGCTACGAGCGCCTGAGCGACAACATCGTGTACCTGACCAAGGACACCCATACCGACTACATCGACCGCGATATCGTCTACTCGATCTTGGATAAGCATCCCAAGCGCGCCCGCGCCTGGTGGTTTGTGAATGTCGAGACCATGGACGAGCCGCATACCTTTGCCTATTCGGTCGAGACGTTCGGCACCGACTACGTGTTCCGAGTGCATCTGTACCTGGGCTACAAGATTAACCAGCGCGTCAATGCCTATCTGCGTCAGGTCGTTCAGGACCTGGCTGCCACCGGCGAGCTGCCGCCGCAGACGCATGACTACTCGGTCTACAAGGATCCGGGTAACATCGGCACGTTCAAGTTCGTCCTGATCCGTAAGCTTCTGGCGCCCGAAAGCGATGTGGAGCCCAGCGAGCGTACGGCCATCACGCTCAAGTACATCATTCGCCGCGCCGCCGGCACGCCCGCGCGTTGGTACGGCCTGGAGAACTCCAACGTGAGCTTTGAGTACGTGCCGCTGTTCACCAAGTTCAAGGCCGTGAATAAGATGCAGCGCTTGGCCCCCAACGAGCGGCCGTAGTCGCCGACAGGCTGCATGGAGTTGGTTTTCGATGGACAAGATTGAGGCCGGGGAGGCAAACATGGATGCAAAGGCGCTCGATGGCCGCGAGGCGGTGGTCGAAATGGTGCGTGAGGCGCGTGTCGACGCCGCCGAAGATCGGTTCCTTACGAACCGTGCCAACATGGATATGGCCGATCGCGTAATTTCGATCGTGGCACTGGTATTTGGAGCGGTGTGCGTGTGTGCCCTGCTCGCGCACGTGCTATTTGTCTAGCGACCGCCGGTTGCAAAGGCTATACACTTGGAACCACCACAAGGGAAACCACCACAAAGGTGCCTGTCCCTTTGTGGTGGTTTTTGTTTTTGAGAGAGGGGCGGGGCACTGATGGACGTCCGTACGGACGGCGATATTGCCGATAGCTTTTGGTGGCGGCGCACAACGCTGACGCGCCGCACTCCTCTGTATGACGCCTGCGTATCGGTGGGGCTGCTGGTCGCGGCGACGATTGTGGGCGCGCTGCTCGACCATCCGGGTCTCGCGCCGAGCATCATGATCGTCTATGTGTTCGCCGTTCAGCTGTGCGCATTCTTTACCTGGAGTCGCCTGTATTGCTTGCTGAGCTCGGCTGCCGCCGTGGCGCTCTACAACTTCTTGTTTGTCGACCCGCGCTACTCGCTGTCGCTTATCGACCGCGGCTATCCCGGCATGTTCTTCATCATGTTCGTGGTCTCGCTTGTGTCGAGCTCGATTGCGTTGGCCCTGCGCCGCGCCTTGGCACAGGCTGCCGCTAGCGACCGCCGCACGCATATGGTGCTCGAGACCAACCGCATGCTGCAGCGGTGCGCCGACGAGCAGCAGATCGTTCACGCCATGGCCACGCAGCTGGCGCGTCTTTCGGGCTGTCCGGTCGTGTGGTACAGCGCCGACGCCGAGGGCGATGACCTGCTGCCGCGCGCGACTTACACGGCCGTGGGCGATGCCGCACCGGTGCACGAACTGGCGCCGCAGATGCCGCCGCGGCTCTCGGCGTCCGCCTATGTGGGTACGCCGCTCGATGCCACCTATGGCGGATCGGCGTTTTATGGCATCTACCTGACGGTTCGCACAGGCGACGGCTTCGTGCGCTCGGGCGACCCCGCCTCGGTGGTGGGCGTGCTGGCTATCGTTGCCGAGCCCGACGTGCTGACACATGAGGAACGGACACTTGCCGATGCCATCGTGAGCGAAGGCGAGCTGGCGCTCGATCGCGCCCGCGCCATGGAGGCCCGCGAAGAAGCGGCGGTGCTCGCCAAAAACGAACAGCTGCGCGCCAACCTGCTGCGCTCCATCTCGCACGATCTGCGCACGCCGCTTACCAGTATTTCGGGAAATGCCGACGTGCTGCTCGATCAGGGCTCGACCGGCACCGCGGTGCTCGATGCCCAGACGCGCCGCGGCCTGCTTCTATCCATTCGCTCGGATGCGCTGTGGCTCAACGCCACCGTCGAGAATCTGCTCGCCATCACCAAACTCGAGGGTGGCGGCATGCATCTGTCGACTACGCTCGAGCTTATGGACGATATCGTCGAGGAGGCGCTGCGCCACGTAAGTCCGGCCGTGCGCGAGCACGACCTTAAGGTGGTGCCGTGCGACGAGCCGGCGCTCGTTAACGTCGATGCGCGCCTGATGGTGCAGCTGGTGGTCAATCTGGTGAACAATGCCATCACCTATACGCCCGCAGGCTCGCATATCGTGATTTCGATTGGCGTCGACGATGGACGCGTGGCGTGCTCGGTGGCCGATGACGGCCCGGGCATTGCGCCCGAGGACCGCGAGCGAATCTTTGAGTCGTTCTACACCGCCAACCACGGTTTGGCCGACAGCCACCGTAGCGTGGGCCTGGGACTTTCGCTCTGCCGCTCCATTGCATTGGCGCATGGCGGTAGCATAGAGGTTGCCGCGGCGGACCCGCACGGCTCGGTCTTTACGATTGAGCTTCCCGTCGCCGACGTTTCGTTTGATAAGGAGTAACGCTGTGCCGAACTCTGCCGTAAAACCGCTCATCTTGGTCGTTGAGGACGACCCCGCCGTTCGCAACCTTATCGTTGCCGCGCTCGAGGCGCACGGCTTGCGCCATATGGCCGTGGAGACCGCCCATGCCGCTATTGCCGCTGCCTCGTCGCAGGCGCCGAGCATCGTGCTACTCGATCTGGGCCTGCCCGATATGGACGGCGTCAAGGTGGTGGAGTCGGTGCGCGCATGGTCGGGCATGCCGATCATCGTGGTTTCGGCGCGCAGCGAGGACGCGGACAAGATCCGCGCGCTCGATGCCGGAGCCGACGACTACCTGACCAAGCCGTTTTCGGTCGAGGAGCTGCTCGCGCGCATTCGTACGACACTCAGGCGCCTTTCGTATGCGCAAACGGGCGGCGTTGCCTCCGAGGGCTCGTTCGATACCGGTGAGCTGCATATCGATTTTGATGCCGGCATCGCCACGATGGATGGCGAGGAGCTGCATCTGACGCCGATCGAGTACAAACTGCTATGCCTGCTGGCGCATAACGCCGACAAGGTGCTGACGCATCAGTTTATCCTGCACGAGATTTGGGGCACGGCAACTAAGAGCGACCTGGCGAGCCTGCGTGTCTTTATGGGCACGCTGCGCAAGAAGATCGAGTCCGACCCCGCGCATCCGCGCTATATCCAAACGCACGTGGGCATCGGTTACCGACTGGTCACCCAAGGCTAGGTCGCCAACCACCATCTCAATATGAGTTGCGGTGAAATACGGTCTAAACTTGCCTAATTCCAGGCAAAACAGTCCGTATTCCACCGCAACTTTTTTATTTGCCCTTGGGCTTGCTGGCGTAGAACTTCTTCTTTTTGAGCTTGCCGGCAGGAGAGGGTTTGCCGGCAAAGTTCGACTTGCCGTTGCCGGCCTGCGCGTGCGCGGGTACTGCCGCACGGGGCTTGCGGGCCTCGGGATTGCGCAGTTCCTCGGTTCGCTCTGCAATCTCCTCGGCGCTAAAGCCGACCTCGGCCATGGCATCCTCGATGGGCAGGCGGCGCACGATATAGCAGTGGTGCACCTTCTGGTTGCGCGCGAAGTCCTCGGGGATGGTCTGTGCCGTAATGTCCTCCAGCACCACGCTCGCGCGTGCGAGCTTGCGCGTCTCGGGACGGAAGCCACGCAGGTTGCAGCTAAAGATGGCATGTCCACCCTGTGCGAGCAGGCGCGATACGCCGGCCAAAAGCTCAACATGGTCGCGTTGGACATCCCAGGTACGGCGGCCCATCTTGGACGAGTTCGAGAACGTGGGCGGGTCGACAAAGATCAGGTCCCAGCGGTTGCGCGTCTGGCGTTGGTCGCGAATCCAGGCGAGCACGTCGTCGCGCACAAAATGATGCTGCGGTCCCACAAAGCCGTTTTGGCGCATGTTGCGCTCGGCCCAGTCCAGGTAGGTGTTGGAGAGGTCGACCGTCACGGTCTCCTCGACGCCGCCGTCCGCCGCGTAGCAGGTGGCGGTGCCGGTATAGGCAAACAGGTTGAGGAAGCGACGCGCCTGCTTGGCGTGCTCGCGCACCAGGTTGCGGGTGACGCGGTGATCCAGGAAGATGCCCACATCCAGATAATCGTCAAAGTTGACGGCAAAGGTGAGTCCGCCCTCTTCGATGAGCGGCAGGCGACGGCGAGCGATGTTGGCGCGCTCGCCTGATGCGCCCTTACCGGCGCCCTGCTTGCCGTACTGCGAGCCGCCACGCGAGCGCATGCGGGCCTTGGCGTGCACATGCTCGGCCGGAACATCCAGGATGCGCGGCGCGATGGCCAAGATGTCGAGCATGCGGGCCTGGGCTAGCGCGGGATCGATGGTCTTAGGCGCGGCGTACTCGGCGATGACGAGCCAGCGGCCCGGCGTCTGCGGGCAGCCCTCGTACAGATCGATGGCGGCGGAGTAGTCGGGTAGGTCGGCATCGTAGACGCGGTAGCAGCTCACGCCCTCGCGCTTGGCCCACTTGCGACGCAGACGGGCATTCTTACGCAGGCGGTTGGCGAACTGCTCGGACTCGGGGATGAGCACGGGCAGCGGCTTGCCGTCGCCCAGGTCGAGCATGGCGGCAGGTTCGGGCATGGGGGTGTTGACGGCGTTGTCGTTGACTTCGTTGGCATCCGCAACCTCGGCCTCGGCATCCGCACTGGTCGAAGCCTCAAACGCCGCGGCGGCGTGGTCGAGCGAGGGCCAAACCTCAATAGTTGCCTCCTCGTTATTGGGCATGACGGCGATCGAGCGCTCGGGCTCGGCGTGGAGCGCGCGGGCCAGCAATCCATCGCGGGTGAGCGCGGCGACCGGCGCCGCGGAAAGCTCGGGCGCGCGGCGCAGCTCACCGACCAGCGTCATGGCGTCGTGCATGAGCGAAAGCGGGGTCTCGGTGGTGTCCGCGACCACGGCGGCACCGGCGACGGCGCCCGCGTGGTCCAGCACGGTGGCTGGCTTGGCAGCGCAAAAGTCGACAAAACGCTTGTAGCCGGCGCACTTGACCATGCGCTCGGCAGTCTTGCGGGCGGCGGGGTCAATGTCCACGGCGACGATGCGCGCCTGGCGCTCACGCGCCGCGGTCTCGCGCTCGCGCGCCTCGGCAAGCAGCTGCTCCCACAGGGCGGCGTCGTGCAGCTGCCAGCCCTCAAAGCCCCAGCGCTCGCGTGCGGCGCCCGGGGCGCGGTCGGTCAGAATGTTCACGGCCTCCAGCAGCAGACCGCCGCCGGCGCACGAGGCGTCGATCAGCGTAGGCAGCGCTTCGTTTTCGTAATCATCGGCCGTCAGCTCGCGCTCGCACAGTGCGGTCCAGCCGACCTGCGCCAGCACCAGGGCGGCGTAGTCGGGGCGCAGCACGTGCGCGCCCTCGCCGGCGCGGGTCGCTGTGGGCGGCAGGCGTTTGAACAGCGGGTCGCCTGAAAGGTCCAGGCTGATGCTCGCGCGGCGCTGGCGCAGCGAAAGCAGCAGGTGAACGTCGGGGTCGGCAGCATCGACGTCGGCGCGACGGCCCGTGGTCTCGGCCAGACGGTCGCACAGCGCGTCTTTGGCGCGCAGGGCCGAGAAGCGCGTGTTGCGCAGCTGCTCGGTCACGCCGCGGGCTGTGATGGCGATGGTGGCGCCGGGGCGGACGATGCTCTCCCAGGCGATGTCGTAAACGCTATCGTACAGTTCATCGGCATTCTGCGCCTCAAAGCGCCCGAGCACCACGAACACGCGGCTCGCCAGGCGCGACCACAGGCATGCTCGGTAGCCTTGCTCGAGCTCGCCCTCAAATGTAGCGCGGCCCTTCAGCCGGCGAACATGCGAAAGTCCGAGGCGTTTAAGCTCATCGGCGAGTGCGGACTCAAAGCCCTCGGGGCAGCTTGCGTAAAATTCCATGGGTGACCTCTCTGGTTGCGTCGCTTCATTATATGATGGATGCTTCGTTTGCCCTTATCCTCGAAAGGAACCCATATGATTGATGCGTGCCCCGATTCCGCCGTGCTCTTTTTTGACGTGGACGGCACGCTGACGTCGTTCGATCCCGACGATATGACCGATAAGGACTTTTCGGCGGTTCGCCCCTCGCAGATGGTCGTCGAGGCGTTTCATCGTCTGCGCGACGCGGGGCACAAGGCGTTTATCTGCACGGGTCGCCCCCTGTGGCTCATCGCGGACAGCTTGCGTGCGCTCGACCCCGCGGGTGTCGTTGCCATGGCGGGCGCCACGCTCGAGGTCGAGGGCCGCGTGGTGCATGAGGACTGCTTTGGCGAGGACGTTATCGAGGAGCTTGCACGCCGTATGGCCGCGGCAGGGATTGAGGCCTTTTTCGAGACCAACGTGGCTACTTTTGCCCTGGAACCCGCGGGTGTTGAGCAGTCGTCTCTGATCGGCACTTCTGTGGTGCACAGCGCCGAGGAAATGCGCGTCGACGGCAGTCTGCGCGTGGGCAAGGTATGCCTCAATGTGCCCAGTTTGGCTCGCGTTGCCAACGATGACGGCTTTATCGATCGCGAGTTTGAGCTGTGCAATACCGGTGGTCGGAATCGCGAGCTGAGCCCCAAGGGCATCAACAAGGGCGTGGGCGTGGCGCGAGCGCTGGCGTATCTGGGCCGCGAGGGAAATGCGCGCACCTTTGGCTTTGGCGATTCGGGCAACGACCTGGGCATGCTCGCTGCCGTCGAGACGGCTGTCGCCATGGGCAACGCCATGTCCGAGGTCAAAGCGGTCGCCGACTACGTGACCGACGATGTCGCGCACGACGGCACCGTCACGGCGATGCAGCATTTCGGCCTCATCTAATGAATCTCGCGTTCTGACGTTTGCTCAAACTGCGACTCTTTGCTTTTGCATGCTCAATCGATTTATCAATCCAAACACTGAGGTGTTTATACCGTTCGCCGAGAAGATAAAAACCCGCAGGTCACGCCTTGATAAACATAGGTAAAGTGTTTAGCAGCTTACTGGCCGTGTGCAAACGAAAGGAATCAGGCAGATGGCAATCAAGGTGTTCGCTGACGGTGCAAACCTCGAGGGCATGCTCGACATGTACGAGAACGGCAACGTTCAGGGTTTCACGACCAACCCGTCCCTTATGAAGAAGGGTGGCGTGACGGATTACCGCGCGTTTGCCAAGGAGGTTCTGGCTCACATCACCGATGTGTCCGTCTCGTTTGAGGTCTTTGCCGATGACGTCGAGACCATGGAGGTCGAGGCCCGCGAGATCGCTACCTGGGCCGACAACGTCTACGTCAAGATTCCGTGCGTGACCACCAAGGGCGAGTCCACCGCCGAGCTGGTCCGCAAGCTTTCGGCCGATGGCATCAAGGTCAACGTCACCACTATCTTTACGCCCGAGCAGGTCGACGAGATGGTCGAGGCCGTTGACGCCGAGACGCCGTCCATCATCTCGCTCTTTGCCGGCCGTATCGCCGACACCGGCGTCGACCCCATTCCGTTTGTGACGGAGTCGGTCAAGAAGGCCGCCGCTAAGCCCAACTGCGAGGTCCTGTGGGCGTCCACGCGTGAGCTTATCAACATTTACCAGGCCGAGGCCTGCGGTTGCCAGATCATCACGGTGCCCAACAGCATCCTGGCCAAGCGCAAGAACATCGGTCGCGACCCGTACGAGGTCTCGCTCGACACCGTCCGCGGCTTTGCCAAAGATATCGCGGCACTCGGTTTCCATATCCTGCCGTAACGTGAGCACTGGCTGCTCCGAGGGTTGTTCGCCCCGGCCTTTCCTTTCCTCTATCGCTCACTCGCTTCGCGAGGGTCGCGCCAGGCAAAGGAAAGGCCGGGGCTGCCGACACGAACTTGCCAGTAGGTTGGTGATTGGTTTCCATATCCTGCCGTGGGCAAAGGTACCCCCGCCTGCGCCGTGCAAAATTGAGAGTATTCAGCAAGGTAAAGGCTTTTACCAGCTAGATAAAGCACGGAACAGCCCCCGTTTTGGCTCTGACGACGCTAAAACGGGGGCTGTTTTTGCTTTTTCGCCTCTGAGGGGCATCCGGAACGGCGGAATTTGCAGAATACTCGCGATTTTGCACGTCGCTACCGGGGGGACCCTTGCTTTGGCGGTTTACTTCCCCTGCACCATGGTCAGGGAGATCTTTTTGCGGTCGCGGTCGACCTTCTCTACCCACACCTTTACCGTGTCGCCGACGCGTACCACGTCGCTCGGGTGCTTGACAAAGCGGTTGGCCAGCTTGGAGATGTGTACGAGGCCGTCCTGGTGCACGCCCACGTCGACGAAGGCGCCAAAGTCGACGACGTTGCGCACCGTGCCCTTGAGCTCCATGCCGGGTTCCAGGTCATCGATGGAAAGCGCTGAGCGGCTAAAGACCACCTCGGGTGCGTCGTCGCGCGGGTCGCGGCCGGGCTTCTTGAGCTCGCTGACGATGTCGATGAGCGTGAGGGTGCCGCAGTCCAGGTCGCGTGCCAGCGTCGAGATGCTTCCCAGACGGCGCTCGATGTCGGGCACGCCGCCGCGGCTGAGCTCGCTGGCTTTAACGCCTGCGCGCTCCAAGACGGATGTGGCCACCTCGTAGCTTTCGGGGTGGACACTTGTCGCGTCGAGCGGGTTCTTGCCGCCGCTGATGCGCAGGAAGCCCGCGGCGTTGAGATATGCCTTGGGCCCCAACTTGGGGACCTTCTTAAGCTGGCGGCGATCGGTAAAGGCGCCGTTTTCCTCGCGGTAGGCCACGATGTTCTTGGCCACGCTCGGCGTGATGCCCGATACGTATCCCAGCAGGCTCGCGCTCGCGGTGTTGACGTCGACGCCCACACGGTTGACGACGTCTTCCACCACGTGGCCCAGGGTGCGCGAAAGCTCGGCCTGGTCAAGGTCGTGCTGGTACTGGCCCACGCCGATGGACTGGGGCGGAATCTTAACGAGCTCTGCCAGCGGGTCCTGCAGGCGGCGGCCCAGGCTCATGGCGCCACGCACGGTGACATCCAGATCGGGATACTCCTGGCTGGCGAGCTCGGAGGCGGAGTACACCGATGCGCCGGCTTCGTTGACGATGGTGTAGCGAAGGCTGGGCGCCTGCTCGGCGATGAACTCCGAGACGACTTCCTCGGTCTCGCGGCTGGCGGTGCCGTTGCCGATGACGATGGTGTTGACGCTGTCCTTCTTGACGAGGCGGGCGAGCTCGCGCTTGGTGCCGGCGACGTCGTGGCGCGGCTTGGTGGGGTAGACCACGCCGTGGTCGAGCAGCTTGCCGGTCTCGTCCATGACGGCGACCTTGCAGCCCGTGCGGTAGCCCGGGTCGAGCGCGAGCACGCGGGCGCCACGGACGGGGCGTGCCGAGAGCAGGCCCTCAAGATTCTTGGCAAAGACGTTGATGGCCTCGGTCTGGGCGCGAACGGTGAGTTTGGCGCGGGCCTCGCGCTCCAGCGAGGGGGCCATGAGGCGCTTATAACCGTCGGCGATGGCGGCATCGAAGATGGGAGCAAACGCGCCCTGGCGTCGGGGCCAACGGCTGCCGAGGCGCGCTGTGGCGGCAGCGCCGTCGACGTTCACGCGCACGCGAAGCTTGCCCTCGCGCTCGCCGCGGTCGATAGCCAGCACGCGGTGGTTGGGTATACGGCGCAGCGGCTCATCATAGTTGTAGTAGGGCTCGTAGGGGGTCTTCTCGGCGGGGTCGGTGGCCTCGACGACGATGTCGGCGGTGTTTTGCGTAAAGCCGCGCAGGTCGGCGACGTTCTCGGGGTCCTCGGCCACCGTTTCGGCCACGATGTCGGCCGCACCCGCGAGTGCCTTTTCGGGCGTGTCGAAGCCGGCCTCCTCGTTGACGTATGCCGCGGCGGCGTCGAGCGCGCTGCCCTTGGCCGAGGCCTGCATGATGATCATGTTGGCGAGCGGCTCCAGGCCTGCCTCGCGGGCCTTCTGTGCGCGAGTCATGCGCTTTTTGCGGTAGGGCTTGTAGAGGTCCTCGACACGCTGGAGCTGCGTGGCCTCGCGAATCTGCTGCTCGAGTTCGGGCGTGAGTTTGCCCTGGGCGTCGATGAGCAGAATGACGTCCTCTTTTCGCTGCTCAAGATTGCGCAGGTAGGACAGACGCTCGTCGAGTGCGCGCAGGGCGACGTCGTCCATGCCGCCCGTTGCTTCCTTGCGGTAGCGCGAGATAAAGGGGATGGTGTTGCCCTCGTCGATGAGCTTGACGGCCGCCTCGATGTTGGCGGCCTTAAGGTTGAGCTCGCGGGCGAGCTGGGCGATAAGATCCATGGGACTCCTTGCGTTTAAGGTGCGTTTGCAGCACAGGGCTACCAAGGATACCACCCGTCCCAAAAGGCTGTTTTGGGACCGCGCCACGAAAACGGCCTATCTACTACGTTTTACCCGTAGGGGTCGACCATACCTGGGTTTTCCGAAATTCGGCAAGCCGTTTACCTGCGGTTTTATTTTTGCGAAATTTGGCATGGTTGAGGGTGATCGATTAAACGTAGTAGACAGGCCCATTTCGTGGCGAACGAATCAGGCTGAGGCGCAAAATAGCCTCGCTCCAGGAAAATCGTCGGCAAGGTAGCAAAATGCCCCGCGGGCAGGAGGCTGCTCGCGGGGCAAAGAAGAGGGGCTTATTTGTGGTGGGCCGAGGGGCTCGGCTTAGGTGTTTGCCGCGGCCTGCCCTAAGGCATTACAGCTCGACGAGCTGGCCGGACTCGGCGGCCTCCTTGATGGCGTTAAGAAGCGTGAGCGTCTTGACGTTGTCGGCGGGGGTCACGACGGGCTCGACCTCGCGGCGGACGACCTTCACAAAGTGCTTGAGCTGCATCTTGTGCGGCAGCGTCGGGTCGACGGCCGGAATCTCCATCTGCAGCGGCTTGTGCCAGTTGGAGGCGCCGTCATAGGAGAACTGATGCAGGCGGGGCAGCGAAAGGGCGCCCTTGGTGCCACCGATAAAGTAGGCGTCGGCGTCGAAGGGGCGGTACTGCGGGTCCTCGCGGGCGGTTGCCTCCCAGTTCCAGGGGCTGGCGGTGGCGTCGGAGATAGTCATGCTCGCGAGTGCGCCATCGGCAAAACGGACGTTGACCACGGCGGAGTCCTCGGTCTCAAAACCGCGGGCGGCGCTGGACTGCATGCCCTGGACGGCAACGGGCTCGCCCAGCAGGTAGCGGAGCAGGTCGACGTCGTGAACCAGGTTGACCAGGATCGGGCCGGCACCCTTCTTGCGGCGCCACTCGACGTCGAAGTACTCGTCATTCTTATAGATCATGTAGTGGAAGCTCGACACGGTGAGCTTGCCCAGCTCGCCGGACTCGATGATCTCCTTGGCCTTGTTGACGAAGGGATTGTGGCGACGGTGCTGACCCACGAGCACGGGCACGCCGGCGGTCTCGGCCTCGGCGGCAAAGGCCTGGGCATCCTCCAGGTCGTTGGAGATCGGCTTTTCGACCAGCGGCACGATGTTGCGCTTGACGGCCTCGCGGGCGACGCCCAGGTGCAGGTCGTTGGGCGTGGCGATGATGACGGCCTCGGGCTTGACCTCGTCCATCATCTGGGCGGGATCGGTAAAGAACGGCACGCCGGCGGCCTCGGCCGTGGCGCGGGCGCCCTCAAAGGCGTCGGCGATGGCGACGAGCTCGGCCTCGGGCTCCTCGGTGACAAAGCGGATGTGGTTGCGGCCCATGGCGCCGGCACCGATGACGGCAATGCGGACGGGATTGAGCTCAGACATTTCGACTCCTTAATAGTGGTGGCGATGGAATGTGACAAAGGGACAGTCCCTTTGTCACATCGGCAATTACTAAGCGGACTTCTTCTTGCTGTCGGAGACCATCATGTAGACGGTGAGCACGACGGCGATGGCGGCGATCACAATGGCGCCGTAGAAGGACTGCTGGTAGGCGGCGCTGCCGGCCTCGGCGTGATACAGCACGGCGGTGATGGGCTGGCTGATCCAGGTGGAAGCGGCATAACCCAAAAACATGATGCCGTAGTTGACGCCGATGTTACTGGTGCCAAAGGCGCCACCGGTGAGCGGCGGGTAGATGACGAGCAGAGCGCCAAAGCTAAAGCCGAGCAGAGCGAGCGCCACAAAGAACATGGCCTGCGTAAAGCTCATCGACATGATGACGAGTGCGACGATGGTGACGACAAGGCTGATGAGCAGCGACTTATAGGCGCCGAGCTTGTCGATGATCTGGCCAAAGGACAGACGGCCGACCAGGTTGGCGCAGGTGTTGACGGAGACCACCACACCGCCGAGGGCGACGGCCGCGGCGCTCGTGGGGTCGGCGAAGAGCTGAACGGCGGCGATGGAGGCAACCTTGCCCACGAGCAGGGTGCCCGCGGTGGCGGCAAAGGCGAAGGTGACGATGAGGACCCAGAAGCGCGGGGTCTTGACCATCTCGCCCGGGGTGAGGTCGCCGAAGGTGCCAGCGTGCGCGCCGCCCTTGGGGGCCTCGAAGCCCTCGGGCAGCCAACCGGCCTCGGGGGCCTTCAGGAACAGGGCGGAGGCGGCGATCGTCACAAAGAAGATGACGCCGAGCGCCTTAAGGGCGCCAAAGATGCCCAGGCTCGGGATGAGCAGCGAGGCGAGCACCGGGGACAGCACGGCGGGACCGGCGGTCGAAGCGGCCAGGGTGATGCCGGAGGCGAGACCCTTCTTGTCGATGAACCACTTTTGGCCGGTGGTGAGCGCGGGGTTGTAGCCCAGGCCGTTGCCGATGGCGGCGACGAGCGAGAACCACAGGTAGAACTGCCACGGCTCGGTGACGGTGCCGGACATGAACCAGCCCAGGCCGTAGCACGCGGCGGCGGCGATCACGACGTTGCGGGGGCCGATTTTATCGGAGATGCGGCCGGCGAAGATGCCCGTCACGGCCATGATGGTCTGGAAGACGGGGAAGGCCCAGGTAAGAGCGCTGGACCACTCGGGGTAGACGGCGAGCAGGTTCTTGCTCACGACGGAATACAGCGCGATGGAGCTGATGAAGAACATGGTGACGCACGCGGCGGAAAGCACGACGGCGCGACCCTTGTTGGAGTTGGTGGAAGCCATTGGACTCTTTCTAATCGATACGGGGGAGGAACAGGCGTGTCCGCGGGGCCTCCCTGTCAGGTTGGTTTACTGGTCAGTCGGCTTTGCGACGCCGGACTCATCGGACCAGAGCTCGACACCCTTGTTCTTAAGGTAGTTGTCGGCATAGGCGCGACGGCCGCCGGGCTTGGCGGTGAGGTCGCCCATCATGTTGGAGAAGCCGCCGTCGACCTTGATGGCGTCGCCGGTGGTAAAGTCCGAGCGCTTGGACGCCAGGAACATGACGGCGTTGGCGATATCGCTGACCTCGCCGATGCGGCGCGTGGCGATCAGGCGGCTGCGGCTCTTCTCGACCTCGGGGTCGGCGTAGAAGTTGGCCGACATCGGGGTCTTAACGAAGCAAGGCTCGACGCAGTTGGAGCGGACGCCGTAGGGGCCCCATTCGGCAGCCAGCATCTTGGACATCATGTTGACGCCCGCCTTGGTGGAGCTGTACACGCCCGAGAACGTCTCGGGGGAGTGGCTGGCAACGGTCGAGATGTGCACCAGGCGACCCTGGCCGGCCTTGATCATCTCGCGACCAAAGCGCTGCGAGGTGATGAAGTAACCGGTGAGGTTGACGTTGAGCACCTGCTCCCAGTCGCTCAGCGGCAGGTCCTCCATGGCGGCGAAGCGCAGGATGCCGGCGGTGTTGACAAGGACGTCGACGCGGCCGAAGTCGGCGATGGTGGCATCGACGGCGGCCTGAACCTCGGCCTCGTCGGTGGCGTTCATCTTGTAGCCCTCGGCGTGGATGCCAAACTCGGCGGCGAGGTCGGCGGCTGCGGCCTTGACCTTCTCCTCGTCCAGGTCGAGCAGGACGACGTTGGCGCCGTTGCGGGCGAACTCGCGGCAAATCTCGACGCCCATACCGCCGAGCGCGCCGGTCACGGCGCAGACATCGCCCTCGAGCTTAAGCCAATTGCTCATAGGAACTTCCCTTCTTGTGCCTCCCGGTGGGTCGCTCCCATTAACCGACCCACGTGGTTTTCGCTGGTTATCGTATGCTTTGCATTTGCGCAGGTGAATTGCATATTTGTTAGAATGGCGTTAACCGTAGGTTTATACTGTGCGATGCAGTTTTTCTCAATCGAGCGCGTGACCTGCCAAAACGACCCCCTGTGGCGCCATGCGTTCACAGGCGCGAAAACGGGAGATTGACGTGTACGATCGACGACTCGAGGCCATATCGGCCGCCGCGGAGCTGGGAAGCTTCTCACGTGCGGCGGCAAAATTGCGCGTGTCGACCCCGGCGCTCGTCAAACAGGTGTCGGGTTTCGAGGCCGAGTTTGGCATCACGTTGTTCGAGCGCTCGCATTCGGGTGTTAAGGTGACGCCGGCGGGCGCTCTGCTGGTGGACGACGCGCGCTCGATCATGCGGCAGTCCGAGGACGCGCTGCGCCGCGCCCGACGCGCGGCGGGCGATGGCGGTGCCGTGCGCCTGGGCGTGTCGATGATGTGCCCGGGGCGCCAGACGCTGTCGATGTGGTCGGGCATCCACGATCTGGAGCCATCGCTGCGCTTCGAGATCGTGCCGGTAAGCGACCTCTATGACGAGCGCGAATCCGTCATGCGCAGCCTTGGTCGCGAGGTGGATGTGGTGCAGTCGAGTTTTTCGACACCGCGCTGGGGCGACACCTGTCAAAAGCTCCGCATCGTTAACGTGCCGTTTTATATCGACCTGCCGCGCACGAGCCCGCTGGCGCGCACGACACGCATTACGGTTGCCGACTTGGAGGGCATGCGCCTGCGCGTGCTCCGCCACGGCAACGACGCCATGGACAGTCTGCGTATCGACCTTTTGGCCGACGGCGGTGTGGACGTGATCGATGTGGATAGCTTCGACTTTGCGCTCTTTAACGAGGCGGAGGAAAAGGGCGACGCGGTGCTCACCTGCGGGGCGTGGTCGGGGGTGCACCCGGCCTTTGTGGGCGTGCCGTTCCTATGCGGTCGCGAGGTGCCAGTCTTTCTGCACTATCCGCTCGAGCCCACCCTCCAAGTCCAAAAATTCGTCAACGCCATGGCACAACTTCTCAAATAGCTCATTTGGGACGGGTTTAGCGGTCCTCGCGTTGCAGCCCGGCTGCCTCAGCTGTCTTTACGCGGTTCTTGTCGATGTACATGTTTTTGTCGGCCTGGGAAAAGAGCTCGCGCATCGTAGGCGGTTCATCAAAATCACTGGAAAGCGCGTAGCCCACTGCATAGCTGATAGGCATGTCGGGATGAGCCTCGGAATGCTCGTTCACGTTCGCACGAACCCGAGCGAGACAGGACTCCACGGCAGCTCGATCGGCATCCCGCAGCACCGCGATAAACTCATCGCCACCGTCGCGGCCCACAAAGCAGGTCTCGGACGCCACGCACCCCAGCTGCTGGGCAAAAGAACGGATGTATTCGTCGCCCTTCTCGTGGCCGAAGTTGTTATTGACCGTATGCAGATTGTTAAGGTCGAAGACGCACACCGCAACGGGCGCCTCCGCGGAGACAGGCCGCTCCTGCCCCAAGATCTCCTCGCACTTGTTCTTGTTGGGCAGTCCCGTGGCTTCGTCGAGATAGACTTTGCTCTGCAGCTCTCGGTTGAGCGCGGCAGTGCGCACCGCGCGAACAAGTTCGACCGCAAAGGTCGCCACCAAGCCCACGATGTCGATGATCACCAAGCCCTCGAGATAGTTGAGCGCCGACGCCTTCTCCTGAGAGTAGTCCTCTGCGAGTCGCGTAGCATCGTCGCAAATGCCAAAGAACTCCTCGCTCATGGAGATGATGTCGGTGTTCTCATAGCCGACTTCGCGCACGCGGATGATCTCGGTGCAAAGCTCATCAAAATAATTTGCAAGCTCGGTCATCTTTGCCTGATACTCATCGTCGTCGAGACGGACGAGATTGAGGTCGTCGCTTCCGTAGCGCAAGCCGTTAATGTATGAATCCACGGCCTTGAGCAGGTCGTCTTGTGACTGGCCTGCGTCCTCGAGCTTCACGATGCGCTGCGTGGTGCCGCGTACCAGGCCGGCGTAGTTGACCACACGCGCCGTGCCCTGGATATCGGAGACGAGCAGCATAACATTGATGAAGAAGAAGATGAGAACTGCCGTGAGCACCATCATGAGCAGGCGCACCGCCTGGCCGGCCTTCTTGGCGACAGAAGTATTCACAAGTTCACTCCCCTAAATGACAAAAGAACAGGTGGCACGCAGTGTGCTGAAATTCATGGGTGGTTAACTCTACCATATGGGCCAGCAGCCTCAAACTGCAGCAGACGCTCGTCCAAATTGGCGTGACGCTTGCCTTGTTGTTCTTGACCTGGCCGCGCTATCGGACATGCTTCTGGTCTTGGATCACCATGGGAAAGCTCATCCCGTTTTGTGCGTCTAGAGTGGGATGCGGCTTCCCAAAGGTGCCGTTAGGGGAAATCACATCCCGGTTTACTCCCTTGAAATGGGATGCCGTTTCCCGGAGGGGGTCCAGCAGGAAACGGCATCCCATTTTGGGCCCGAAAAGTGGGATACGGTTTCCGGCCGGCATGAATAAAGCCTCCGCAGCTCGTGTGGCTGCGGAGGCTTTATTCGTTGCGGCGCATTGTGTTTGAGTCGTTGAGATGAGTCGATTTGCCCCGAAAGAGGAGGGCATTGACCTTAGGGTCATGCCCGACGAATGAGCGGCAAATCGGCCATCTCGGCGAGCCGAACTACTCCAGCTCAAACGCTCCGGTGTAGAGCTGGTAGTAGTATCCGCGCTTGGCGATTAGCTCGTCGTGGTTGCCGCGCTCGATGATGCGGCCGTGGTCCAGACAGATGATCGCGTCGGAGTTGCGCACGGTGGACAGGCGGTGCGCGATGACAAACGTCGTGCGGCCTTCCATGAGCTTATCCATGCCTGCCTGCACGATGGCCTCGGTGCGGGTGTCGATGGAGCTCGTGGCCTCGTCCAGAATCATTGCCGGCGGATCGGCGACGGCGGCGCGTGCGATCGAGATCAGCTGGCGCTGGCCCTGCGACAGCTGCGCGCCGTTGCCGGTGAGCATGGTGTCGTAGCCGTCGGGCAAGCGGGTGATAAAGTCGTCCGCGCCCGCGAGCTTGGCCGCCGCGATGCACTCCTCGTCGGTGGCGTCCAGGTTGCCGTAGCGGATGTTATCCATCACGGTGCCGGTGAACAGGTTCACGTCCTGCAGCACCACGCCCAGCGAGCGACGCAGATCGGCCTTGCGGATCTTGTTTACGTTGATGCCGTCGTAGCGGATCTTGCCATCGGCGATGTCATAGAAGCGGTTGATGAGGTTGGTGATGGTCGTCTTGCCGGCACCGGTGGCGCCGACAAACGCGACCTTCTGGCCCGGCTTGGCAAACACAGACACGCCGTGCAGCACCTCGTGGTCGGGTGTGTAGCCAAAGTCGACGTTGTCCATGACCAGGTCGCCGCGCAGCGGCACGTACTCGATCTCGCCGGTTGCGCGGTGCGGATGTTTCCACGCCCACATGCCGGTGTGGTGGTCGGCCTCCTCGAGCTGCCAGGTGTCGGGGTTCACCTGAGCGTTGACGAGCGTCACATAGCCTTCGTCGGCTTCGGGCTCCTCGTCGATGAGCTCAAAGATACGGTCGGCGCCGGCGAGGCCCATGACCACGGCGTTGATCTGCTGCGAGATCTGGCCGATCTGTCCGCAGAACTGCTTGGTCATGTTGAGGAACGGCACCACGACGGCGATGGACAGCGCCATGCCCGAGATGCTCAGGTTGGGCACGCCCAGCGCCAGGAAAATGCCGCCTGCCAGTGCGACCAGCACGTAGAGCAGGTTTCCCAGGTTCATAAGGATGGGCATGAGGATGTTGGCGTACATGTTGGCCTTCTGCGAGACCTCGAAGAGCTTTTCGTTGCGCTCGTCAAAATCGGCCTCGGCGGCAGACTCGTGGCAGAATGCCTTGACGACCTTCTGGCCGTTCATGACTTCCTCGATATGGCCCTCGACCACGCCGAGCTCGGTCTGCTGCGCAATAAAGAAGCGCGCGGAGTTGGAGCCGAGCAGCTTGGTCATAAAGGTCATAAAGGCGACGCCGGCCACAATGACCAGGCACATCCACACGCTGTAGTACAGCATGATAAAGAACACCGTGACGATGACGATGGTCGTCATGAGCAGGTTGGGCAGCGACTGGCTGATCATCTGGCGCAGCGTGTCGATGTCGTTGGTGTAGTGGCTCATGATGTCGCCGCGCTGGTGCGTGTCGAAGTAGCGAATCGGCAGGTCCTGCATACGGTTGAACATCTTCTCGCGCAGCTTCTCGAGCGAGCCCTGCGTGACGATGGCCATGGCGCGGTTCCAGAAGAGCGAAGACAGGATGCCGATGCCGTAGATGCAGGCGAGGGTGGTCACGAGCTGTGCGATCTTGGGCTGTGCGGCTTCCCAATCGCCCGACTGCCACGATTCGCTAATAATCTGCAGGGCGCTCTGAAGGAAGGTCGCGCCGATGGAGTTGATGATGGCGCAGAGCACCACGCCGACGACGACGAGGGGCAAAAGCACGGGGTAGAAGCCAAAGAGCGTCTTGATGAGGCGCGACATGGTGCCACCCTTGCGGTTGAGCGCGCGCTCGGCGGTCGTTGCCTTACTCATGTGCCTCGCCTCCTTCCTGGGTCTGAGCTTGTGTTGCGGATGCCTCGGTGTCGGCCTCGACGGCCCCTTCGCCCTCGGCAGACATCTTGTTTTGCGAGGTAAAGGTCTCGCGGTAGATCTCGCTCGTCTTGAGCAGCTCGTCATGGTTGCCGATCTGCGCGATACGGCCACCCTCCATGACGATGATGCGGTCTGCGTCCTGCACGGAGCTGATGCGCTGGGCGATGATGAGCTTGGTCGTGTTGGGCAGATAGCTTGCCAACCCTGCGCGAATCTTGGCGTCGGTCTTGGTGTCGACAGCGCTGGTGGAGTCGTCCAGGATTAAGATCTTGGGGCGACGCAGCAGGGCACGCGCAATGCACAGGCGCTGCTTCTGACCGCCGGAAACATTGGAGCCGCCCTGCTCGATCCAGGTGTCGTAGCCCTTGGGGAAGCCGCCGACAAAGTCATCGGCGCAGGCCAGATCTGCCGCCTCGCGGACCGCCTCGTCGGTGGCGTTCGGGTCGCCCCAGCGCAGGTTCTCGGCAATGGTGCCGCTAAACAGCACGTTTTTCTGCAGCACCATGGCCACTTGGTGGCGCAGCGCGTCCAGGTCGTAGTCGCGTACGTCCATGCCGCCCACGCGCACGGTGCCTTCGGTGGCGTCGTACAGACGGGCGATGAGGTTTACAAGCGTGGACTTGGCCGAGCCGGTACCGCCGATGATACCGATGGTCTCGCCGCTCTTAATGTGCAGGTCGATATCGTCGAGCGCCTGGCGCTTCGCATGCGCGGAATACTTAAAGCTCACGTGGTCAAAGTCGATGGAACCGTCGGCAACCTCGAGCACGGGCTCGGCGGGATCGGCGATCGTGGGCTCGGCGGCCAGCACCTCGGTAATGCGGTGCGCCGACTCGTCTGCCATGGTTACCATGACACAGATCCTCGACAGCTGCATTAGGCTCATCAGAATCTGGAAGCCGTAGGTAAAGATGGAGGAGAGCTGGCCCACGTCGAACAGCGTGCCCTGGCTCGTGATGATGAGCTTGGATCCCAGGTAGATGATGACGACAAATGCGCCGTTGACGCAGATGTTCATCATGGGGTTGTTAAAGGCGAGCAGCTTCTCGGCGCGGGTGAAGTCCATCTGGACGTCGCGCGCGGCGGTGGCGAACTTCTCCTTCTCAAAGTCTTCGCGCACATAGCTCTTGACCACGCGCATGCCGGTGACGTTTTCCTCGACGGACTCGTTAAGGGCGTCGTACTTGTGGAACACGCGCGAGAAGATGGGGCGTACCTTAAAGATGATAAAGAACAGTCCAAAGCCCAGCAGCGGAATGATGACCAGGTAGACCATGGCGACGCTGCCGCCCATGATAAATGCCATGGTAAAGGCGAAGATCAAGACCAGCGGCGCGCGCACGGCGATACGGATGATCATCATAAAGGCCTGTTGAACGTTGTTGATGTCAGTGGTCAGACGCGTGACGAGCGAGGAGCTCGAGAACTCATCGATGTTGGCAAAGCTGAACGTCTGGATCTTGTAGAACAGGTCGTGACGCAGGTTCTTGGCGAAGCCGCAGCTCGCATGGCTGCAGGTGACGCCGGCAGCGGCGCCTAAAGCAAGCGACGTCAGCGCGATGAGCACCAAAAAGCCTGCGATGGGAAGCATCTCGGCTACGGTGGCACCGTCTTTGATGGCGTCGATCAGGTTGGCGGTGATAAATGGAATCAGCACCTCGCAGAGCACCTCGCCAAGCACGAGCAATGGCGTGGCAACAGCGACTTTCATATAGTCGCGGATGCTGCCCATGAGGGTTTTAATCATCCAGTTCCTCCCAGGTTACACGGATTTTCTCGAGCATTTCGGCGAGCTGCTCGCGCTCGTCGTGAGTGAGGGCACTAAAGGCCCGTTCTCTAAAGCGGATGCGGGCCGCCTGGTCGATGCGGGCGTTTTCCCGGCCGGTTTCGGTCAGGCGAATGGTGAGTTGCCGTCGATCCTTGGGGTTACGGCTGCGCTCGATGAGGCCGTTGACCTCGAGCTTGGACAGGATCTCGGAAAGCGACCCCGGTTTGAGGTCAAAGTGCATGCCGAGTTCCTGCTGAGACATCTCGCCGCCGGGCTGCTTGGCCAGCAGGCAGATGATGGGCGCCTTGCCGGATACGCCTCCGCCGTGAAAATGCATGTAATGGCCGCAAAAACCCAGGCCGCTCAGGATGCGCTTGGCGAGTTTGTCTTCGGCGCTGACCGCTTCGGGTATGTCTACCGGTTGCGACGGGTCACCGCCGGGCTCGTGCGAACAAAGGTTAAGAGGTTCATCGCACATGAATTAGTGTTGCTCCTTTCTTTAGTTAGGTAGTGGAATTGTTTTGTGCCTAACCAATCTAGGAGCATGAGAAATGAATGTCAAGGTACCAAACTTATTAAGTTACGGCGTTTTGCCAAACGCCGTAACCGCTCGACGCTGCAAACCCGCCAGAGCGGCAATCTGAGATAGTCGTTGGGGACGTTCTTGTTTGACTAGTCATTTAAGAACGTCCAACGACTACCTCGTTTTCGTAACCTTTTCGCAACAATGCGCTCTTCGCGACCGTAGCGCCCGCTCACAACGTCCCCTGCGCTACACTTAGTCGCACTGTGGCGCTGCTGCGCCGTGCCCGAACCAAGGGAGACCCTCATGAAGAACACTCAGCTGCTGCTGATTAACGATATGTGCGGCTACGGCAAGGTCGCGCTTTCCGCCATGCTGCCGGTGCTGTCGCACATGGGCTACCGTATCCATAACCTGCCGACGGCGCTCGTTTCCGACACGCTCAACTACCCCAAGTTCTACATCCACGACACCACGGAGTACGTGCGCCAGAGCCTCGCCATCTGGGAGGAGCTCGGCTTTGAATTCGACGCCATCTCGACCGGCTTTATCGTGACCGAGGAAGAGACGCGCATCATCTCGGACTTTTGCCACCGCCGTGCGCAAAAGGGCACCAAGGTGTTCGTCGACCCCATCATGGGCGACAACGGCAAGCTCTATGCGGGCGTGCCCGAGTCCACGATTGGCCTTATGCGGCACCTGCTCGAGTGCGCCGACTACGCGGTTCCCAACTACACCGAGGCCAGTTTGCTCACCGACACGCCTATCGTCGAGCAAATTACGCCCGATGAGGCCCGCGCCCTTGTGGACGCCGTGCGCGAGCTGGGTGCCAAGTCGGTGGTCATTACGAGCGCCGTAGTCAATGGCACGAACGCGGTTATTGGTTACGACCATGTGGCGGGGGAGTACTTTACGATTCCCTTTGAGCTCATTCCGGTCTATTTCCCGGGCACGGGCGACACGTTCTCGGCGGTGCTCGTCGGCCGCGTTATGGCAGGCTGGAGTCTGCAGCGCGCGACGTCCGATGCCATGCGCGTGGTGGCAGAGCTTATCGAGCGCAATGCCGACCAAGAGGACAAATCGGCCGGCCTTCCCATCGAGGCCTGCCTGGATGTGATCGACCATGAGTAATGCTGGCGAGGGCGGCATCAAGCCTGCGGGCGATAACAAGCCGCTCGGCGCGCCGCGTGGCAAGCGTCCGCGTATCCGCGTGAGCTGCGTGGACCAGCTGGGTGCGTGCCGCTGCCACCATGGTCACAAGCCGGGCGACGTTTTTGACTTCGACCGAGACCGCGGCAAGATGTGCGCCATGGCCTGCCATGTGGGCTTTCCCTATATCGATATCCTGCGCTATGGCGGAACTGTGCCTGGCAACGAGCCCGGTACGGCAAAGTTCTGCTGCCCCGAGGTTGATACGCTGAACGTCTGGCTTGCCGAGATCGTTGACGAGTAGTCGAGCGCAATGTGTCAAAGGGACAGCCCCTTTGACACATTCGCCGGTGGTGCCCCTTCTTTTGCTTATAATCTCAAATCTCTGCATTTCATTTGATTTTAGGTTCTAAAAATTCTGCGTTTCATCGATAATCAAGCGTATAAAACTTTGCATTTCATTTGATGACACTGAGGAGAGAGCCTATGCTGCGCAGGAAAATAGCGGCAGAGCTGGAGCGTTGGCTGAAGTCTGCCGAGCAAAAGGCCTTATTCATCACGGGTTCTCGCCAGATCGGCAAAAGCTATTCGATTCGCGCATTTGGCAAAGCCAGCCATGCAACCTACATCGAGCTTAACCTCATGGAAAACCGCCAGGCAAAAGATGCTCTTCTCGAGGCGCGGAATGCCGATGATTTCATCAGCAGGGTGACGCTTCTTTCGGGAAAGTCGATTGCGCCAGGCAAAACGCTCGTGTTTATCGATGAGGTCCAAGAGGCCCCCGACATCATGACGATGGCAAAGTTCCTTGTTGAGGACGGGAGGTGCCGCTGGGCGTTTTCGGGGTCAATGCTCGGGACTCAGTTCAAGGGCGTCAGGTCCTATCCCGTGGGGTATGTTCACGAGCTTAGGATGTTCCCGCTCGATTTTGAGGAGTTTTGCTGGGCAATCGGGGTGAGCGAGGGGGCTCGCCAAACGATACGTGACGCGTGTATCAGCGAGAGGCCCATTCCTGATTACATTCATGACGCGATGATGGCAAACTTCAGGACCTATACCGTTGTCGGCGGAATGCCGGAGGTCGTGCAGCGTTTCCTTGACACGCAGGGCGACCTTGCCTCTGTTCGTCAGCTACAGTCAGAGCTCAACGAACAGTACCGGCGGGATATCTCCAAGTATGCAAGCGGGCGAGCCCTTCAGGTGCAGAGCATCTACGATCAGCTCCCTATTATGCTCGAGGGCGAAAACAAGCGCTTCGTGCTCAATTCCATTGACCCCAAGGCTTACTACGAGAAGTATCAGCGAGATTTTGTATGGCTTGTCGATGCCGGCGTTGCTCTCAAAGCCGATATCGTAACCGAGCCAAAATCGCCCCTGCTCAAGACGGCACGGTCATCGCAGTTCAAGCTATATCAATCGGATACGGGCATGTTGATGGCGCGCTACCCCGTTGGAGTCGCCCAAGCGGCGTATCTTGATAGCAAGGAGCCCAATCTGAGCGGCATTTACGAAAACGTGGTGGCCCAGCAGCTGGCTGTCCAAAATCGCCAGCTTTACTACTATCAGACAAAAAAGCGCGGTGAAGTGGACTTTGTGGTCGATGGACCGGATGGGACGGCTGTTCCGATCGAGGTTAAATCGGGCTCCTATTACCACGCGCACGCTGCGCTCGGTCATGTGCTTGATACGGCTGAATATGGCGTAAGGCTCGGGATTGTTTTCTCGAGAGGCAACGTTGAGCGCAACGGAGCGGTTCTCTATTTGCCGCTATATGCGACCTGGGCCCTTTCGGATGTTTTGGGCGGCTCCTGCGCCGAGGGGATAAAGCTGGAGGTCAAGCCGGTCTAGGGCCAGTCCCGGATGTGACAAAGGGGCAGTTCCTTTGTCACATTCATGAGCGTGGATTTTCTCCCGTTTAGAGCGTGGTTCGTGCGCCCACGAACCTACAGCTGCTCGAGCATGGCGGTGCAGCCGGCGATCACGTCGCGGTAGGTGGCATCGAAATTGCCGGTGTACCAGGGATCGGCCACGTCGCCGGGGCGATCAGTCCAATCGAGCAAGCGCGTAATCTTGCCGTCAGGGTCGTCGCCAAAGATGCGACGCAGGCCACGCGCGTTCTCAGCATCCATATAGACAATATGGTCCCAGTCGCCATACTCCGCGCGACGCACCTGACGTGCACGATGTGCGACGACGGGAATCCCGACTTCGCGCAGCTTGGCGACCGTGCCATGATGCGGCGGGTTGCCAATCTCCTCGGTCGAGGTCGCAGCGGAATCGATGACAAATTCGCCCTCGCGCCCGGCGCGGCGCACCAACTCGGTAAACACCGACTCAGCCATCGTCGAGCGACAGATGTTGCCATGGCAGATAAACAGTACGCGTTGCACAGGGTTTCCTTTCTAGACAGGGCCGTACGGCCTGCGGTGGCACTGTAACACAGCCCTTTCCAATGAAGCCAACTGCGCAGAGTGGAGGATGACGCAGCTCACGCCCATCGTCTGATGTAAAGCGGGCAAAAACGTTTTCCACGAAGACAGGGGTGCTCAAGATTTCATGTGTTCCAGATACATGAAATCGAAGAAAAACGTGTATCTGAAATACACGAAATTGCACTGCTGAAGCTTCCAGGCGGATAAACACTACTTGTATGGGACGGTTTTCACCGGTTGCTCGCCACCTTGGGCTATGTTCGCTCCTATGCCTGCATCCGGAGCTGTGCTGATTGACGACGGCGCTCCCAGCGAGCCAGCTTAATCGTCACCAGCGTGAGGGCCCAGGCCACAAGCGAGAACGCGGCGCCCACTGCGCCCACGTACGCAATGCCAACGCTGCTTACCACGGCGCCGCCCACCGCGGTGCCAAACGAAATGCCGACGTTAAACGCCATGGGCTCAACCGAACTTGCGAGTACCATCGACTTGGGATGGCGGCTGCGTGCCACGTCCATAAAGTGCGTGATGCACGACACCGAGAACAGGTACATGAGTAGCGCCAAGCTAAAGACAAAGACCAGCGCGAGCGGCATGGTGCCGCCCACAGCAAACAGTCCGAGTAACGCTGCAGCCTGCAGCACAAACGTCACGAGTAGCGCCTTCATGCCAAAGCGCGCGTCAATCCATCCGCCCAGGATGTTCGAAACCAGGCAGAACGCGCCGTAGGCCATGAGCGTGGTGCTGGCTTCGACCGTACCCATACCCAACACTTGCTCCAGAAAGGGCGTCACGTAGCCGTAGAACACATAGACCGATCCCACGCCAAACAAGAAGATGAGCATACCGGTGATGATGCTCGGCTCGCGTAGCAGACCCGCCTGCTCGCGAAAGGTGGCGGGCTCGTCGGTTTGCCCAGCGCGCGGCATAAACGCCACGAGCGCTCCGCAGATCAGAACGGCAAAGGTTAGCGTGCCGTACATGGCCACGTGCCAGTCGAGCGTGTCGGCCACAAACTTGCCGATCGAAGTGACAAAGACCATTGCCACGGAAAACGCACCATATACCACCGAGATGGCAAGCGAAGTTTGCTGCGGAGACAGAAGCTCGGGGATGTACGTCACGCCCACGGCGAGCAGTGCGCCCGAGACGGAGCCCAGGATGATGCGCGAGATGAACAGCACCTGGAAGTTGGGCGCCAACGCCATGACCAGGTTGCCGAGCACAAAGACGATGCTGTAGCACACGAGCAGCTGGTAGCGGCGAAAACGCCCCGTGCTGAGCGCGAGCACCGGCGTCGAGATAGCGTAGATCAGTGCGAACACGCTAATAAGTTGGCCTGCGGTGGCAAGCGATACGCCGAGTTCCGTCGCCAAGTCACTTTCGATGCCGATGACCACGAACTCGGAGCAGCCGAGCGAAAAGCCTAACAACACGAGCAGCGCCAGGCAGAGCTTGGTGCGCGCGGGGGAGAGCGCGGCGGCGGTTGACTTACTTTTTGGCGTGGTTGCGGCGGTCAAGGTTGTCACTCCAATGTCGCATGAATAAGCGGGATTCAATCCCTGCAACTCTAACAGAATGTGACAAAGGGACAGTCTCTTTGTCACATTCGCGGCGTGGCTGCCGCCCAAGCCGTCACAACATTCGATGAAAATCTCGAAAACGAGGAAAAGCGTCGAATGTTGTGATGGTTTTCCTATCTGTGCCGGCGAGCCGCCGTGCCGTCTGGGGGTATAAGGCTAGCAAGTGTTTATTTGCGAGGCCTAAGGGGCGCCCCGTATGGATATCGATAACTTTGAATGGTGGTATAGCGAGGGTGAGGCTCCGGACGAGGAGTGGGACGAGCCCACGCCGCGTGACGTGTCGATCGACGAGGACGAGACCGGCAACGACGTCGCCGCCGACTCGGACGCCGCCCTCGACCCCGTCGAGCCTCTGACCTTCGAACAAGCTTGGGCCCAGGCCGAGGCAGACGAGGCCAAGGCCGACGCTACGGCCACGCTCGGCGAGCCAGCCGACATGTCGATCTCGCCGGCAAAGACCCCGCAGCCGCGTCATACCATCGATCCCGACAGCACGGCATCCTTCAGTATTCTCGACGTGCCCTCGCAGGGTGCCCAGGCGCCCGTGCCCACACGTCGCCCCAATCTGTCTCGCGAGGAAGATGCAGGACGTCGCTCTCTGCTTGGCCCCATCCTTATCGCCTTCATGGCCGGCGTTATCGCATGCTCGGTGATTGGAAACGTCTGGAGCCATGTTGAACAACAGCGAAAAGACGCCGCCAAGGTCGAGATGTCTATCGAGCAATCGCTCGGCCGCACGCGCTCGGTACATGTGTCGGTCGAGGTCAAGGACGGCGCGACGTGGGACACCGCGCGCGGCGACAGCCAAATGCTCATCCACATCGTGGGGCGCACGCTCAAAGGGCAGACGATTGACGAGTATCAATACGTCAATTCCGCTGGTGACGGCATCGAACTTAAGCCCGGCGACTACGAGCTCACCGTCGATGAACCGCCCGCCGCCACCGACGGCACGCGCTTCCGCGCCTCAAAGCGCATGGTTCCCGTGAGCTTTAACTCACAGGCGCCCGACGCGGTCGACACCACGCCGCAGGGCGGGTTCGACCTTTACGTGGATACCCAGTAGGCGCCCGCCGCTCATTCCGCTATGGCTACTCAATAATCGCCTGCCGTCCCGCCGCCAAGAGTGGGACAATAGCCCTCGACACTATTGTTTACTTTTGGAGGAAGTAGCATGTCTACCGTCACTACCATCAAGCGCGGCGGCCTCACCGCGGCCATCGATTCCATGGGCGCCCAGCTCACGAGCCTTGCCATCAACGGCAACGAGTATCTGTGGCAGGGCGACCCGGTCTTTTGGGGCAAGCACGCGCCCATCCTGTTCCCTATTGTGGGCTCGCTGCGCAACAACACGGCAACGTCTGCGGCCGGCACCTGCGAGATGCCGCGCCACGGACTCGCGCGCATTGTCGAGCACAAGCTGGTCGAGGTTTCGGAGGACGGCTCCTCGGTAACGTACGAGATTACCGATACGCCCGAGTCGCTCAAGGCGTTCCCGTTCCACTTTAAGCTCAACATGACCTATGCCTTGACCGGCGACGCCACCCTCACGCAGACCTTTGCCGTCACCAATACCGGCGACGTGGACCTGCCGTTCTCGGTGGGCGGCCACCCTGCGTTTAACGTACCGGCTCCCGGTGCTGAGGACGAGGCATTCGAGGATTACGAGCTGGCGTTTACCGAGGCTTGGACTAACGAGGCTCCCATCATCACGCCCGACGGTCTTATGACGTTCGAGGGTAGTTACAAGGCTCCCGATAACTCGGACGTGCTGCCCATCACGCACCGCAGCTTCGATAACGACGCCATCATGTTCACCGATACCCCGGGCTCCACGCTCACGCTGCGCGGCCGCAAGTCGGGCCACGGCGTCAAGATCGACTTTGAGGGCTTTAAGTACATCGGCGTGTGGTCTGCCGCCAACGACGCTCCGTTTGTGGCGCTCGAGCCCTGGACCGGTCACACCACCATGGACACCGAGGACGACGTCTTTGAGCACAAGGCCAACACCATCACCCTGGCCCCCGGCGCTACCGATAAACGTAGCTTTAGCGTCACCTTGTTCTAGAGGTTCCGCCGTTCTAACGAACGGCGGACCGGTCAACGCTGCGCGCCACCCAGAGCGACAATTTGTCATTCAAAAGGCAAGGTATGACCAGAAGGTCTATGCCTTGCCTTTTTCATGCCTAGTCGTTGGGGACGTTCTTGTTTGACTAGTCGTTTAAGAACGTCCCCAACGACCACCAATCGTTTTCAGTTCGTAAACTTGCATATATGCATTTATATATGCATTTGCTGGAGGTAGCGCTGAGCGGTATCCTGTTAAGTCGTCAGCATACGATTCAACAGGGAAGGCAGATTATGCATTCTCCCCAACAGTGCGATGCGCAGACCCAGCCGGTATGCAGCCGTCGCATCTTTTTGGGTAGCGCTCTCGCTGCGAGCGCTTCCGTCGTCGCCGGCGCGCTCGCCGGCTGTCAGCGCCCGTCCACGCTCAAGGTGGTTCAGCCCACGACGGGCGGCGGTCGCGACGACCTGTCCGATTCCGTGATCGGCAAGGATAAGATCCGCATCGGCATGGAGGCGGCCTACGCCCCGTACAACTGGCAGGTTTCCGAAGCCAGTGAATACACCATCCCCATCGACAACGTGCAGGGTGCCTATTCCGATGGCTACGACGTGCAGATCGCCAAGATCGTCTGCAAAGCCCTCGGTGGCGAGCCCGTTGCCGTCAAGCAGAGCTTCTCGGGTCTTATCGATTCGCTCAACAACGGCCAGATCGACCTCATCATCGCCGGTATGAGCGCCACGCCCGAGCGCGAAGAGTCGGTCGGCTTCTCCGACCCGTACTTCATTGGCTACTTTGGCCTATTCGTAAAAGAGGGCTCACCCTACCAAAACGCCACCAAGCTTAGCGACTTTAGCGGTGCCACGGTGCTCGGCCAAAAGGACACCATGCTCGATACCGTCATCGACGAGATCCCGGGCGTTGTACACAAGAACCCGGTCGATTCGGTCCCCACGGTGTTCTCGAACCTGCTGCAGGGTACCTGCGACGCCGTGACCTACAACACCGAGAACGAGAAGGGCTATATGGCCCAAAACCCGGGTATCGTCCCTATTCATTTTGCCGAGGGCGAGGGCTTTAAGCAGGAGGTCGCGGCAAACGTCGGCTGTCGCAAGGGCTCGGACAAGCTGCTTAAACTCATCGACAAGACACTCAAGGGCATTAGCCAAGAGGAACGCGACCAAATGTGGGACGCGTGCCTCGATCGTCAGCCGGCATAGGGAGGCAGCATGAAAACCATCAATCGTCTGGCCTCCTTTATCAAGGCCGACCACCGTTACGTGTACCTGGGCACGAGCGTTATCGCGGCGCTCGGCCTGGCGTTTAGTCAGCGCAACCCCACGCCACTGAGCTTCTTGGCGCCTACGGGCGTGTTCCAAGACTGCCTCTGGGCAATCCTTTGGGCCTGGCTCGTCGTGTCGGCGGCGGCGCTGGTCGCCAAGCTCATGCACTGGAACGACTATCGCGAGGCGTCGCCGTTCGCATCCGAGCGCTTCCGTCGTGGCGCACGCTTAGGCAGCTACGTCGTGGTCGCCATCGCGGCGATCTTCTTTATCGACCGCTGCGTCATGTCATTTATCGACCTGGTGCAGGTGAGCGTTGTCTCGGATTCCAACCCCAGCGACTTTTTGTCGAGCCTGGTCTACATGACCTACAAGAGCGGCGACTTCTTTATCCGCGGCATCGAGATCACCATCGCACTTGCGACCTTCGGTACCGTCATCGCCTTTTTCCTGGCGCTGCTCTTTGTGTTCCTGCGTATTCAGACGTTCGACCGCGTGGATAACGATCTGGTGCGCTTCTTTAAGAGCATCGGCCGCGGCTTTGCGGCCGTCTACTCTACCATCGTGCGCGGCACGCCCATGATGGTCCAGGGCCTGCTCATCTATTACGCGGGCTTCACCGTTTTGCGCGGCATGGGCTTCGAGACCGCCCAGGCCAACCAGATTTGGAGTACCTTCACCGCCGGTCTCGTCACCATCTCGCTCAACTCCACCGCCTACATGATGGAGGTCCTGCGCGGCGGCATCGAGTCCATCGATCCCGGCCAGGCCGAGGCGGCGCGCTCGCTGGGTCTGTCGCAGTGGCAGGCCATGCGCAAGGTCGTGTTCCCCCAGGGTATTAAAAACGCGATCCCCGCACTCACCAACGAGCTCATCATCAACATCAAGGATTCGTCGGTGCTTTCGGTCATCGGCGTGTTCGACCTCATGTACGCCACCACCACCGTCGCCGGCGTGTACTACCGCCAGATGGAGGTCTACTGCGTGGCGCTCGTGGTCTACCTGATCCTGACGCTCGTGGCGAGCCGCCTGCTCGAGGCCTTTGGCAAAAAGCTCGGCGCCGAGGCCCCGGCAACGCTGCCCAGCTCCAACTAGGCTCAAGACGAGGAGAATCATCATGGCAGATATCGCCACTACCGGCACCGCGGCCGCCGCACAGACCAATGAGCCGCTTATCCGCGTCGAGGGCCTGCGCAAGAGCTTTGGCTCGCTCGAGGTGCTTAAGGGCATCGACCTGTCCGTTAACCCCGGCGAGGTCGTTACCATTATCGGCGCCTCGGGCTCGGGCAAGTCGACCTTCCTGCGCTGCCTCAACCTGCTCGAGACTCCGGACGCGGGCCATATCTGGTTTCACGGCCAGGACCTTACGGCCGAGCGCTGCAACATTAACAAGCTGCGTGAGGACATCGGCATGGTGTTCCAGGGCTTTAACCTGTTCAACAACATGGATGTGCTCGACAACTGCACGCTCGCGCCCGTCACGCTCAAAAAGATGAGCAAGGCCGAGGCCGAGAAGGTCGCGATGGAGCATCTGACGAGCGTGGGGCTCGAAAAGTTCGCGCACGCCGCCGTGGGCCGCCTATCCGGTGGCCAAAAGCAGCGCGTGGCCATCGCGCGCGCCCTGTGCATGAATCCGCAGATCATGCTGTTCGACGAGCCGACCTCCGCACTCGACCCCGAGATCGTGGGAGAGGGGCTCGAGGTCATGCGCAAGCTCGCTGCCGACGGCATGACCATGGTCGTCGTCACGCACGAGATGGCCTTTGCCCGAACCGTGTCCGACCGCGTGGTCTTTATGGACAAGGGCGTGGTGCTCGAGGATGCCGCGCCGGCCGAGCTCTTCGGCAACCCCAAGCACCAGCGCACTCGCGAGTTCCTCTCGCGTTATCTCGAGGACAAATAACCGACCGCAAACGCTTACGTGGCAGGGCCGCTCCGGTGGGGCGGCCCTCGTCATCACAATCGAAAGGATGTCATGGCCGAGGTTTGGCGCTTCTTTGCGCATGAGGATGATTTTGCCGATTTGGATGAAACTGGCGCGTGCGAGCGCCTGGGGCGCGTGCTGTCGTTTCCGACCATCTCGAGCATGGATGCCGAGGCGGTGGACTGGCAGCCGTTCGACGACCTGCGCGCCTATATGCAGCAGGCCTGGCCGCACGTATTTGCGGCGGGCGAGGTCGAGCTTATCGACCATTCGCTATTGGTGACACTTAGCGGTTCCGACCCTGCCCTCAAGCCCGTTATGCTCATGGGCCACATGGACGTGGTCCCCGTGGTGCCGGGTACCGAGGCCGACTGGACGCACGCCCCCTTTAGCGGGCACGTGGACGACACCTACATCTGGGGCCGTGGAGCGATCGACATGAAGGACCAGGTCGCAGGCATTCTCGAGGCTGTCGAGTATGCGCTGGCGCACGGTTGGCAGCACGAGCGCACGCTGTTCCTGGCCTTTGGCCAGGACGAGGAGACAACGCAGTACGGTGCAGGCGCCATCGGCCGCGCGCTCGAGGAGCGCGGTGTTGAGCTCGAGTTCCTGATCGACGAGGGCGACTACCGCATCGTTTCGGATGCCGAGTACAGCGCGGGCGAGGGTTGGCTCATGCACGCCGACCTCGCGGAGAAGGGCTATGCCGATATCGTGCTCAAGACGAAGAGTGAGGGTGGACATTCTTCTAACCCCTACGGCGGCACGTCGCTCGAGGTGCTCAGCCGTGCCATCACCGCAATCTGCGATATCGAGTGGCCGACGCGCGTGACCGACTTGCTTGCCGCCCAGCTCGTCGAGCTGGGGCTCTACACGGCGGATGAAATTGCCGCCAACGGGGGCGCCATTGTCCGCGATTGCCTCGCCAGCAAGAAGCTCTATCCGCTGGTGACGACCACCTGCGCACCCACGCAGATCGAGGGTGGCAGCACCGGCGCCAACGTAATGCCGCAGGATATGTGGGCCAACATCAACTTCCGCATGCTCGAGGGCACGAGCGTGGCCGACGTTGTGGCGCGCTGCCGTGAGGCGGTTGCCGGGGCGGACCTTGCCGGTCGTGTCGAAGTGGAGCTAGGCCCCGGCAGCTCCGAACCCTCGCCGTCCCTGCGCATCGGTGGCCCCGGCCTCGAGGCGGTTCGCTCCATCGCCGCCCGCTATTTCCGTGATCCAAAGGGGACGGAGGAAAATGGATCATTCGAGCCAGTGGCAATTGTGCCCTCGACCGTGATCGGTGCGACCGACGCTGCCAACTACCAGCACATTTGCCCTGAGTGCATTCGCTTCTCGGCCTTTGTGGCTGATGACGACGAGTGTGATCGCGGCGTCCACGGCACCAACGAGCGCATCACCCGCCGCGCCTACCTCCAGGGCATCCGCTTCCTCGTCGCTCTACTCCAAACGCTCTAGCCAAAAAGCAAGCTCTTGGTGCAATGGGGTCAGGTTTGTTTGCACCAATCCGTGCGGGTTATATGCAGGTTTGCCTGCGCACGCTATCATGTATGGGTTAGACCGCAACTATGTACCCCATACGCGAAGGGATGCGCATGTATCTGAAGATCGACATGTTCTAGCCGGGCTTACCCCCGCAGTGGCGCCGCGCGCCCCATCAACTCTGCCGATTTTCACCTTCACGCATATAAAGGAGTCCCGCCATGCGCGACAAGCTCGAAAAGATCATCAAGGCCTACGAGGAACTCGAGAAGAAGCTCTCCGACCCGGCCGTCGCCTCCGATATTAAGGAGTTCACGCGTCTCAACAAGGAGTACGCGCACCAGTCCGACCTCATCGCCGCCTCGCGTGAGTACATCGGCGCGCTCGATGACATCGAGGCCGCCAAGGAAATGCTCCACGATACCACCGATGCCGATGAGAAAGAGATGCTCCAGATGGACATCTCCGAAAACGAGGCCAAGCTTCCCCAGCTCGAGGAAGACATTAAGTACATGCTCATCCCGAGCGACCCCAACGATGACAAGAACACCATCGTCGAGATTCGCTCCGCCGCCGGTGGCGACGAGGCGGCCATCTTCGCCGGCGACCTGTACAAGATGTACCAGCGCTTCTGCGAGTCGCGCGGCTGGAAGACCACCGTGCTCGACTCCAGCCCCAGCGAGGCCGGCGGCTTTAAGTCCATCGAGTTCAAGGTCGAGGGCGACCGCGTCTACTCCGTCATGAAGTACGAGTCCGGCGTGCATCGCGTCCAGCGCGTCCCCAAGACCGAGTCCCAGGGTCGCATCCAGACCTCCACGGCAACCGTCGCCGTGCTTCCCGAGGCCGAGGAGATTGACGTTCAGATCAACCAGTCCGACCTGCGCATCGATACCTACTGTGCCTCCGGCCCTGGCGGTCAGTGCGTTAACACCACCTACTCCGCCGTGCGCATCACCCACCTGCCCACCAATACCGTGGTGCAGTCGCAGGAGCAGCGTTCCCAGATCCAGAACCGCGAGGTCTGCATGCAGATGCTGCGTGCCCGTCTGTACGAGATGGAGCTCGAGAAACAACAGGCCGAGCTCGGCGCCGAGCGCCAGAGCCAGATTGGTCACGGCAACCGTTCCGAGAAGATTCGTACTTACAACCAGCCTCAGGACCGCGTGACCGACCACCGTATCGGTTTCAACTCCACCTACAACGGCGTCCTTCTGGGCGATCAACTCGGTACCGTCATCGAGGCACTTGCCGCCGCCGAGCGAGCCGAGAAGCTGGCACAAGCAGTTTAAGTTACGGCGTTTTACCAAACGCCGTAACTGATCGACGCTGCAAACGCCCCTAAGCGGCAATCTGACGTTCAATCGTCGGTCGCGTACCGAAGTACGCTTCCCTCCTCTTTCACGTCACCTCGCTCGCTTAGGGGCGTTTTCGCTGACTTATGCTCAACCTGCGGGACCTTGATGCAGTCATTGGGGACGTTCTTAAATGACTAGGTTGGGCACATTGCTTTGAGATGTTATTCAATAAGCTGTGATGGCCTTTGAGCTGCTTACCTGCTTAAAGCAATTGACGGCATGTATTCGCTATTGAAAATATTGCTCGAAAAATCGTTCAAGAAGTCGTGGGGCCCTTTTTGACGCGTTGCGTGTCAAGCGATGTGGCAAGTTCTTGGTTAGATATTGGTCAGTTTTGGGGCAACCTTGCCAAAAGCTTGACGGATGCAGATTTAGACGTCGGCGAATGAACGCTTCGATTGCAATCCAAGTAAAATTCTGGGCTGATTCTCGATAATCGCTCTCAATCGTCCCTTGTCGTGCGTCGCCCTCGCGTACAATCTGCTCCGACATTCGCGCGCCGCCCGGCGCTTAAGAGGGGAGGACCCCATGGCAAACGAGATCTGGACCATCAAGCGTTGTCTCGAGTGGACCAAGGAGTACCTGGCCGAGCGCGGTGAGGAGCATCCCCGTCTTTCTGCCGAGTGGCTGCTGTGTGCGGCAACGGGCCTGGCGCGTATCGACTTGTATATGCGCATGGACGAGACGCTCGACGCAGCGCAGCTCGAGACCATGCACGCGGCAGTCGTCCGACGCGCGAAGGGCGAGCCGCTGCAGTACATCACCGGTAGCACGCAGTTTCGCATGATCGACGTCGCGTGCGCCCCCGGCGTGCTCATCCCGCGCCCCGAGACCGAGATGCTCGTCGAGGAAGTCCTGGACTATCTGGATGCCGAGGTACTGAGCCCCGAGGCCGCTGCCCGCCAGCGCGTGGAGCTGCCTTGGAACGATGAGGTCGAGCAGGCTCGCAAAGCCGAGGCGGCGCTGGCAGACGAACGCGCGACCGCCGAGCGCCGTGCCGCTAACCTGACGGCTGCCGATGAGGCGGCGCTAGGCGGCGACGTACTGGGCAGCCGTGCCTATGCCGAGGAACTGGCCGACCGCGAGGCCGAGGAAGCCGCCGCGCGGGCAGCAGAAGCCGAAGCCGCGGAAGCCGCCGAGCCCGAGCTCGACGAATACGGCATCGCCATTGAGGGCAACGACCAACAGACGACTCTCGTGCAAGATGCCGCCGAGGCCAACGTACCTGCTCCAGCCGGGCCCCGCACTGCCCGCGTTCTCGAGGTCGGCTGCGGCACGGGCTGCATCTCGCTCTCGCTTGCCTGGGAGCGTCGCGGCCACGTTACCTGCACTGCTACCGATATCGAGCCGCGCGCCATCGACCTTGCTACCAAAAACCGCGATGCGCTTGGCCTCACGTCCGACGAGGTCGCCTTCAGCCTCACGAACCTGGTGAGTTCCATTCCCCGCGAAGAGTGGGGCACCTTTGACGTACTCGTCTCCAACCCGCCCTACATCCCCACCGATGTCATGCGCTCACTGCCGCACGAGGTCAAGGACTTTGAGCCCGACCTGGCGCTCGAGGGCGGCGCCGACGGCCTCGATATCTTCCGCCGTCTGCTCAACGCGGCGCCCTACATGCTGCGCGCCGGCGGCCTGTTTGCCTGCGAGCTCTACGAGGGCGCGCTCGACGCTGCGGCCGAGCTCTGTCGTCAAGCGGGTCTGTCGGACGTGCGCATCGTCCACGACCTCACCGATCGCCCCCGCATCGTCCGAGCCATCGTCACCGAGCCCAAGCAGCGTAATTAAGCTGAACTAATAGACATTTGCTCAAGTTTGCTCTTGCAATATACCGTAAAACTTCTACTATAGAAGGAGAAAGGTATGTCAAATCAGCTGCATCGGTACCGTATCGTGCTTGATTACATTGAACCTTGGCTTGATGAGCAGGATGAAGCTACGCTGAAGCAGATTTATGCAGACCTTTTGGTGCTCGAAAAGGAAGGTCCCAGCCTTGGTCGTCCACTGGTTGACCGTGTCAAGGGCTCGAAGCTTCATCATTTAAAGGAGCTGAGAGTGACTTCATGTGGTGGGCAGGTGATCCGCATCCTCTTCGCCTTTGACCCCAAGCGCCAGGCGGTATTGCTATTGGCGGGTGATAAGTCGCGAGCGGGATCGTCAAGGGCAAAATGGAACGGCTGGTATGCGATCAACATTCCAAAGGCCGAGCAAATATACCGTCGCCACGTAAGGAGGCTCGATCGAGATGGAACTGCATGAGTATATGGAATCTCGCGGGATAACACGCGACTCCATTACCGCCGAGCAGGAGAGGACTCGCGATCGTATCGAAGCCTATAAGCTTGCTCAGATTCGCAGGCTAAAAGATCTAACACAGGCGTCGGTCGCCCAATCGATGGGCGTTTCTCAAAAACGCGTATCCGAGCTCGAGCGTGGGGAATTGGGTTCGATGAGGCTTGACACGCTGAGCAGGTACGCAGAGAGCCTCGGCGGAAAACTGGTTGCAAGCATCGAGTTTCCCGATCGTACCGTTACGCTTGCGCGCTAAAAATCTTCAATTAACCCCCTCACTTTCACCGACTACTAGAGCCGCTCACCAAACCAACATGCGCTCTGGGCAAATAGGTTGAACGTTTCGTGCGAGAATGCCCCACAGTAAACAAACTTGCACCAGAGCGTAAGGGGCTGGCATACACATGCAGACGGTCTATCGGGTATACGAGGGAGCGCGCGAGCCGCATCGGCTTGCAGTCGAGCGCACGGCCGAGCTACTCGGTCGCGGCGGCCTGGCGCTTATTCCAACCGAGACGGTCTACGGTGTCGCCGTGGCGGTCAACGCCTTCTCGGATGCCGTTCCACAAGATACAAGTGAACCTCTGCCGTGGCCGCGCGATCCGCAGGCCACCGTCAACGGCGCCGCGGTCCCCGCACTCGGCACCGGCTATCGTCGTATCTTTACCCTCAAGCAGCGCGAGCTCACCCAAACGGTTGCCTGGCTGGTCGATGATGCCGAGGCGCGCGACCGCTATGGCGTGGATATCCCTAACGAGGCCCGCGTGCTCGCCCGACGATGCTGGCCGGGCGCCCTGACTATCGTGGTTAAGGCGGCCCCCTGCGTGCCGACCTTTATGCGCGCAGCCGACGACACGGTGGCACTTCGCGCTTCGGCCTCGCCCGTGGTGCAGGCGCTCATCCGCGCCTGCGGCAGCCCTCTTGCCTGCACCAGCGCCAACACGCATGGCGCGCCCGCGCCGGCAAGTTTTGTCACGGTGGAGGAGCGCATCCTGGAGGGGGTCGATGTGGCCGTCGACGCCGGTGAGACCCCGTGTCGCGACGCCTCAACCATCGTGTCGTTTCAGCACGGCGAGCTCCAGATCCTGCGCCAAGGCGCGCTTCCCGCATCAGAGATCGAGCGGGTCCTGTCCGACCCGATGCAATAGAAAGGTGTAAGCGATGTCGTTGAATCTAGGTAGCCTGGGTATGGAAGACGCCTCGTTTAGCTTTGGCGGTTCCTACATCATGGCGCTCGACTGCGGCACTACCTCGGTACTCGCGACCATCGTCGACGAGTACGGCTGCATCGTCGCCCAGGCGCGCCGTAGCGTCAAAACCAGCTTCCCGCGCCCCGGCTGGGTGGAGCAGGATCCCACGGAGGTGCTTGCCAGCCAGATCGGCGTGATGATGGAGGTCCAGTTTAAGAGCGGCATCCATTCTGACCGCATTGCCGCCATCGGTATCTCCAACCAGCGCGAGACCACGGTGGTGTGGGACCGCATAAGCGGCCAACCCATCTATAACGCCATCGTGTGGCAATGCCGTCGCACCGCACCTCTGATCGACGAGCTGGTCGAGCAGGGCGCAGAAGAACTGGTGCGCTCCCGCACGGGACTCACACTCGATCCGTATTTCTCGGCTTCCAAGGTGCCGTGGATCCTCGACAACGTTGACGGTGCGCGTGAGAGCGCGGTGGCGGGCGACCTCATGTTCGGCACCATCGACACCTGGCTCATCTACAACCTCACCGGCGGTCAGGTCTTTGCCACCGACTACACCAATGCCAGCCGCACCGCGCTCTTTAATATCCATACGCTCGATTGGGACGACGATCTGCTGGCGCTCTTTGACGTTCCACGTTCCATGATGCCCGAGGTTCGTTGGAGCTCGGGCGACTACGGCCGCGTCGCGAGCGACATCATGACCAACATGCCACCCATCATGGGCGTGGCGGGCGACCAGCAGGCGTCGCTGTTCGGCCACTGCTGCTTCCATCCCGGCCAGACCAAAAACACCTATGGCACGGGTTGCTTTATGCTCATGAACACCGGCGACGAGATCGTCGAATCCAAGAACGGTCTGGTCTCCACGATCGGTATCGCCGCGGACGGGAAGATCAGCTATGCGCTCGAGGGCTCTATCTTTGCCGCCGGCTCAACCATGAATTGGCTGCGCAACAACATGGGCATCATCTCGAGCGTGAGCGAGTCCGCGCAACTCGCCACTTCGATCAGCGACAACGAGGGCTGCTACTTCGTCCCCGCCTTCGCAGGCCTGGGCGCTCCCTGGTGGGACCCGCATGCTCGCGGTATCGTGTGCGGCCTGACCGGCGCCTCGAGTCGCGCGACCATTGTGCGTGCGGCCTGCGAGTCCATGGCCTACCAGAGTTATGACGTACTACGCGCCATGGAGCAGGACGTGGGACTTTCGATTGAGCGCCTGTCCGTCGATGGCGGTGCCTCGCGCAACGAGTTCATCATGCAATTCCAGGCTGATCTGCTGGATATCCCCGTGCTGCAGTGCGAGACGGTGGAGACCACGGCGATTGGCGCCGCGTACTTGGCGGGCCTTGCTGTCGGCTATTGGGAGGATTTGGAGGAGCTGGAGCAAAACGCTCAGATCGTCAAAGTCTTCCATCCTCACATGTCCGCCGAGCGCCGTGAGAGCAACCTCGCTGGTTGGCGTGATGCCGTCAAGCGTTCGCTCAACACCGCTCAGTAGGGTTGCGACGAGCTGCTCGATACAACAAACCGTTAAACTTATGCACGGCGCGAGGCAACAATGTCGCCAGGCGTCTTGTCAGCAAGGCCATCTTCCGGCCGCAACGAAAGGGGCAATCAACCCATGACCGTCACCTACGATACGTCCCGCGTGACGCTTGTCGACCATCCGCTCGTCCAGCACAAGCTGTCGATCCTGCGCGACAAGAGCACCGGCACCAACCAGTTCCGCCAGCTCGTGCGCGAGCTTGCGCTCTTTGACGGCTACGAGGCCATGCGCGACCTGCCCATGGAAGACGTCGAGGTCGAGACCCCCATCACCACTGCCACGTTTAAGCAGCTTGCCGGCAAGAAGCTCGCCATCGTTCCTATCCTGCGCGCGGGCCTCGGCATGGTCGATGGCATCCTCGACTTGGTGCCCTCCGCTCGCGTGGGCCACATCGGTATGGAGCGCGACGAGGTCACCCACGAGCCGCATGAGTATTACTGCAAGATGCCCAAGGATATCGATCAGCGCATCTGCCTGGTTGTCGACCCCATGCTCGCCACGGGCGGTTCGGCCGAGATGGCCATCAGCTACCTGCGCGAGCGCGGTGTTAAGGATATTCGCATGCTGTGTATCGTCGCCGCGCCCGAGGGCCTCAAGTCACTGACCGAAAAGGACCCCGACGTACATATTTATACGTGCGCCATCGACGACCATCTCAACGAGGCCGCCTACATCGTTCCCGGCCTGGGCGACGCCGGAGACCGCATCTACGGCACGCTCTAGTCGTTGGGCCTTGTCGGCTACGGTCACAAATACGAAGAAATGGTGCGCGCGGGCGAGCAAAAGTCGTCCACGCGCACTTCTGTTAACGGACGTTTTGCCCTGAGGGGTTCGAAAAAACGTATTACCGTACCTGCGGCATAAAGAAGGCCTTAAGAAAACGTACAGGTGCGTATTAACCGTTTGTTTTACGGTTGTACTTTAGCGATTGGCTCGTACAATAGTCACCAATGTTTGGCTGGGACTGTGCCGTGAGGCGTAAAAAGGAAAGCGAGGAAGCCAGTGTTTCAGATAGCCGATCTGCTCGCTATCGTTGCAGGCGCCATCGCGGGCGCAATTGCCTTCCTTCCCTTTGTCTTTACGCTCAAGCCGGTTCTTGACGATAAGCAGAATGCGGACATGCTCAAGGGCATGGTGAGTCTGGCGGTCTCGGCAGTCGCCCTGCTCGTCTTTACCTTGGTTGTGTTTGCGTTGTTCGGAGAGGCATTTCGCATGTTCCTCCTGGGCGAGGCGATTGGCTTCGTGGCCTTTATGGCCGCCTGCACGGTTCGCGTCGCCAAGGCGCTGCGAGATCCTCATGAGGTCGAAAGGTAAGTCGTGGAAATTTTTGAAAAGCTGCCTGATGAGATTAATCATCTGGTCAGCGAGTTCAGCTCCACCCCTGTCGTGGGCGATCTGAGCTGCGGCATCACGCAGTACTCGTTTTGGCTGATCGTCTCCACGATCGTGCTCCTGATCGTCCTGGCCGTGTTCAAGAAGAAGCAGACCCTGGTTCCCAAGGGCTTCTTCGTCAACGGTTTCGAGTACATCATCGAGTACGTCGAGAACGATATCGGCAAGGGCGTCGTGGGTGAGAACTGGAAGAAGCACTTCCCGTTCCTGTGCTCGCTTTTCCTGTTCATCCTGATCAATAACATGATCGGCCTGATCCCGGGAATGAAGCCCGGCACCGGCGCAATCGGCTCCACCGCTGCGCTCGCCATCTTCGCCTTCGTGTACTTCATCTACTACGGATGCAAGGCTCACGGCGTGATCGGCTACATCAAGAGCCTCGCCCCGCAGGGCGTGAGCTTCCCGATGAACGTGCTTGTGTGGGTCGTCGAGCTTTTCTCGACCTTCCTGCGCCTCATCACGCTCGCCGTCCGTCTGTTCTGCAACATGTTCGCAGGACACGTGGTCATGGGCTCGTTCGCCATCATGGCGAGCATGTTCATGCAGCCGCTGCTTCAGCAGGTTTCCGCGGCCCACGCCGTCGGCGCCCTGCCTTCGCTGGCCTGGCTTGCCATCCTCATCCTGATCTATGCGATCGAGCTTGTGGTCGGCGCCATCCAGGCTTACGTCTTCACGGTCCTTACCGCCGTGTATGTCTCCGAGGCAGAGGAGGTCGCGGAGGAGGAGTAGTCTTCCGTTCGCGCCTTAAAGGTAAGGCAATTCGTTAAACCGCCGGTGCCCGTACCCATGGAGCCCGGCAGTTATAAAAAGGTTATCCTGCGTGAAATAAGACACGCACGACAAAGGAGGAATCGTGGGAGTTATCGGTTACGGTCTCGGTGTTATCGGCGCTGGTCTTGCTATCGGCCTGTCTGCTCTGGGTGCTACGGGTGCTATGGCCCGTCAGCCTGAGGTCCAGGGCCGCGTGTTCACCGTCTTCATCATGGGCTCCGCTTTCGGCGAGGCTCTGGCTCTGATCGGCTTCGTTGTCGCGCTGATCGTTAAATAGCACGGAGCGTCAAGTATGAATCTTTCATCCCAGAAGAGCGCGATCGCACTCTCCGCGTCCGCGGCCGCGCTGCTCATGCCGGTTTCCGCGTTCGCCGAGGACGGCGCCGCCGGTGCGGACATCCTCATCCCTAAGATGGCGGAGTTCATCCCGGCGCTTATCGCCTTCCTGATTATCTGGATCGTGCTGGCCAAGTTCGCCCTGCCGGGCATCATGAAAACCATGGAGGAGCGCGGCAAGAAGATCGAGGAGAGCCTCGACGAGGCCGAGAAGACCAAGCAGGAGGCTATCGCCAAGCGCGCTGAGTCCGACTCGATCGTCACCGACGCCCGTCGTCAGGCTGCCGACATCGTTCTCGAGGCCCGTAAGGACGCCGAGTCCGAGCGTGCCCGTATCATCGAGGCTGCTCACAAGGAGGCCGAGGAGATCATCGCCAAGGCCCATACGACCGTCGAGGACGAGCGCAAGTCCATCTACGCCGGTGCCGCGAGCTCCATCGCCGACCTGTCCGTTGCCGTCGCCACCAAGATCGTGGGCGAGGCACTCGAGGACGATGCTGAGCAGAAGAAGCTCATCGAGCGCTACATCCAGGAAGCAGGTAGCCTGAATGCCGACTAGCCGCTATCAGGACAAGGTGCTCGAGACCTACGCGCGTTCCCTTTTGGAAGCCGCCAAGGCCGAGAACCATGTGTTCGAGGACCTCGAGATGATCGAGCGCTTGGCTTCTGCCAGCCCCGAGATCATCGCCGTGCTCGACACCATGTCCAAGCGCGACCAGCTCGACCTTCTTCCCAAGGTGGCAGCTGCCTTTAAGTATGTTGCCGAGGAAGACGAGGATGTAGTGGGCGTGACCGTCACCACGGCGATCCCGCTCGACGACGAGCTGCGTCAAACCATCACTAAGAAATGCGAGCAGGACTTCGGCCGCAAGGTATTCCTTATCGAGCAGGTCGACCCGTCTATCGTGGGCGGCCTGGTGCTCGAGGCCCGCGGCGAGCGTCGTGACATTTCCGTCAAGACGCAGCTGCGCATCGCGCAGGAGACCCTCGCAAACTCTGCTAATTCGTACGGAGGTGAAGCCTAATGTCCGAAACCCTCAATGCCCAGGATATCGCCAAGAAACTGCAGGAGCAGCTCACGAGCCTCTCCGCGACGGTCGATACGCATGAGGTTTCAACGGTCGACGAGGTAGGCGACGGCATCGCGCGCGTCTCCGGCCTCAAGAGCGCCATGGCAGGCGAGCTTCTGGAGTTCAAGAGCTCCGATACCGGTGAGACCGTCTTCGGCCTTGCCCAGAACCTTGACCGTGACGAGGTCGGCGCCGTTCTGTTCGGTGCCGTCGACTCCATCAAGGAAGGCGACGAGTGCCGCACCACTGGCCGCGTTATGGATATCCCCGTGAGCCGTGCCATGCTCGGCCGCGTCGTCAATCCGCTCGGCCAGCCCATCGACGGCCTGGGCGACATCGTCGCTACGCACCGTCGCCCCATCGAGTTCAAGGCTCCCGGCGTCATCGATCGTACCCCGGTGTGCGAGCCGGTTCAGACCGGTCTGCTCGCTATCGACTCCATGGTGCCTATTGGCCGCGGTCAGCGTGAGCTCATCATCGGTGACCGTAAGACCGGTAAGACCGCCATCGCCATCGACGCTATCCTCAACCAGCGCGGCAAGGGCATGGTCTGCATCTATGTCGCCATCGGCCAGAAGGCCTCCACGGTTGCCAACATCCGCGAGACCCTCGCTCAGCACGGTGCGCTCGACTACACCATCATCGTTTCGGCCACCGCTGCCGATTCCGCCCCTATGCAGTACATCGCGCCTATGGCCGGTGCCGCTATTGGCGAGTTCTTTATGTACAACGGCGAGGACGGCAAGCCCGCCAGCGAGACCAACCCCGGCGGCCACGTGCTCGTCATCTACGATGACCTGTCCAAGCAGGCTGTGGCCTACCGTCAGATGTCGCTGACGCTGCATCGTCCGCCCGGACGCGAGGCCTATCCTGGCGACATCTTCTACCTGCACTCTCGTCTGCTCGAGCGTGCCGTCAAGATGTCCAAGAAGAACGGTTACGGCTCCATGACGGCACTGCCGATCATCGAGACCCAGGACGGCGACGTCTCGGCCTACATTCCGACCAACGTCATTTCCATTACCGATGGTCAGATCTACCTGCAGTCCGAGCTCTTCTTCCAGGGTCAGCGCCCGGCAGTCGACGTGGGTATCTCCGTGTCCCGCGTCGGTGGCGATGCGCAGACCAAGGCCATGAAGCAGGTCGCCGGCAACCTCCGTCTGGACCTCGCTTCCTATCAGGAGCTCGCTGGCTTTACGCAGTTTGGCTCCGACCTTGACGAGGCTACTCAGAAGCAGCTGACCCATGGTGCCCGCATGACCGAGCTCCTGAAGCAGCCGCGCTACAAGCCGTTTGAGGTTGGCGAGCAGATCGTTACGCTGTTCGCTGGCAACGAGGGCTTCCTGGATGACCTGGAGATTGCCGACGTGCTGCCTTTCCGTGCCGAGCTCATCGAGTACATGGACAATGGCTTTGGCTCGCTGCTCGACAAGGTTCGCGCCAAGAAGATCGATGATGACACCAAGGCTGAGCTCTTGCGCGTCATCGGCGACTTCAAGCAGCAGTTCATGGCCAAGCACCATTCGGATGTTTCTGGATCAGAGGAGAACTAAGCCCCATGGCCAACCTTCGCGACATTAAGAAGCGAATCTCCTCGGTTACCACGACCAAGCAGATCACGCGCACGATGGAGATGGTCTCTACGGCCAAGATCCGTCGTGCTCTCGATCGCTCCAAGCAGGCCGAGCCTTATAAGGAGGCGCTGACCGACGTCATGTTGACGGTCGCCGGCGACGCCTCCTGTTCGGGCACCGATCCCATGCTGCAGAAGCATGAGAGCGTCAAGCATGGCCTGATTGTCGTTATTGCCTCGGACCGCGGCCTTGCCGGCGGTTTCAATACGACGGTGGAGCGCACGGCCGAAAAGCTCGCCGCTTCTTGGGCGAACGACGGCATCGAGTGCGAGATCATCGCGTGTGGGCGCAAACCGGCCACGTATTTCCGTGACCGCGAAAACGTCGTCATGCACTTTGAGGGCAACTCCTCTGAGCCCGATTTCAATCAGGCCCGCATGATCTCCTCTCATATCTGCGATGCGTATCGTGCCGGTGAGCTTGACCGTGTCGAGCTTGTCTACCACCACGCCAAGAACCGCGTGGATCAGGAGCTTCGCGTCGAGCATCTGTTGCCGCTCGACCCCGAGATGATCGCTATGGCCCACGGTCCGCGTAAGAACGAGACCGACGCCCCTAAGCGCATCTCGTCCACGTTCGAGTTCGTGCCCTCTCCCGAGCATGTTCTCGGCAAGCTTGTGCCGTCTTATATCCTGACGGTCATCTACCAGGCCCTGATCGATTCGGCGGCTGCCGAGCAGGGTGCACGCCGCAAGGCCATGCACTCCGCGACGGAAAACGCCACCGCGATCATCTCGACCCTTACCCGCACGTATAGTCGCGTGCGCCAGGCTTCGATCACGACCGAGATTAACGAGATCGTCGGCGGAGCCTCAGCATTGGAGGAACAGTAATGGCTAATAACACCGTAAAGCTTGCGGTCGAGGAAGCCACCAAGAAGACGACTGCCGGTGATGGTCGCATCGTGCGAATCATCGGCCCTGTCGTCGACGTCAAGTTTGACGGCGCGGTGCCCCCGATCTACAACGCGCTCACGGTCGAGGCCGAGACCCCGATCGGTCATCTGAGCACGATCCTCGAGGTCGAGAGCCAGCTTCCGGGCGGCGTCGTCCGCACGGTCGCCATGTCCTCGACCGACGGCCTGCAGCGCGGCCTCATCGCCACCGATACCGGTGAGCCCATGAAGATGCCCGTTGGTCCCAAGACGCTCGGCCGCATTTGGAACGTCATGGGCAAGCCCGTCGACGGCAAGCCCATGCCCGAGGTGGAGGAGTTCTACCCCATCCACCATGCAGCGCCCCGTTTCGACGAGCTCACCACCAAGACCGAGATCTTCGAGACCGGCATCAAGGCTGTCGACCTGCTCGAGCCCTACATCCGTGGCGGCAAGACGGGCCTGTTCGGCGGCGCCGGCGTCGGCAAGACCGTTCTGATTCAGGAGCTCATCAACAACCTCGCCCAGGAGCACGGCGGCACCTCGGTGTTCACCGGCGTCGGCGAGCGTACCCGCGAGGGCACCGACCTGTTCCTCGAGATGAGCGAGTCTGGCGTTATCGACAAGACCTGCTTGGTCTATGGTCAGATGAACGAGCCGCCCGGAGCGCGTCTGCGCATCGGTCTGGCCGGCCTTACTACCGCTGAGTATTTCCGTGATCGTGGCCAGGACGTTCTGCTGTTCATCGACAACATCTTCCGCTTCTCCCAGGCAGGTTCCGAGGTTTCCGCACTGCTGGGCCGTATGCCGTCCGCCGTTGGTTACCAGCCCACGCTGGCAACCGAGATGGGCGACCTCCAGGAGCGCATTACCTCGACCAAGACGGGCTCCATTACCTCCGTCCAGGCTGTCTACGTCCCCGCCGACGACCTGACCGACCCGGCGCCTGCCACAACGTTTACGCACCTCGACGCCACCACGGTTCTTTCGCGTAGCATTTCGTCGCTCGGCCTGTTCCCGGCTATCGACCCGCTCGCATCTTCCTCCGACGCTCTCGATCCCTCGATCGTCGGCGAGGAGCACTACCGTGTCGCCGTCAAGGTCCAGGAGCTCCTGCAGGAGTACTCCGACCTTCAGGACATCATCGCCATTCTGGGTATGGACGAGCTGTCCGAGGAGCAGCGCCTTACGGTCAACCGTGCCCGTAAGATTCAGCAGTTCCTCTCGCAGTCCTTCCACGTCGCCGAGAAGTTCACCGGCAACCCCGGTGTCTACGTTCGCGTCGAGGATACCGTCCGCTCTTTCGCCGAGATTGTCGACGGCAAGGCCGATGACCTGCCCGAGCAGGCTTTCCGCTATGCTTCCACGATTGAGGACGTGCGCGAGCGCGCCCGCAAGATGGGGGAGAAGTAGGTTATGCGTATCCGCATCGTGTGCCCCGTGAGCTGCGCCTATGAGGGCGACGCTGCGTTTGTGTCGATTCCGTCCACGGATGGCGAGTTTGGCGTTCTGCCTGCTCACTCCAGCGAGATCTGCACGATCGACCGCGGTTACGTTCGCGTTTCCGATAAGGCCATGGGCACTGTCGACCACACGTTTGCCGTGGCCGGCGGCTATGCCCAGGTTGCGGACGATGTCGTGACCGTTCTCGCCGAGCGCGCTTGCGATTTGGCGACCGTCGATGCCGACAAGCTTAAAGCTGATATTCAAGGTTTTGAAGAGAAGCTGGGTAATTTGTCGGAGGATGATGCACGCCGCGCCTACCTCTATAATGAAATCGCATGGTGTAAGCTCAAGCTTGCCCAATAGTCAAACGATTTAGCGTTCGACCATTTGCGAACACATCATGCCCGGGATGGCCCAGCCATCCCGGGCATGCTTTTTGAAAGGGTAGACCTTGGATATTATCCGCGTTGAGGGTGGCCACGCCATCGGAGGCTCCGTGCCCGTTTCGGGCGCCAAGAACTCCGCGCTCAAACTCATGGCGGCAACGCTTCTGGCGCCGGGCAAGACGACGCTGCAGAACGTGCCCGATATTTCCGATGTCCACGTGATGGGCAAGGTGCTCAAGGGTATGGGCGCCACAATCGATGTCCTTGACGAGCACACGCTCGAGATTGATACCTCTCAGGTCGATTCTTGGGAGGCCCCCTACGAGCTCGTTGCCAAGATGCGTGCTTCCACAGCCGTGATGGGACCCCTGCTGGGTCGCTTCCATCGCGCCAAGATCGCCATGCCGGGCGGCTGCAACCTGGGTGCTCGCAAGATCGATATGCACATTCTTGGTCTTGAGGCCCTGGGCGTTGAGTTCGATACCGCCCACGGCTACATCAACGCTAATGCGCCCCAAGGTCTGCGCGGTACCACCGTCACGCTCGAGTTCGCCAGCGTCGGTGCGACCGAGAACCTCATCATGGCATCCGTGCGCGCGCAGGGCACCACGGTTATCGACAATGCCGCCCGCGAGCCCGAGATCGTCGATCTCGCCAACATGCTCAACGAGATGGGCGCCAAGATTGTCGGCGCGGGTACGCCCGTCGTGACCATCGAGGGCGTGGAAGAGCTGCATCCTGTTACCCATCGCGTAGTGGGCGACCGCATCGAGGCCGGTACCTTTATCGTTGCCGGTGCGTTGATGGCCGACGATCGCGGTGTCGATGTCATGGGCTTTTGCCCCATTCACTTGGGCATGGTGCTCAAGAAGATGGAGCTCATGGGTATCGACTGCGAGCGCGTCGAGGATGGCGTCCATGTAAACCGTGCCGAGCGTATCAAGCCGGTCGACATCCAGACGCTTCCGTTCCCCGGCTTCCCGACGGACATGCAGGCGCAGATTATGGTGCTCTCCGCCCTTGCCGACGGCAGTTCCGTTATTACCGAGAACATCTTCGAGAATCGCTTTATGTTTGCCTCTGAGCTGGTGCGCATGGGTGCCGACATTCGTATCGAGAGCCATCATGCCATGATTCATGGCGTTAAGGGCTTCTCGGGTGCACAGGTTACCTCGCCCGATCTGCGTGGCGGAGCGGCCCTCGTCGTAGCGGGCTTGATCGCCGACGGGACGACCGAGGTTTCGGCCATCCATCACATCAAGCGCGGCTACGAGCAGTTTGTCGAAAAGCTGCAGGCGCTCGGCGCGCATGTCGAGCATGCTTCCGTCCCCGATCCCGTCATCTACTAATACAGGTTGCCTATGTTTAATAAAAAGCCCCTCGCGGATACCACCGCCCGAAGACCCTCAACTGGTGCGCAGGCCAAGATCTACAGTCGCGATAACGTGGCTCGCTATTCCGAGCGCGCTCGTCAACGTCGTCGTAGCCACACGATTCGTCACGTCGCGCTCATTGTCGTGCTTGGTGTGCTGCTGAGTGCCACTACCGCTGCCGGCCTGTGGTTTGCCACCATTATGGGCAAGCTCGGCGATTCTAATGTCATTACCGATAATCTGCGTCGGGTTCTGGTTGACACCGATGAGGCAAAGGATCCGTTCTACGTGCTGCTTCTTGGCACCGACGGCCGTCCGGGCGAGGATACGTATCGTGCCGACTCGATTATCCTGGCACGCATCGACCCCACGCAAAAGCAGGCGACGCTCATTTCCGTTCCGCGCGACACCAAGGTCGAGTACAAGGGCGAGACCATGAAGATCAACGCCTGCCATACCGTTGGCGGCGCCGAGGCCATGGTCGAGGCGGTCAACGAGCTGTGCGGTGTTCAGATTTCCCACTATGCCGAGGTCAGCTTCGACGGTATGCAGGCGCTGATTGATTCGGTTGGCGGTATCGACATTAACGCAACCGATGATGTTGACGACCCCGAGCACCTGGATATTAAGATTACCGCTGGCCAGCAGCATATGGACGGTGCCACCGCCCTTACCTATGCCCGCTGCCGCTACACCTATGCCGACGGCGATTACACGCGCATGCGCCACCAGCGTCAGGTGCTTGGCGCCCTTGCCAACCAGATTCTCAATAACTTCGATGCCACGAAGATCTTTGGCCTGGTTAATTCGCTGTCCGATATGCTTGTAACCGATATGAGCGTTCAGGATATCGTGGCTACGGTCAACGCCATGCGCGGTATGGATGTCGACGGTATCTACTCGGCCAACCTGCCCTCGTACGCCGACGACAGCACCATGATCGACGGTGTGAGCTACGTCTTTGTCTACGAGGACGAGCTCAAGGAAATGATGGAGCGCGTCGATGCCGGCAAGGATCCCAAGGGTCCCAACACCATGGGTCTTTCCGACGGTTCCAGCTCTACGATCGGCGACCTGAACAACAACACGTCTGACGACTACGCAAACGGTACCGCAACCTCATCGGTCAGCTCTGACGATTCCGATGACTCAAGCGATTCGAGCGATTCGGACTACTACGAAGAACCCACCGGCGACGGCAACGGCTACGAAGCCAACTACTAAGTTACGCGGTTTTACCAAACCGCGTAACCGCTTGACGCTGCGCGGGCCGCATTTGGACAATCTGACGTTCAACTTCAAGGGCGCGACCAGAAGGTCAGCGCCCTTTCGTTTCACGTCACCTTGTCTCAAATGCGACCCGCTCGCTGCCCGTCCTCAACCTGCGACGTTAGTCATTGGGGACGTTCTTAAACGACTGGTCAAAGGGGACACTCTTGATGCACTTGGCACTTGGGGACGTTTCTTATGTGCCGGCAGTTTGGGACACTCCTTGCGTTAAGAGGCTGGCGTGCGTCAACCTGTTCTCGTTGCAGCAAAAAAATCGTCCCGTTCTCGGTTGAGGACGGGGCGATTCGTCTTTTGGGCTTATGCAGCCAGGCTTATGCAAAGCGGGCGACGAGCTCCTGCAGGACGTCGGTCATCTTGACGAGCGAACTGACCGGGACGAACTCGTTGACGCCGTGGTAGCAATAGCCGCCGGTGGAAAGGTTGGGGCAGGGCAGACCGCGGAACGACAGCTGGGCGCCGTCGGTGCCGCCACGAATTGGCAGCACTTGGGGCTCAACGCCGCAGGCAAGGTAGGCTTCCTTGGCAACATCAATAAGCTCGGGATAGTCACGAACGATCTCGGCCATATTTCGATACTGCTGCTTAATCTCGACCGTCACGCGCTCCTCACCCAGACGCTGGTTGAGCATCGAGGCAGCGGCATAAATAAGGTCGAGTTTCTGCTGGAACTTGGCGGCGTCATGGTCGCGGACGATATAGCGCGCTGTGGCGTGATCGACGGTCGCAGATACACCCTCAAGGTGATAAAAGCCCTCGTAGCCTTCCGTATACTCCGGGCGCTGTACGTAGGGGAGCAACGCGTTGAAGTCGCAGAACAGATTGCCTGCGTTGACCATACGGCCCTTAGCGTCGCCCGGGTGGATGGACTGGCCCTCAAAGCAGACGGTCGCCTCGGCGGCGTTAAAGCATTCCCACTCCAGTTCGCCGATGGGGCCGCCGTCGACCGTGTAGGCGTACTTGCAGCCAAAGGTATCGATATCCAACAGCTCGGCTCCGTGGCCGATCTCCTCGTCAGGGCAGAAGCAAATGCCGAGTGCGGGATGGGGCAGAGAAGGGTCCTGAGCGATACGCGCGACAAGCGACATGATCTCGGCGACGCCTGCCTTGTCGTCCGCGCCCAGCAGCGTGGTGCCATCGCTGCAGACCAGGTCCTCACCTGCGAGGTCGTTCAGGGCGGGAAGCTTGGCGGTACTCATGGCAACGGGCTTACCGTCAACCGTGCCGCAGACCAGGTCGCCGCCTTCGTAGTGTACGATGTGCGGTTTCACGCCGGCACCCGGTGCAACTTCGGTGGTGTCGAGATGGGCGATCAGGCCCAGGGCGGGCTTGTCCTCAGCGCCCGCACTTGCGGGGATATGCGCGCAGACATAGGCGTGCTCGGTCACGTGGGCATCTTCCGCACCAAGCTCGCGCAGCTCTTCAGCCAGCACGTTGGCAAGGTCAAACTGAACGGCGCTCGAGGGTACCTGGTCGCAGTTTGCATCCTCGGACTGCGTGTTGATCTGGACGTAGCGCAAAAAGCGCTCGAGGACATCGGGGTTCGTGGTGGTGTTTTCCATAAAGACCGCTCCAATCTTGGTCGTCGTGTGCAACAAGAACTCTAGCACGGTATGCCACGGCATACCGCGACGCTTGGATGGGGTAGAATCAGCCATTGAATGCAGAAGGGACGGAAGATCATGGATACGACAAATAGCTCGCGCGAACTACATCTGACGGTGGCGAACGAAGACTACTTGGAGTGCATGGTTCGCATTGAAAGCGAAGAGGGGGAAACCAACGGCGTTCGATCGGTCGACATCGCGCAGCGCCTTGGCGTCTCCAAGGCATCGGTCAATAAAGCGGTTTCGGCTCTCAAGGCATCCGAGCTTGTCGAGCAATCGCACTACGGCAAGGTGATCCTGACCGATCGCGGCCGCGAGGTTGGCACGGCTATCTGGTACCGTCATCGCCTCATCCGCACGTTTTTGGTTCAGGAGCTCGGTGTCGAATTTGAGCGAGCCGATTCCGAGGCCTGCATGATGGAGCATGCGCTATCCGAGGACACGATGAGCCGCTGGCTCGCCTATCTCGAAAAGCAGGGAATCAGCGTCGAGGAATAGCGGGATATATATGGATACGAGTTATTACAACCGCTTTGGTGCCGAGGAACTTACGCGCCGCTTGTCGAGCGAGACCTTGTTGGCGCAGGGCCCCATGGGCAGTGTTTTGTTGAGTGAGTACGATGCCGCCGACATTCCACCGGCGTTTTGGAATCTGGCAGAGCCGCAGACCGTTTCTCGTATCCATCGCTTGTATGTCGCCGCCGGCGCGCAGGTGCTCATTACCAATACCTTTCAGGCATCGAGCTATGCCCTCAAGCACGACCAGATTGCGCCGTCCGTGGCGGAGGTCAATCGCGGGGCCGTCGACGATGCCCGCCAGGCGCACCCTCAGCTACTGCTGGGCTCGATGGGCCCGATCGGTATTGAGTGGTTTGCCGAGGACTCTGTCGAGTATCGTGAAATCCGCGGCATTGCGCGCGAACAGGCGCACGCCTTGCTCAATGCTGGTGTTGACGGTCTGCTGATCGAGACGGTGACGTCTATCCGTAATCTGCAGCCCATGCTTGCCGGCGCCCGAGATGCCGCCGACGGCATGCCTGTTCTGGTGAGTTTTGTCGTTGACGATAAAGGCGACCTGCTGGGCGATGGCCTCAACATCGAGGCAGCCGTTTTGTACGCCGAAAAACACGGCGCAAACTCGGTTGGTGTTAATTGCTGTTCGCTTGCGGCCGCGAATGCGGCGGTGCCCAGGATGGTTGCATCGGCGACTACTCCCGTTACGGTGCGTCCCAACGTAGGCGATCCGGTCCAGACTCAGGATGGCCCCGTATGGCACGAGAATCCCGAAGCTTTCGCGCGCGCATGCATCGAATGGAGACATGCCGGCGCCGCAATGGTGGGCAGTTGCTGTGGAACCACGGCAATCACTACGGCAGCGATGGCCGAGGCGCTCGATATATAAAGGGCAAAACCGCTCCATACGGGGCGGTTTTTTTATTGCTTGCATGTCCTCGGCAGCATTTGCCCAAATGGTGAATGCTGGTGCCGGCAGGTTGCTGAGTGCGTGTTGCGGGTATACCTCACGCGTACCATGATCCAAACACTGTGAGGTGTCTGCGCGTGTGCGCGATAATTCATTTTGGAACTGACGGTTGGCGCGCTCGCGTCGATGAGGACTTCACTGCCGATAACGTTGCCCGTATCGCCGATGCCGTCGGCGAGTTGTGGCAAAAGACCAATCCGGGCAAAACGGTATATATAGGGTTCGACACCCGGCCCCTGGCGAGCGAGTTCGCTGAGCTTGCGGCGGGCGTGCTAGCAGCGCACGGGCTGGACGCCGTGCTCGCTTCGCGACCTGTTCCGACCCCTGCCCTTACGTGGGCGGCGGCTTATGACGGTGAGGCGTGCGGCGCGCTCATGGTGACGGGGTCCCATCATCCGCAGGGTTATCTGTGCCTCAAGATTCGCATGGGTGACGGCTCGACCGCCAACCAGGATGTCATCGAAGAGCTCGAAGAGACCATGGCTCCCGAGCCAATGGGGATCGAGGGGCAATATCGCACCGCGGATATCATTCCTGACTATATGCAGGCGGTGGCATCGTTTGTCGATGCCGAAGCCATCCGCGGCGCGCACCTGCGCGTGGTTGTCGATCCCATGGGCGGCGCAGCCCAGGGTTATCTAGCCGACTTGCTGCGCGAGCTTGGCGTTGAGGTGCACGAGATTCACGCCGGGCAGGCGTCTGACCAAGAAGATATCTGCCCCGACCCCGTTGAGCCTTGGGTGGACGCTTGCGAGCGCACGGTTATCGATGACGGAGCTTGCGCTGGTCTGGTGACCGACGGCGACGCCGACCGTATCGGTGCGGTTGACGAGCGCGGCAGATATATACATCCGCATCAGATCATGGCGCTCGTTTTGGGCGACTTGGTTCAATTTCGTAATTTGGAGGGGCGCGTCGTCGTCAATCTTTCATGCTCGACGCTCGTGCGTCGCATTGCCGAGGCGCTTGGCTGCCGCGTGACCGTCAAACCAGTCGGTTTCAAATATATAGCGGCGGAGATGAAGAAGGGCGGCGTCCTCATAGGCGGTGAAGAAGCCGGTGGTATCGGCATCGCCGCGCATATGCCCGAGCGCGATGGAATCCTCGCCTGTCTGATTCTGTGTGAGCTTATGGCTAAGACGGACGCGCCTTTGGGCGTTCTGGTCGACCAACTCGAGGACAGTTTTGGTAAGACGAGTTACGGTCGACGGGATTTGCGCCTTGAGGCCGAAGATGCCGAAACGTTACGAACCCTGCTGCCGGGCGTAAACCCCAAGTCGATTTGTGGCAAGGTGCCGCAAAACGTTAGTCATATGGATGGCTTGCGTTTGGCATTCGAGGATGACACGTGGCTGCTGGTCCGTCCTAGCGGGACCGAACCAGTGGTGCGCGTCTACGCCGAGGGGTTCTCGGTGGAAGAACGTGATGAGTTGCTCGATGCTGGCTGTGCTTTAGCTAGGGGGACGTATCCGCTCTAACCATGAGACTGCCTTATATAAAGAGATGCTCGGCGAGCGGTAGGTAACGGCTGGCAAACGTTAGTCGGATTCCAAGATGTGTAGGAAATGTGTACGCCCAGATTCCCGCCCCCGGGGCCCCTCCGGTCTGGCAATATATCTCCTTGCCGCGCGGCCCGGTCGGACCGGATCAGCCGCGGGGCGTGCACCTTGAGAACCGGATACTGCGAGGATGGACACTTACTTCAGTGTCGCATCCGGGCAGACATCGAACCATTTGAAATGGTCTAACTTGGA